>JBJXGR010000202.1:0-44476 GCA_046160045.1 Bryobacteraceae bacterium
CTCGCCAGCAGAGCCCGTCTCCGCTTCACCGGCACCCGCAGACTAACATGCACTCCCCAGACAGGCAGGCAAAAGGCGACATTTCTACTTTGCCAGGGAGGCGACATTTCTACTTTGCCTTGACAAACAGGTTCGGAAAGATTGACAGGGCGTAAGCGGGGAGAGGATAATTGGCAACATTCGGTATGGAAAGCTACAAGCTGATTGCACGCCGGAGTTTCGATTCGGCCAATTCACGCCAGGTGCGCATGACCACAACTCTACGCGGACTGCTTCGCGCAGCCGGACTGACCGCGGCGTTTACCGCCGCCTGTTACGGTTCGGCGTTTTCCATCGCCCAGCTGGGAGCGCGCGCCGCCGGGATGGGCACCGCGTTCATCGCCACGGCCGACGATGGATCGGCGATCTATTTCAATCCGGCGGGGATTGCCTTCCAGCCGGGGCGCAAGATGCAGATGGACAGCCTGGTCGTCGTGGGTCTGTTCCGCTACACGCCGACCACGGTCCCGGTCGGCCAGGTGGTTCCGCCGAACGGATACTCCGGGTCGGTGAAACCGAAGTTCATTCCGGTGGCGAGTTTATACATGACGCAGCAGTACAACGAGAAAATCACGTTGGGGTTCGGCGTGTTCACGCCGTTCGGATTGGCGGCGAATTTCACGAATTTCAACGATTCGGATCCCAATCTGACGAAGTATCCGGGGCGGTTCGCCGGGACGCGGGCGCAGTTGCAGTCGTACTGGTTCCAGCCCACCATCGCCTATAAGCTGACGCCGAATCAGTCCATCGCCCTCGGCCCGGCGTTCGTGCACACTCATCTGTTCCTCGAACAAAGCATCCTGAATCCGCTGGACGATGGCTTGGAATTCGGGCGGCTGGCGGCCAAAACGTTTTTCCCCGGGGTCAATAAGGAACAGGCCGCGGCCGTGCTGGCCCGCCTGCTTCCGGAAGGCCGGTCGCGCGTGGCGGGAACGGCCAACAGCCCGGCGTTTTCCGCCGGATGGCTGTACAAACGGCCGGACGGCAAGGTCCGCTTCGGGCTGATGTACCGCAGCGCCGTCACCAACCACCTCAAGGGCCAGGCGTCGTTCGCCTTCGGCAACGATTACGCGGTTAAACAGTACATCGGCGAGGATTTCCTGTTCAAGGCGTTTCCAAATCAGCCCGTCACCGGGTCGTTTACGACTCCGGCGACCTACGGGGCTGGCTTCGCTACGTCCCGCTTCTGGGACATGACCATCGCCGCCGACGTGCGGATCCAGGATTATAAGCGGTTCAAAAGCGTTCCGCTCAATTTTCCATACAATGAAGATATCAGCACCAAAGATGATATCGCGTTGCCCGCGGAACAACGCCTGATTTTCGACTTCAACACCTCGGTCAACGTCGCTTTCGGCGTGGAAAAAGCCCTCAGCCCGTCGATGACGGTTCGCGCCGGGTACATGTTTGACCGGTCGCCCGTTCCCGACAAGAGCGTCGGGCCGCTGTTTCCCGACTCCAACCGCAACAGCTTCACGGTGGGAGCGTCGCGGAAGCGCGGTAACAAAGAGTTCACTATCTATTACGAAGCAATGAAGTTCGAAAATCGCGTCACCAACGTCCCCGCCAACAACAAAATCTACACCAACGGGGAGTACAAGAACTTTGCGCATCTGGCCGGTCTCGCCCTGCGGTTCAATCTGGGCGATTTGGCCATGATCAAAAAGCGCTAAAGACTAAGGTCGAGGGAATCAATGATGACGAAGCCATCGGGAATATCCGCGATCATTGTAGTGGCCGTCGCTGGCTGTGCGTCCGCGCCGGGCCAGACGAGGCCGGCTCTGGACACGACCACGTTCGTCGTGATGGGCGAGGGTTTAGCCGCGGGAATGGCCAATTACGGCCTCAGCACCGTGGTGCAGCAGTACAGTTTCCCCGCCCAGGTAGCGTCGAAGATGGGCACCGCGTTCGTGCAGCCGCTCATCCAGCCGCCCGGAATCGGCGACGTGATCGGCTACCCTGCCCAGGAGGTCAAACTGCAGACCTATCCGCAGGGCTCCGTGCGCCAGTTCTATAAGCCGTCTCCGGAAGAAAAAGAGGACTCGCCGCCGTTATTCGTCATGAATCTGTCGGTGCCGGGATTCACTCTCGCCGACAGCGTTGCGATGAAGCCGGTGCTTCCCATCGCCCAGCGCAATATGAAGCAGACCGTGGTGAACATGATTCTTGGCTTTCCGCAGTTATTCCTGGAAAAGGTGCCGCTGTGGACTCAGTTTGAATACGCCAAGGCGCTGTTTCCGACCGTGGCGCTGGTCGAACTCGGTTACTACGAGGCTCTCGACGCCGCCGTCAGCGGCGATCCGGCCCGCATCCCCGACCCGGCCGTCTTCGGACCCACGTACAACACCGTGCTGGCGGGCCTGCGCGGACTCCAGGCGCAGGTCATCGCCACGACGATTCCCAACCCGATCGACACCGCTTACTTCAGTTCTCCTTCCGTCGCCGCCCAAATCACCGCCTCCACTGCGTTCGTGATTCAGGCCGGCTACAAGATCACGCCTCAGGATTATGTGACGCGCAACGGCCTGATGGCGATTGCCAATCAGTTTTCCGACAAGAAGATAGGTGCGCTGCCTGCCGGATCGATCCTGACCGCCGCCACCGCCGCCGCCATCACCGCGCGCGTGAATGCGCTCAACGCGCGGATCGTGGAAGTAGCCCGGGCCAACGGAGCGGTGGTGTACGATCTGAACGCGTTCTTCCGCCGCATCCGGGCTTCCGGAGCCAGGGTCGGCAGCGCGACCATTACCGCCGACTATCTCGGTGGATTCTACTCGATGGACGCCGTCTATCCCGGCGCAACCGGACATGCGTTGATCGCCAACGATCTGCTGACATTTCTCAATACGACGTATCAGCGGAGTTTTCCGCTGGTGGACGTTTCCACGGTTGCGCCCAACGACCAGACGCTGACGACTCAGAAGCCTAAAGGCGCCGTTCATTCCGCCGAGTCGCTCGGCCTGACCTTGAGTGAGATTGAGTAAGGAAAGGAATAACTGAATGGAGAAGATGAGATTCTCGACCCCAGTTGCTTTCTGCCTGCTGCTGGCCATGACGGCCGGCTCGGTGCTGGCCGATGTCGCGATCTATATTTTCGATCCGCTGCCGACGCCCCTGAAACTGCCGCCCGGCCTGATCCAGACGCTGCCGCTGAACCACGAAGGAAGCTACTTCGGTGACCAGTTGCGCGCCGTCGATTGTTCACCAGCGGTTCCGGCGGCCTTCCCCGGAAACACCTGGGAGGATGAAGTCCGCTTTGGAACCTGCGGCAATCAGTTATTCGGCGGTATGGCGATGACCGACAGTCATCTGACGGGCAGTCTGACCATCCAGTTCTTTCCCACCAGTTCCACGAGCGCCCGCTTCGTAGTGACGCAGAATCTGCTGACCGGCGATGACGGGACCCTAACGGCTCCGTTGGGATATAACATGCCGGTGAAAGGCAACCGCGTTTCCGATACCCTGACCCTGTCCTCGGGCGATGTGGATCTGATTACGGGCGCCGTCGATCCGAACACGCTGAAATGGTATTGCTTTTTCGGCAATACGGCCCTGTTTGCTCTGGGGAATGTCAATCCCAAGCTGGGTGTTCCGGTGATTGCCTTTCCGGGAATCCGCGGTTCGGTGTGGGCCAATTTCTCCCAGCGTCCGGACGGCCGGCTCGATTTCTTTTTCCGCGGCAGCACCTTCCTGGGGTTGAACAACGACACGCTGGGCGACCCGGTTCGCTTCCCCCTGCCGTTCTGCGGTCCCACCGGAAACTGCGCCAGTGTTCTGGCGCGCGGCACCAGTCTCCATCCACATCTCCAACTCGACACGCGCGACTCGCTGGGCTATGCTCCGTGCGCTCCCAACTGCCCGGATATCCCGGTCAATACGACGCAAATCTTCACCGTAAACGCCCGATATTCGGCCTACGGCGACGACTTCGACCTCGACATCCCGCAACTAGGCGGGCTGGGACCGGGCCGCGCGGAATTGCAGGGGCGGGTCCAGGTGCAATTCGGCCCGAGGATTGGCAACGGGGTGCCGATCCAGCTTTCGGTGCTGCCGCCGGAAGGACTCTTCGCCGAACCTCCCAACAATCCGCTGACCGGACCGGGCTTTCGCGGGTTTCTGCTCGGAACCAACCAGCAGCTCCGCTTCCCCTCGGGGGTAATCTACGACCAGCACAAGTTGTACTTTGTCGACGAGCCCTACAACCGCACCTCAGGGATGGTCGATCTGGCCAGCGGAAAAATCGTGGGCGAGTTGGTGTACCCGATGTATATCGACCAGTCGATCATTGAGACGTTGATTCCGGCCAACAACGGCCGGGTGTCGGCGGATCCGTTCCTGCTGGTGGCGCAGCGGCCTCCGCAGAACCCGGAGGATCCGACGTACGCCTATTTCGAGAAAGGAGTGAACGGCCAGACGACGCTGCGGATGAATCTGTTTCACAAGCGCTCGTTTGCGACCTACTGTTACCCCACGCCGGTGCTGCAGCCGAATCTGTGCTGGATTTCCGGGGACAAGGGCAACCTGAACATTTTCGGGAAAATCCAGGCGGCGCATCTGGCCGACCCGGCGAATCCGGGCAATGCGGTGTTGAGCGACACCCGGACGTTCACTTCATCGATTGGGGACCGGTTCAGCTACAGTTTCATCGCGCCCTGCGACGCGGTGGGAAAAGCGGTGTCGTTCACTTACACGAACAACAACACGGGCCCCTCGGGGGGGACGTTCACTATGACGCATCCGGCGTCGGTGAGTTGCACCAACTCGGCGGTCTCGAAGGCTGGGGTTGGTGGTTACGATCAGGTGGCGATCACGGGGTTTGGGAAATGGAGCAAGGATGCCTCCGACGATTTACCGCGCTTCATGGCGTCGTCGATCTCGGTGGATCCAGCGAACCCGTTTGCGGCGATCATCGTATTTGCCCGTTACCCGGGCGAACCGGCGACGCTCCCCGGCGCCAAGGTCCTCCCCGGCGACGACATCGATGTCAACCTCTCCACCGCCGAAAACAAGCCGCCCAACAAGCCGATCCCGTGAGAAGTGGCAGACGGCATGTGGAACTGCGGCCCGCTGCTGAATTTCGCGGCACGGCACGCTAATACGAAGACACTATGGACACGCTGGCAGTGCCTTGGCTTATGCTGATGTGGAGGTCCGGCGGCGCGGGCACTGAGAGTAGCGAGGCCTGGAACAGGTCGGGCGGGGGAAACAATTGCAGAACGGAAACGAACAGCAAAAATTCGGGGAGCCCCTGAATGATTTCTCGCTTTTGAGTCTCGACGGCGCGAAGGTTACGTTGAGTTCGAAGCTCAAGGGAAAGAAAGGGGCCGTGGTTGTGATCTGGTCGAGTACCTGCTCCCATTGTCTCCGCTACGACAAGTATTTCAATAACTTCGAGGCACGCTATCCTGATCTGAGCCTGGTAGTGGTTTCAGCGAGGCAGGGCGAAACGTTCGAGGGTGTTCGAAAAGCTGCGGTCCAAAGGAAGCTCACGTTCTGTCTTCTGCACGATCCGGGTTCTGACGTTGCGCGGGAATGGTTCACCCAGCAGACGCCCCGCGCCTTCCTGATGGATGCGAATCGCGGCCTGCTGTATCGCGGCGCGATCGACAACTACAAGTTCACTGAAGATCCAGAGTACGTCCCTTACCTCGAACCGGCCATCGATCAATTCCTGAGTGGAGGCGCAATCACCCGGCAGGAGACGTCGAGTTACGGGTGTGCCATCCAGTCGGTCTACTACGTCTTGCCGAAGGCTTTCACGAAAGGTATATGAGTAACTTCCCAGGTTCTCTTCTCGGACTTCCCACTGGTCTTTTGGAGGCGGGCTTGGTCATGGCGCAATCCGCCATGAAGAGCGCGCAGCACACCATCGACAAGCTTACGGGCCAGAACAATGGCGGGGTGAAGGGCGCTCCGGTTAACGGTCCCCAGGATCTGGATTTGGCCGTGGCGGACTTCGTCGCCCGGCTCATGCGGGTCTACCGCTATTCGCCGCTCGATTTGGCGCAACTGCCCGCAACGTCCGTCGATATTGTGGCCGCCGCGCGGGAGTCTTTCCGTAACCTGGATCTGAAAGACCCGCGTAACTTCGCGCTCCCCGTGCAATTGGCGCTTTCCGTGGGAACACTTTTCACCGAATCCGCTTTGCGCGGTCTGGTGACGCTCGACGTGGTTGGGCCGGGCCGGCTTCCACGCCTTGTGCAGGACTTCTTCGAAATGTTCACCGAATCCCCGGTTTTCGTGGGACTCGAGTACGGCGAACTGATCGACCGATGTGAAAAACGTCTGGCAGGCGCACCAAATGACCACCGTACACGCATGGAACTGGCCCGTGTCATGGCGAAGTGCGGCCGCTATGAAGACGCCGACGTCGAGTTCAAAAAGATCCCGCCGGAATCCAGCTATTACTCCACCGCCTTGCACGAGGCGGGAACGGCACTCTATCGCGTGGGGCGATTTGAGTCCGCAGTGCGTACCGAAGTCCAGGCGATGGACGCCAATCCCGCCGACGAGCGCGCCCGTTCGGTGATGTTCCTGGCCGCCCAGAGGATAGGCGGATATCCACCCTTTGTTCCCCAAGCTCATCGCATGGAGGTGAAGGCAGGTTTCGCCAAGCCGACCGTCTACTTCGAAGATATCGCAGCCCGCGTCGGGATCGACAAGACGAGCGGCGGACGAGGTACCGCGGTCTTCGACTACGACAACGACGGCTGGCTCGACGTCGCGGTCACCTCGGCCTACGGCGGGGCGACTCTCTATCGAAACAACGGTGACGGCACCTTTAGCGATGTATCCGTCAGTTCCGGGATCGACACCGCAACCAACACGTTCGGCCTGGCCGCCGGCGACTATAACAATGATGGTTTCACTGACCTTTACATCACCCGCTCGGGGTTCTATGTGGGTGAGGGCCAGTTGTACCGCAATAACGGCGATGGAACGTTCACCGACGTGACCAAGAAGGTGGGGCTGGATAATGTGTGGGGACCCGGGTTCACCGCATCGTGGGTGGATTACGACGGCGACGGCTGGCTCGACCTGTTCGTCGCCAACAATCTCGGCGGCCTGACCGAGCGCAAGACGCCCAATCGTCTCTTCCACAACAATGGCGACGGCACATTCACCGAGGTAACCGAACAAGCCGGGTTACACACGATCTGGCCGACCATTGGGGGCGCCTGGGGTGACTACGACAACGACGGGCGCATGGACCTGTTTCTCAGCAACGGCCTTGGCCGATCGCAGCTATATCATAACAACGGCGACGGAACGTTTACCGATGTAAGCGGAGTGGCCGGCGTCGACGCCATGGGCTTCGGCAGTCCCGCCTTCTGGTGGGATTACGACAACGACGGATGGATGGACATCGGGCAGTTCATCTGGTCGGATCACGACAACGTTATTTACACCATGCGCCACGGACACGGTCCGCCGGACGGACAGTCCATGCGCGTGTACCACAACAACCGCGATGGTACGTTTACCCTGGTGAGCCGCGAACTCGGCCTGACCGAGTGCTGGGGCACGATGAGCGGTAGCTTCGGCGATTTCAACAATGATGGATATCTCGACCTTGCCCTGGGCAATGGAAGCCCGAAGCTCGATCGTCTGGATCCCATGGTGATCTTCGAAAGCGACGGGAGGAAGTTCCGCAATACGTCGTTCGCAGCGGGGCTGCCGTTCACCGGAAAGAGTCACGGCGTCAATATGGCGGACCTGTTTGGCGATGGCCGCCTGTCGATCCTTGTCGGCGCCGGAGGAGCTTATCCCGGCGATTTGCTTACGACCAGCGTCTATTGTCCCAAGACACTCCCTGGCAACTACCTCAACGTCAGGCTCGTCGGGGTCAAGAGCAACCGGTCCGCCATCGGAGCACGGGTGTCGATCGAGGCGGACGGACGTAAGCAGTTCCGCGAAGTGACCGGAGGCAGCAACTTCGGGTGCCTGCCGTTGGAACAGCATTTCGGTCTCGCGGGCATCGCGAAGGTGGATGCGATCGAAATCCGGTGGCCGAGTGGGTTGCAACAGCGCTTCGAAGGTTTGCCGGTCAACAACACACTGGAGTTCACCGAAGGCCAGAACACTTGGACTGAGCCCTATCGGAATCGACGGTAGTCGGATTGAGATTCGCGTTCGGACCAGATCCCGAATCGGTGATGAGGATGAGCGAGAAGTCGCTGGCGAGACTCAGCTCGCAGTGAGTCCGGATGTTTGACAACAGCCTGTTTCTACTGCAAATCGCGGTGATCGTCGGATTCTCCCACTTGGTTTCCGCGCTGTTCCGAAAGTTGGGTCAGCCAAAGGTCGTGGGCGAGATGGCGGCGGGGATCGCGCTCGGACCGACTCTCTTTGGCCTGATCGCTCCAGGCGCATACCAGTTTCTGTTTCCGGCAGCGTCGCTTGGCTTCCTGAACGCGCTAAGCCAAATCGGCCTGGCGATTTTTGTCTTTCTCGTCGGGGTGCGCGTCGACTTCGCAGAGTTCCGTCAACAGAGCGGGATCGCGATCGTCACCAGCAATGTCAGCGTCATCCTCCCGATGCTGATGGGTCTTGGGCTGGCTCAGTATCTCTTTCCGCTATACGGAGTCGGCCACCCGCTGCACTTCGCGCTCTTTATCGGAACGGCGATGAGCGTGACGGCGTTCCCGGTGCTCGCGCGGATCCTGATGGAGCGAAACCTCCTGGGAACCCGCCTCGGATCCATCGCGATTGCGTGCGCCGCGGTGGACGACATCACCGCCTGGATTCTCCTCGCCGTGATCGCCACCCTGACCAAACACGATCCGAGTGCGCGCCCCCTCTGGTTGACCCTGGCATACATCGCAACTTACATTGTGGGCCTTCTGATCCTGGCCCGGATCCTCCGGGCCTGGTCCCGGCGCTTCGATGAGAGGAAGCTCCCTCTCGACTCAATTCTAGTGTTTGTGGTGCTTGCTCTGATCTCCGGCGCAATCGGAGAGGCGCTGGGCGTCCACGCCTTGGTCGGCGCGTTCATGGCAGGCCTCGCCACGCCGCGCAAGTTCCGGCAGCAGTTGATCGATAAGCTGGAAGCGGTGACGATCCTGATCCTGATGCCCCTGTTCTTTGCGCTCACCGGAATTCGGACCATGTTTCTGTTCAATGCGGGTGGCATGTATATCGACTTCCTCCTGATCCTCTTCGTCGCAATTGCAAGCAAGTGGGGGGGGACGATGTTCGGCGCGCGGGCGAAGGGACTGGACTGGCGCGACGCGTGTCAATTGGGTCTCATGATGAACACTCGAGGGTTGGTTGAGCTGGTCGTGTTGAACGTCGGCCTCGACTTGGGCATCCTGACGCCGCCGCTGTACTCGATGATGGTCTGTATGGCACTGGTGACCACTTTCATGGCCACGCCGCTGATAGACGCTTTCGAGAGGGAGAAACTGAAGGTTGTGGGCGCGGCGTAAGCTGGGTGCGAGAAGGGTCGAAACGGGAAAGAACGCCAGCCTGGAAACGTGTTGAACCGGCGCAAACCGGCTCAGCCAACGATTTGACGATCCGATGTGAAACAACATCAACTGGTGCTGAATCGGACTGCAGAATTTCACTAGACTCTGCCAGAGGAACACTGTTAACATTGACGGGATATGAGGGAATTTGCCAGTTCTGTCCTTAGCTACACTCTAGCCAACGTCTTGTACACGGGGCAGCAGGTCGCGAAGTTCTCGGGCGTATCCGAGAGCATGGTAGACCCCAAGAATCCGCCTGCTCCCGGATCGACCGGCGAAGAGCCAACCACCGTTTCGGCCTTCCTTTACAAGAAGACCAAAGAGACTGCCGAAAAGTTCGGTGACCCCGCGGCAGTGGCGTTCATCGCGGGAGATGAATATCAATCGAAGGCGGTTGATTTTGTCTTCGACCTGCTGTCTCCCTCGAGCTTGAGTCCATCATATTGGTCGAAGGTGATATCACGGCTGGCGAGCCAGGGCAGTCTTGCCGTGGACGCACTGATCGTCCAGCAATCGCTGTATGCCAAGCAAATGCAGAACACCCGGGAAATTTTCACCCTTGTGAGAAACAATTCGGAAAAGCTGGGTATCCCGAAGTCCGGAACCTTCGATCTTGCTTACTACATGGACAAGGCGTACGTCAAAGGCAAATTTGAGAACATTTGGACTGTAGAAGGGCTGGGGCACGTCTACAGCCAGCGCACGTGGAACGGCCGGACCGATGCCGAGGGAATCATGATGGACGGCCAAGCCGCCAACATCCGCGAGGAATCGCTGACCATGATGCATGCCGGCCTGGGATTGTGCTTCGCCGAGTCGCTGATGAAGCAACTCACCCCGGACAGCACCACTCGGGAGACCGAGCGGGTTCTGAGGAACTTCATCAAACTGTGCAAGAACAATTCGCGCGAAGGCTACGCCGGGTGTGCTCTGGAATCCCTCGGTCTGGTCACCCGGTGCTTCAACTATCCGATGGTGGATCTGGTGCAGCGCATCCTGGCCGATGTAGATGAGCCTGCCTGGGAGTTCTTCTGGCGGGGCGCGGGACGAGCGCTGTACTTCTCCCCCGGACACATGCTTCAGCCTTTGTATTCTCCATGGATCGCCGCCGAACAGGAAGCCCCCAGCGATCGCGCTCACAAGATTCTTCGGGCCGGCATCACCTGGGCAACTAACGTTGTGAACATGCGGCAGCCGGAGATTTTCGAAGACCTCATCAAGCGGAGGGGAGCCGACGAAGAGAGCGATGGGACGATCCGCAACGGCGTCGCCGCCTCCACCGCCATGGCGATGGACATTACTCCGGAACATCCGGTGGTGAAGGACTATCTCGCGTACGAGCCAAAGAGCACCGATTCGGAGGTGCGCCGCCTTTGGACCAAACTGGTGCACGATCCGGTTTACAATGCCGTGCACCGATATCAACCGATTCTCAGGAAACACAAGATGATGGATCAGGTCTTTCGCTTTCAGGACCTGGATGCCCTGGTGGACAGGCTTGAGCCCAGCAGCGACGAGTAGCGGCGTTCGGACATCACTCGCCAGCGTCAGATTCTGTGGCTGAGCGGCGCGGATCGTGTTAGGATCACAAACACTGCCTGTGGGTGAAGTCGGTTGTTGAGTGCAGAGCGCAGTCGAGGTACACTCGCGCGTCCAACGCATTGATCCGCCCAAGCTGGGGCCAATGGAGGCGAAATGCGAGAGTTCGTAGCATCGTTCCTGAGTTACTGTTTGGCGAAGACGCTCTACGGCGTTCAGCAGACTGCGAAGATGTTGGGCGCTTCGCCTGCCATGGTGGTCGCGAAAAACCCGCCTGGTCCGGGGCCCGACGCAAAAACGCCGCCCACCCTCACCGGCAAGATGTATTTCAGCACGAAGAAGACAGCCGAAAAGTTCGGTGACCCGGCGGCGGTGGCGTTCATTGCCTCCGACGAGTATTTGTCCAAGCACGTTGATGTCTTCGCCAATGTGATCGGCTCGCCGAGGGGCTACCTCCCTTACTGGTCCAATGTGCCCGGATGGATTGGCACGCAGGCCGGCCTTGCGGCCGCCGCCCTCGGCCCCCAGAGCGCACTCTACACCCAACAGGCGAAAAACACCCGCTATATCTTCGTCCTTGTCCGCAACAACCCGGAAGAGATAGGCATCCCGAAGAGTGGCGAGTTCGACCTCGCTGACTTCCTGGGGAAGGCCTACGGCATTGGAGATTTCGAGAACATCTGGTCGGTGGAAGGCCTCGGCCACGTCTATTCGCAGCGCACCTGGATCCTGAAGCACAACGTCAGCGAGGATGCGCACAACATTCTGATCGACGGTCAGGCTACCTGCCTTTCCGACAAGTCCCTCACCATGATGCACGCTGGCCTGGGGTTGTGCCTCGCCGAGTCGCTGATGAAGCAGTTGACCCTCGATAGCAGCACCAAAGATGTCGAGCGGGTCCTGAAGACCTTCATCAAGCTGTGCACCAACAATTCGCGGCCCGGCTATGTCGGCTGTGCTCTGGAATCGTTGGGGCTGGTTACCCGATGTTTCAACTACCCCATGGTGGGCTTGGTGCAGCGTGTACTGGCCGACGTCGACCCGATGACATGGGAGTTCTTTTGGCGTGGCGCCGGGCGAGCGCTGTATTTCTCCCCCGGCCATATGATGCAACCCCTGTTTTCGCCCTGGATCGCCGCCGAAATGGAAGCCCCCAACGAGCGGGCTCTCAATATCCTCAAGGCCGGTATCACTTGGCCCACGAACATCGTGAACATGCGGCATCCTGAGATTTTTGAGGACCTCATCAAACGCCGGGGCGCGGCAGAAGAGAATTCGGGGACCATCCGGCACGGCGTAGCGGCCTCTACCACGATGGCCATGGACACGACGCCGAACCACCCTGTGGTGAAAGCTTATCTTGAGTACAAGCCGAAGAGTCCGGATCCAAAGGTCCAGGCTTTGTGGGCAAAACTGGTTCACGAACCGGTGTACAGGGCGGTCCATCGCTATCAACCGATTCTCAAGAGGCACAAGATGCTGGACCAGGTGTTTCGCTTCCAGGACCTGGATGCCTTGGTTGACAGGCTTGAGGCGTCCGAAGGCGCAGCTAAAGGAGCTCAATCCGTATAAAGGAGTATGGGTACCGCAAGTATAGGCCCGAGAGTCCAGGCGATCGGAAGCGAGGCTGCGGACTTCAGCCTCATGGATCTCGATGGTGGCCCGCGCAGCCTGCGTGGGGAACTGGTGGGTCATCGCGCCTGCGTCATCGTCTTCTGGTCGTGCGTCTGCTCCCACTGCCTGCGGTATGACGAATACCTGAACACGTTTCGCGACCGTCATCCCGACGTCGCGTTGTTGGCTGTGGCTTCCCGCGAGCAGGAAACTCCCGACGAGTTGCGCCGGGCGGCACACCAGCGAAGGCTTACTTTCCCGATTCTCATCGATCCGCGAGGCCGATTGGCAAGGCAATGGTTTACCGAGCAGACGCCCCGCGCCTTTCTGATCTCCGCGGATATGTCCCTTCAGTACCGCGGCGCGATCGATAACTTCCAGTTTCCCGCGGATCCGGATTATCTGCAGTATCTGGAGCCCGCGATCTCGGATCTACTGGCGGGCCGGCCGATTGCCCAGCCCGAAACCGCCAGCTTCGGCTGCGCCATTCAGTCCGTCTACTATCAACTGCAAAAGACCATATGAGTTCCCCTCTACTCGACCTGCAAAAGCTTCTAAGTCTGTCCACGGGGGCGCTGGAGACGGGACTCAACCTGATGGGTGGCGGCGCGCGAGCGCTGCAGACCACGATTGAGGGCCTGTCCGGCCAAGGTTCATCGCGCCTCCAACCGCCCGTCAACGGGCCGCAAAACCTCGATGGCGCTCTGGCGGAGTTCGCCAACCAACTCGTTCGCATCGGCCGCACAACCCGCCCCGATGTCGACGATCTTCTCAAGACGGCACAGGAGGCCTTCGCATCCGCGCGTCGCAGTTTCGGTTATATCGACCCCCGCGATCCCCGCGCGCTGGCTCTGTCGTTGGCGCTTCCTCTTTCCGCCGGCGGCCTGATGGCGGAAGCCATGCTGCGAGGGCTGGTTTTCTTTTCGGTCCTGGGCCCCAGGCGATTTCCCAAGGCCACGCTCGACTTCATGGAGACGACCTCCGACATCGCGCCCTTTGTCAGGTTGCAGTACAAAGACCTGATCGAACGGCACCTCGAGCGCCTGAAGAGAGATCCCGAAGACGCCTCCACGCGGCGTGAATTGGGCAGAGTGTACATCAAGTGCGGCCGCTATGCCGACGCGATCGGCGAACTGCGCGCGGCTGCCAGGAATCCGTCGGTTCACGGCGATGCGATGTACGACTCCTGCGTGGCCTGTTACCGTTCGGGGCAGTTCGAAGCCGCGATCGAAGACGGCGTCGCGGCCATGACCGCCCATCCGGATAATGAGCGCGCCCGTTACTGGATCTGGCTGGCGGCGCAAAGACTCGGTTCATACCCGGTGAGTGTTCCCGCTCAGTTCCGCATGGACCTCCAGGCTGGCTTGGCGCCCACACGCCTGCGCTATGAAAACATCGCTGCGCGGATCGGATTGAACAAAACCAGCGGCGGGCGCGGCACGGCAGTTTTCGACTACAACAATGATGGCCTGCTCGACATTGCCATCACTTCCGCGCACGGGGGAACCAGTCTTTACCGGAACAACGGCGACGGCACCTTCACCGACGTCTCCATCGCATCCGGTCTCGACCAGGCCGTCAACGGATTCTCCATCATCGCCGGCGATTACGACAACGACGGCTTCGTCGATCTCTACATTTCACGCCTCGGCTGGTACTCGGGCGAAGGTACACTGTTCCACAACAACGGCGACGGCACCTTCACCGACGTCACCGCGAAAGCGGGTCTGGCCACGTGGGGGCCTTGTTTCTCGGCGTCCTGGGTCGACTACGACTGCGACGGATATCTCGATCTCTTCGTCCCCAATAACGCCGGAGGCATCTTTGACCGCCACGTTCCCAACCGCCTGTTTCACAACAACGGCGACGGCACCTTCACCGATGTCACCGAGGAGGCGGGGGTGGGCGGCATGCTTCCGGCCATCGGTTCGTCGTGGGGCGACTACAACAACGACGGCTATCCGGACCTCTTCGTCAGCGGCATGGGCCATGCCCAGTTGCTGCGCAACAACGGTGACGGCACCTTCACCGACGTCAGCGCCCAGGCCGGGCTTACCGATCCCTGCATCGGGACCATCTGCGCCTGGTGCGACTACGACAACGACGGGTGGCTCGACGTCGCGCAGTTCGTCTGGTCGGACTACGAAGACATCATCCACACCATGAAGACCGGCCGCGGCCCGGAAGATGGCAAGCCGTTCCGGATTTATCACAACAACCGCAACGGTATCTTTACGCTGAAAGACCGCGAACTCGGCTTCGACGGATGCTGGGGAACCATGAGCGGCGCCTTCGGCGATCTGGACAACGACGGCCACATCGATTTCGTGCTCGGCAACGGCGCGCCTCCCATGGACCGGATTGAACCTATGGTGGTCCTGCAGAGCGACGGCGCGAAGTTCCACAACGTCACCTTCTCCGCTGGATTGCCTTTTACCGGGAAAAGTCACGGTTCCAACTGCGCCGACCTGTTCGGCGACGGGCGCCTCTCCATCATCGTCGCGGCCGGAGGACTGTATCCGGGCGACCTGATGGCCAGTGCTGTTTTCTGCCCCAGCGAGCGAACCGGCAACTATCTCAACGTCAGGTTGAAGGGCACCCGGTGCAATCGCGATGCGATCGGCGCGCGGGTCACCCTGCTTACCGGAGACACCCGCCAGATGCGCGAGGTTGGCGGCGGCTCCAATTTTGGATGCCTGCCCACGGAGCAGCACTTCGGTCTGGGCGAGCGGACCGAGGTCTCGGCGCTCGAGATCCGCTGGCCGGGCGGCGAGTTGCAGCGGGTGGAGAACCCGCCTGTGAATGCGACGGTCCGCGTCGTGGAAGGTGTCCCCGGGTTTGAGCGGGTGTCCTTCTAGGTCCCGCTCTTTCCAAAAACACTCGTCAATTGGGCCGCGCTCATCGGTTCTCGCGGGGCCTTGGGGAAGTTCACGTGTTCCCGAACGGCCGACATTTGTTCCTGATGCCTTTGTTCGTGAGCAATCATGATGCCGAACAACTGAGGGACGGTGTTGTTCCCCATAATCGGATGGTTGATCGTCAGCTGATGGATGTTGCGCGGCATCGGCGCCCGGAAAAAGCGTTCGGTTTCAGCCAATGCTGCAGCCAGGTCCTCCCTGAGCTTTCCGATCGTCAGGCCCTCGCGAGGCTCCGAGCTTTGAGGATTGAGCGCGGCGATTAAGGGATAGCGCACCATCGTCTCCCGGACGGCGTGCGGCACGAAGAGGTTGAACATCCTTATCGGAACCTCCAGCAGCGGGATCACCTCTCGCGGGATCGCCGCGAAGCCGACGTTCACCTCCTTCAGGCTGATTTCAATCGTCGAGCCCCGCCCCTCTTTGGCCGTCTGAAACAGGCGCCGGAACTGCTCTCTGTACATCTCTTCCGAGAGCAACAAGTGGTCGGCGATTTGTGCCAGCGACCATACTCCTTTTCTAGGGGACCACAATGCCTGCTCCCCGGACACCTGCCCCAGCAGCGCCAGCGTCCGCTCGCGGACCAGGCGGAACCGATCGACTTCAGCGACCGCATTCCAGGAACCGGCGTTCACGCCTTGCACCATTCGCGAAATGGCGCCGTCGATCGCTCGCGACGCCGATGTGAAGACCGAAGTGGCAAAAGCGTTCGGTTTGTTTTCGATCATGCAGGTTCCTCCATCATCACGGCGCTCAGTTCGTGCAATTCGTCGGGCGTCCGATACGTATACAGTGCGGGAATCCGGTTGCTGCGCTCAAGCCCGGGCAGGAGGTTCTCGATCGCGTCGCGTGCCGGCGTCTCGATCCACACTTTCCACAGAATCGCTTCCTTGTGATGAACCGGCAGGGGCCGGGTGTAACTTCCAATGTGGCGCAGATCGCAAGGCGCCATGTGGCGCCACACCAGCAACGCGGAGATCAAACCATTCGTGAACTCCGCCTGAATTCTTAGACGCGCACAGATCGACGCGAGCGAGCGAATCACCGCGGGCTGGGGCAGGTTCACCAGCGCCACTGCCCAGATCAGTCCGGCCAGCACTTGCCGGCGGTCATCCAGGCGGCTGGCTTCCGCCGCTGCGCCTCTCATCATGCGTTCCTGCGCACCGGGAATAGGCATGAAGTTCGTTGGCACAAAGTAGAGGGAGCGGCCGACGCCATGCCAGAACAACGCTCGCAGTGCGGGGCTCACCTGCTCCATGGCGGTGCTCACCGGCGCCAGAAGGTGTGGGTAGAGGCAGCGCACCACCAGACCCAGTGGCTCGATGCAGGCATCCTCCCAGCCGGGCCTGCAATTGGCGTGGCACATGTCGACAAAGCGCTCGACGGCCGGTTGGATTTCAGCCTTTGCCGGATGGGGGCCGAGCGCGCCCAGCAACTTCTCCGCGAACGCCGTTCCCATCCCCGCGTGAAGCGGAATCATTGCACGATCCGGCGCCGATGCCCCAGGCCCTTCCGTCAACAGCCCTTCCACGGACAGGCTCGATGCCGCGCCCTTGATGTACCCGATCCCCTCCACGATCCAGATCGCCCGAAAGGCGTCCTGGGCCAGTGCGCTCCTAACAGTTTCATCGATGGGGAGCCGGTCGACCGGCAGTTTGAGTTCGTGGCCGGCGTACTGAAACAGCCTGAAGGCTTCAAACTTGTTGTTCAGTTCCCGCCAGTCGCAGAACAGCTTGCTGCCGGGCATCAACCCCATCAGCCGTGCCGATTGCTGCATCACCTCGATGCCGTTTCGAAATCCGTCCCGCGCGTTCAAGCTTATGAGTTTAGCAACCTGCGAGGGAGGGCGTCTCTACTGATAGCAGAGTACCGCCCGCCACGCCGAGCGTCATCCTCTCCAGAATGCCAGTATCTCTTGCACGCCATCGCCTATCTCCTCCCGTGCGGCGTACCGATCCAGACCGGAAGCCAGGAGCGAATCGTACTTGGTATGCCGATGTCGAACGGCCGCCGTTACCGCCGCGGTGAGAGCCTGCTCTTCCAGTCGGCGGCCCGCCGCCGTCCGGCCGACCCTGCCACTTCCCCGGGCCGCCGTGTGCCTGGCAATGGCCGCGGCCTCATCCTCCGGGCACCGGGGAAAGAGGACTCGGATCTGGGCCGTCACCTGGGCGGCGAAGACACGGTCGTCCTCCTTCCGCCGCAGGGCCGAAGCCGCTCTGGCCCTTGCCCGCGCATCGGCGTCTTCAAAGCACTCCTGCTCTGCCTTCTCGAGCGCTGAGCCCTCCACCAGGATGCCTTGACGTTCATAGCGCCCGCGCGTTCGGCTGAAGCGCACAACCACCGCCGTGCGCGCGCTGTACTTCGTAGAACGGCGTGTCAAGGCGGCATTGCCCGACGGCAGATACTCGAGGTCGTCCAAACGCGCGCAGGCCAGGCACAACGGCTGTTCCGCCTCCATGTATAGGAAGCCTCCCTGACCAATCGCCGCGCCGCATTCCGAGCATGCGGAGTCGCGTAGAATCTCGAAGACCACCGGCTGCGGGGAGCGGCTGAGTTTCTCCTCCAGTTGCTGCTGTTTGCGCTCGGACAGAGCCGGTGAAACATAATGCGTCCGGTAACTCTGCTCGATGCCGGGATCTCCGCTCTTGCTGAACCGCAGATCCAAAGTCCCACCACGCGTGCGCCGCACGTATCGGGTTTCACTGGGTTTCAGACCTTTTTCCGAAGCCCATTTCCGGAACACTTTCATCGATAGCGAGATCTTCTTGAGATTCCCTTGGATCACCCGCTCCAGGAAGTCGACGCGTCCTTTCCTCCAAGCCTCGAGATGCGTGGGAGCCAGCAATCCCGCTCCCGTGAAGATATCGATCGCGCTGACGTACTGGCGTTGGGCCAGGGCCGCTTCCGCCGCACGGATGATCCGTTGCTCGATCGCTTCTCGCTTGTCTGGGTGCAGTGCCACCACCCCCTTTCTTCGGCCAACGACGCAATGTACCACAGCCAGGGCCGGGGCGTGCTCCCGTGGCCCGCCGGGTCGCGGCCCACGCCAACGGAGTCCCCATGGGCCTGCGGACCACCAAAACGAATGAGGAACGCGTCGCAGCCCCGACCGTCAGAGGGGGTTGCCCGGTTCTTCAATAAGGGTTCTTCAAGGGAGTCCCCATGGGCCTCCGGGCCACCAAAACGAATGAGAGACGCGCCGCAGCCCCGAGCGTAACGAGGGGGTCCCTTGCCGCAAAGAGCCCACGGCCCAAGAGCGGTTCTTCAAGGGAGCCCTTGAGCAAGTTAGGCTAAAAGGACCGATGACGCGCGCAACGGCAGTCCTACTCGCGGCGGCAGTGGCCCAGGCACAGCCTCGCCCCACCGATGTCCGCCAGTTGTTTCTCGACGAGCGGTCGATCACTTCGAAGGAGGGTGTGAGTTTGAAGCTACACTCGCCCATTCCGCGCGAGATCGTCCTCACGGCGGACAAGCCGTGGGAAGGCCAGACTTTGGCCTACGTCACGGTATTGAAAGACGGCGACCGGTATCGGATGTACTACCGCGCGAGCGGTCCGCCCATAGGGAGCCCGCCCAAAGCGGCCCGTGGCGACAAGGCCCAAATGGACTGGAGCTATACCGCGCTGGCCGAGAGCCGTGACGGCCTTCACTGGACAAAACCCGAGTTGGGCGTGGTCCAGTTCCGGGGCTCCGCAAAGAACAACCTGGTGTGGCCGGCGAAGGGCGAAGACAGCACCGATCTGATTCCTTTCCTCGACACGCGGCCCGGTGTCCCCGCGGATCAGCGTTACAAGACCCTTGCCAACCCGAATAATTACGAACTGCTCGCGCTGGCCTCGCCCGATGGAATCCATTGGGCGAGGATGCAGGCGAATCCCGTGATCTCCTATGTGGCGGGTGATCCCCTGATGGATCCGCAGAACCTCGCGTTTTGGGACGAGCGCCAGCAACTCTACGTCGCCTACCTTCGCGGCTGGTACAACACCCGCATCCGCAGCGTCCGGCGAGCCACGTCCAAGGATTTTCTGCATTGGACCCAGCCCGAGTTCGTCGGCTTCGGCGGCTCTGACATCGAGCATCTCTACATCAACAACACGTTCGCCTACGATCGCGCCCCGGGGACCTACCTGATGTTCGCCAAGCGTTTTGTGCCGTGGAGGAAATGGGACCTGGCTTGGCCCTATCCCGGCCTCTCGGAGATTGCGCTGCTTTCGAGCCGTGACGGCATTCACTTCGACCGAACGTTCATGGAGCCGTTCGTCTCACCCGGCCTCGACCCGAAGAACTGGCACGAGCGAGCCTTGATGATGGCGCGCGGCGTGCTGCACACTTCGCCGGTCGAGATGTCGCTTTACCTGCTCGAGCACTACCGCACCGACGCGGTCCACATCCGCCGCATGAGCCTGCGGCCCGATGGCTTTATCTCGGTCAACGCTCCCTACAAAGGTGGCGAGTTTGCCACGCTACCCTTCGTGTGGAAGGGTCGTGCGCTCGCTCTCAACCACGCGACGTCGGTCATCGGCTCCATCCGCGTCGAGATTCAGGATGCGGCAGGGCGGCCGATTCCGGGCTACCGCTTGGAGGAATGCGATGAAATCTATGGCGATGAGGTTTCGCGCGCGGTCACCTGGCGTCGAGGCCACAACGAGATCATGACTGCGGACCGGAAGGAGAGCCTCTACCCGGCTTCGGAGATTGGCTTTGCGCTACGGGGTCAGTTAGTCCGCTTGCGCTTCGTGATGAAAGCAGCGGACCTATACTCGTTCCACATTAATTGAGTGGGGCGGGCGTCAGCCAGACTTTAGTCCCCCCGCCGTCGCCTATTCTGGAAGAAGCTTATGCGCTTCCAGAACCTGCTCTACGACGTCGACGGCCAAACGGCGATCATCTCGCTCCATCGGCCAAACCGCCGGAATGCTCTTTCGCTTGAACTCATGAGCGAACTCGTCGAGTGCCTGGCCTCGGCATCCGCGGACTCCTCGGTGCGCGCCGTGATCCTGGCCGCCAGCGGAAACGTCTTCTCGTCCGGCCATGATCTCTCGGAAATGGTCGGCGCGAATATCAACCAGTACCGCCGCCTGTTCGACGTCTGCACCGAATTGATGACCAGGATCCAATCCATTCCGCAGCCCGTCATCGCCGAGGTGCGGGGTCTGGCGACCGCCGCCGGATGTCAGTTGGTGGCGACTTGCGATCTGGCCATCGCCACCGAAGATGCCTCGTTCGCCACTCCCGGAGTCCGCATCGGACTGTTCTGCACCACCCCGATGGTCGCGCTGACCCGCGCCATCGGGCGCAAGCGGGCCATGGAGATGTTGCTGACGGGCCGCCGCGTCGATGCCCGCACGGCGGAAAGCTGGGGCCTGGTCAACCGGGTGGTCGCAGCCTCGGAACTCCGCGCCGCAACCCTGCAACTGGCCGCGGAAGTGGCCTCCGCCAGTAACTTCACGGTCGGTCTCGGCAAGCGGGCCTTTTACTCCCAGATCGATCTGGATCAGCCGAAGGCCTACGCCTACGCCAAGGAAGTGATGTCGATGAACGCGCTCGCGCACGACGCTCAGGAAGGCATTTCCGCGTTCCTCGAGAAGAGGCCCGCCTGTTGGGCAGGCCGCTGACGAATCCGGCTAGCCCACGCATTACTCGAGCCCGCACCACGGGACAAAATGGCCGATTCCGAGCAGGTCTTCGATCGGGCCTCCGACCGTAGGGGAGCTACCCAGGTTCTTCGGGGGCTGCGAACCGTCCGCATAAACCCGCGGCTTGTGATTGCTTTCTCAGTGCTGCCCAGAACCGGCGGGTTTGGAACGGGGCGTGGAACCGCTAGTATGCCGCGTCCGCCTCGATCGGATACAGTGGCTTCCGGCGACGCTGATAGGCGAAGTGCCTGGGGTTGTTCGCGGTCGAGCCGGGCGTATCCACCAGCACAATCTCAGCGGCAACAGGTTCGTAAGCGGCCCTCGGGGCGACTACCCCCTTCGCGATCAGGATGCGCTTGCGTTCCGGGTGAATGCCCAGGCTCAGCACCTGTTCGAGGCTCATCGGCGCCATCCGCCGGCTGGTCAGGATCACCGTATGCTGCTCACCGGTCTCGACCACTGCCGTGACTCCCTGGTCGTAGTCCGACCAGCCCCCGTGCCGGACCTCGGTTTCGGTGTAATAGCCATCGGAAATCGTCCGCACCCGCCCGCGAATGCGTACCGGCCTACCATGGAGATCGTCGGTGTTGCCGCCAACAACCAAGTCGACAGTGGAGCGAACGCCCGCCGCGACGCAAGCCGTCACTGCTGCGGGATCATAGAGAATGACGAGCGCGCCCGAAACTCCCTGCCGTACAATCTCGGAAAACAGGATCGTCGAATCGCCGGCGCTGCCGCCGCCGACGTTGTCCCCGATATCCATGAACACCACCGGCGTGCGCTCGGCTTTGGCCGCGGCTCGGACCGCTTCTTCAGGAGACGGAAGCGGCGCGACAAATTCGTGCCGCCGGTCCCACGCCCGCCGGGCCATCCAACGGGCAGCCCGGCGTGCGAGGTCCGGATCGCCGTCGGCTACTGCCAGAAACGACGAACCCATCTCGGCGACGTCCGAATAGTAGAAGCCCATGGCCACACTGGCCGAGAGGATCCCCGGCCAAGTCATGACTCCGGCCAAATCATCGTAAAGACCCTTGGCCGGCATGCGCGGCGTGTGCTGTTGGGCGATCTCGATCACCAGCGGCGGGGTCTCGAGCGCCTGCACCGGCCTCACTTCACCGCTCAGGATGCGGGCCATCAATTCGACGGCGTCGCGCCCGCGTTCGTATTGGTCGAGGTGTGGATTGGACCGATAGCCGATCAACGCCGTCGAATGCCGCGCCATGTCCTGGCTGAGGTTGGCATGCAGGTCGAAGGTGGTGACGATGGGTAGTTGGCCGCCGACCCGTTCACGAAACCGCCGGAGCACCTCGCCGTCGGCGTCGGGGAACTCCGCCGACACCGTGGCGCCGTGGAGCGCCAGCAGCAGACCGTCCAGCACGGGCGAGGCATCGAGTTCGGCCAACATCTCGCCGACGATCCGCTCGAAGGCTTCCGCCTCGATCGTGCCGCTGGGAACGGCGAAGGTCGCCAGCAGAGGGACGATTTCCCACTGCCGGGCGAGCGCCCCATCCACGATTCCGCCTAATTCGTGCTTGGCGCCCTTCCATTTCTCCACCAGCGCGGGACCGCGCGTCATGCTGGTGGAAGCAAAATGCTCATAGGTCGTTGGAACCGACAAAAATGTGTTGGATTCGTGCAGGAATCCGGCAATTCCGATTCGAGACATAAGTTATTTGGCCGCCATGGCGTTTGCGTCGAGCCGGCGCGCGGAATACCGGTCGGGCTCGGTCCAGCGCAGGCGGAGGTGTTCGTACATCACATCTTCGGCTGTCCGCTCGAAGCGGCTCGCGACAAAATCGACCAGAGGCCGGTGCGAATCCAGGATCATCCGCATCTTCTCAGCCTGTGGTTTTGTCAGGACGGCGTAGGCGAACAGCGGCGCAGTCAGGCTGGTGAGGACTTTCTCCAGATACTCATTGCCGCTGAAACTCCACAGGGTGCGATGGAATTCCAGGTCCATGCGGCAGGCTTCGAGCGCCGTTGTGTCGTGGCTTCGTTCCATTTTCTCGGAGATCTGCTGCAACCGGCGGCGTATCTGCGGGGTTGCCTGTGCCCGGCACAGGCGCAACGCTTCCGCTTCCAGAATGATGCGGAGGCTATTGATTTTTTGCAGATCCGTTTCGTCCAGGCTGACGACAAACATCCCTCGCCGGGGCTGGTTCATCACCAGGCCCTGCTCTTCGAGTTGCTGCAAGGCCTCCCGGATGGGTGCGCGGCTGACCTTCAACTGCCGCGCCAGCGCGCTCTCGTTCATCCGGTCTCCCGGCCGCAACCTGCCCGACAGGATCGCTTCGGTCAACAGCTCGCTGATGTGGTCTCTCAGCGACGACGGCTTGAAGTTGGCGACGATGCTCTCTAGCGGCACGAGTCTCCTCCCCTGAGTATCCGACGTCGAAGCCGATCGCGTTCTTTCCAGCGGGCGGTTCGACCCGGATGCGCCGTCCCACGGCGCAATGCGCGAAACCGATGGCAGTATCGCATATCTGTCGACAATTTTCCATTTCGTCCCCCCCGATTGCCACTCAGACGAAACAATGCCGGTGTAGACTGGGACAAAACTGCCTCGGAGGAGGAGGCATCCGCCAAGCGCGGCCTTGACTCCGACAAAGGCGGTTCCGACACTTTAGCGAAAGGAAGTCACCCAATGACATTGATCGATCAATACCCGGCCGGCAAGTTTTGTTGGTATGAACTCGGCACCAGCGAGTTGGAGGCTGGGGCACAGTTCTACAAGAGCCTCTTCGGATGGAGCTCAGACGAAGTCCCGATGGAGGATGGAAAATATGTGCTGGCGAAAGTCCAGGAGCGCCAGGTCGCCGGCATGTACAAGTTAATGGAGGAACAGACCAAAATGGGAGTTCCTCCACATTGGCTGCTGTATGTCAAGGTCGATGACGCGGATGCCTCGACCAAAGCGGCCGCGGATGCCGGCGCGACGACCTTGATGGGGCCGATGGATGTGATGGATGTCGGCCGCATGAGCGTGATAAAGGATCCCGGCGGCGCGGTGTTCGCGGTCTGGCAGCCCATCAAGCATCAGGGTTCAGGCATCGTCGGCGTCGAGGGGACCTGGTGCTGGTCCGAATTGATGACGCGCGATGCGGAGGCGTGCAAGACTTTCTACACCAAAGTCTTCGGCTGGGTGGCGAACACGCTGCCTATGGGACCCATGCAATACACCACGTTCAACCTGGGCGACAAACAGGTTGGGGGCATGATGGAAATGATGCCCGAGATGGAAGGGATTCCTCCCAACTGGGGCATTTACTGGAAGGTGGACAACATCGAGGCGTCGACCCAAAAAGTGCGGGATCTCGGGGGCAGCGTGATGTGCGGGGTGGAGGAAGCTATGGGCGTGGGGCGCTTCTCGATGTGCAAGGACCCGCAAGGCGCGGCGTTTGCGATGATCCAGCTGAACGCCTGAGCTAGCGCGCGTTGCCCCAGGCGTCCGCGCCGAAGCGGAGCGATCCGTGAGAAGAAGGCGCAACCCCACGGCGGCAAAGATGAAAGCCGTGGGGTTGCCTGGCTTCTGAGCCGCGAGCGTGAGCGAGCGGTGGCGGGGCGGTGCCCCGTTTGCCTGAAAACGTGGGCCACCTCGGTCAGGCTCGGCAACGTGCCGGCCTTCGCCGGAGCGGCGTGCAGAAGGGCCGGCGCCCCGAGACGGGTGGGGGCTGCAACGCGTCCTCGCTCCGAAAGCAACCGCGCGCGGACGCTCGCGGCACCGATCGCTTCACCCCACACGCCTACAGGAGATAGCGGCGGAAATCGAAATCCTCGAGCTTGCCTTCGAAGAAGATCAGGCGCCCGCGGATCGTGTGACCCTCACCCGGCGCGAGGTTGGGAAAGACCGGGTCGGCGTGCATGCAGGGATGGTTAGGATTGCCGACCATCGAAAGCGTGGCCTGATTCCAGGTCATCGCCACCAGCCGCGGGCCCCGGTTCGATACCGTGGCCAGCACCGGCCAGTCGGCCACGAGCTTTCCGCTCCGCCGCCATCCCACGCGATACGGCCCGGCGCCCGCCTCCGCGGCGAGCGCTTTGTTCAACGGCATCCACCCGGCCGCTGTGTGCACGAACTTGTTCTCGAGGGTGTAGTCCGCGAACTCCCGAATGGCGCGCAGGAACGCGCAGGTCTGCAAGGTGATGCGGGCAAGCGGCTCCTTCGACTGGTTGCGGATGAACAATTCCATTTCAACCAGCGACGTACCCGATCGGGTGAGACTGCCGCCGAACCGGACCCCATCCGGCAGTTCGCGCTCGAAGGCGATGCCGTCCGCCGCCGGCCTCCACGACACAGCGGGCCATCCGCCGTAGAGGGCCGGAGCGGCGGGGTTGATGTGGCTCAGAAAATGGAGGCCGCGGGTCGTGAAGATGGCCTCGGGGAAGTCCAGCCAGAGATAATCCTGGCTGGGCCACGGCGGACTGATCCAGGCGATGTGCTCCCAAGGGTAGTGCGGACGCCACGCACCGGGGACGATGCGCAGGCCTTTCGCCTGCGTGTCGTAGGTCTCGCGCGGTTGCGCCGCCAGCGACGCTACGCCGCATACCTTCAGAAACAGGCGCCGCGTTTTCATTTGGCCGGAACCTGGATCAAGGGAAGCACGATGTGCGACGCGCGCTCCGGCGTGTGGAACACCGTCTGCTTCGCTACACGAACGCGCTTGGCCGTCAGGAGCGGCTCGCCGCTGTTGAGGTTCCTGTCAAACTGCGGGAAGTTGCTGCTGGTGACGTCGATCCGGATCCGGTGGCCGGGCCGAAAGACGTTCCCCGTGGCGCGCATGTCGACCTCGAATTCGTACGCCTGATTCGGCTTCAACAGTTCCGGCTTGTCCAGGCCTTTGCGGAAGCGCGCGCGCAACACGCCTTCGGCGACGTTCATCGCGAATCCGCTCGGATGCACATCCACGAGTTTGATGAACCAGTCGGTGTCCGGACCATCGGTGGCGGCTTGGAGCTTCATGCGGATGGGCCCCGCAACCGCGATCGGCTTCTCCAGGAAATCGCTCGTGTAGACCAGCACATCGTTGCGCTTTTCCACCGGCCGCTGATCCACGGGACCTACGGAGGTCGGTACGCCGCAGCAGTCGTGCGCGCCGACGGTCGGCACCGGCTGGTTGGGGTCGTAGGTGTAGTGATCCATCGCGGCGCCAGCCGGTTTGTCGAAGCTCAACCGGCCGTCGCCCCGGTCGCTGTTGGCCGACCCGCCGCTCGACAGGTAGAGCGGAGTCGCCTTGGCCCCCGGGATCGGCCAGTCGCTGAAGTGCATCCAGCGATTGATGCCCATCAGGTAGATCTCGACCGGCGGTTCCTTGTCGATCCCGGTGTCGAGCCCCATCAGGTGGTGGTCGAAGAATTGCAGTTCGCGCTCGAACAGGCCGCGCATGGCGGTGGGGCCGAAATCCACGTCGCCGAATTTACGGCTGGCGCCGTGCCCCCAGGGGCCGATAATCATCCGGGTGCCGCGCCGCGCGGCCTCGCTGCCCCCCTGGTGCTTCACCCCCACGTAGCCGTTCATCGTGCCGTTCAGCAGCAGGTCAAACCAGCCGCCATGCGTGTGCGCGGGAACTTTCACCCGGTCGAACTTCTCCTCGATGCTGATGGCGCGCCAGTAGTCGTCGTAGCTTTCGTGTTTGAGCCAGTTCCGCCAGTGCGGCACCGGGTGATGGGACGAGGCCAGATCCAGGGTCTCGAGCGGGAGACCCCACACGATGTTCTCGTACTTCATCTCCACCGGCGCATAGACTTCGGTGTGCCAGTATTGCGGGTACATGATCCGCAGCGGCATCCGGATCGCGCCCCATCCGTAGGACACCGCCAGTTTGAACGCGCCGCCGTGATAGAAGGTGTTGTGATACAGGCTGGTGGACGCGACGGCGGGGAAGATCGCCACCAGGCTGGGAGGCGTCTGGGCCGCGGCCTGCCACTGCACGTTGCCCAGGTACGATCCGCCTTCGGTGCCGACCTTTCCGTTTGACCACGGCTGGCGGGCCGCCCACTCGATAGTGTCGTAGCCGTCTTTCGCCTCGTTGCGGAACGGGTCCCAGGCTCCCTCGGATTCGAAGCGCCCGCGCGTATCCTGGACCACCACCGCATACCCGCGCTGCGCGAATTGGATCTTGCTCTGGTGAATCCCGTCGCGCTGTTTACCGTACGGCGTGCGGACGACCAGCACGGGGAACTTGCCCTCCCTGGCGGGCCGGTACACGTCGGCGTAGAGTTTGATGCCATCCCGCATGGGGACGATCACATTGCTGTCGATGCGGATTCGCTCGGAAACCGGCCGGATGGACTCGGCGGAAAGGGTGAGAGCGAAGAGGGTAAGAAGGGTGGCTGCACGGGTCATCAAAGAGATTATGCACCGAAGCGGCTTCGAGCGTGCGAGCCGAGATCGTCCGACGGAGGCCAACAACACGGAGAGCCACCATGATCCGGGGCGTTAAGCGTGAGTAGGAGAGTGGACGCCCGCTCAATGAGGGAGCGATGACAGATGCCGGCCGAGTTCTCCTTTCCAACGGCGCGATTCACATCGATGCCCGCTTTCATCATAAAATTGACAGTTTCCATGAGAGTTCAGGGTTTCTCGATACTTGCGGCCTCCCTCTTCCTTCTGTCGTCTTGCGCAAAGAGGTCCGGCCAGGGGCCGCTCGCCGCGCAGGATTCGCTGAAGGCAATGAAGATGAGCGAAGATTTCCATATCGAACTCGTCGCCGCCGAGCCTGACGTTGTCGATCCGGTCGACCTCGCTTTCGACGAGTTCGGCCGCCTGTACGTGGCCGAGATGCTGGACTACCCGGATGATCCGCCTCCCGGCAAACCGCCTCGATCCCGCATCCGCCTGCTGGTGGACTCGGACGGCGACGGCAAGTTCGAGAAGAACACCATCTTTGCCGACCAAGTCCTGGAAGTCGCCGGAATCCTGCCGTACAAGGGCGGGCTGCTGGTCCCCTCCGCCCCCGACATCCTTTTCATGAAGGACACCGACGGCGATGGCAAGGCCGACGTCAAAGAGGTCTGGTACACCGGCTTCCCGAAGGTAAATCCCGAAGGCCGCATCACCAACTTCCGCTACAACATCGACAACTGGATCTACGCCGCCAACAACGGCGCCAACGGCGTGATTACGTCGAAGGTGAATCCCAGCCATCCGCCCATTCTTGTTCGCGGCGCCGATTTCCGGTTCGACCCGGTGCGCCATCGCGCCGAACCGGCCTCCGGTCCGACTCAATACGGTATGGGCATTGACGTCTGGGGCAACCGCTTCCTGACGCAAAACACCGTCCACGTCCGCCACGCCATTGTCCCTATGAAGTACCTGATGCGCGCGCCGCTCCTCGACGCCGGCGAGGTCTCGCTCAATATCTACAAATACGAGGCGGCGAAAGCAAAGGTCTACCCCTTGACCAAACCCCAGGAATGGCGCGAGAGACGCACTAAACTTCGCCAGCAGCGATACGACGAGAACCAGCTCAACCGCGTGGAGCAGGTGGGCGGCTACTTCACGGCGGCCACCGGCGGCACCATCTACACGGGCGACGTGTTCCCCCCCGAATATGTGGGCAACCTGTTCACGGGCGAAGTGAACGGCAACCTTATCCATCGCGACATCCTCAAGCCAGAAGGCGTGACCTTCCTGGCCGAGCCAGCCAAAGAAGGCATCGAGTTCATGGCGACCACCGACGTCTGGACACGGCCTACCAACTTCGCCAACGCGCCGGACGGAAACCTCTACTTCACCGACATGTATCGCGAGTTCATCGAGACCCCCGAATCGATCCCCGAGGAAATCAAGAAGGGCATGAACTTCTACTCCGGTGACACGATGGGGAGGCTGTACCGCATCGTGCCCAACAAGCCGGCGAACAAGCGGTCCCTCCAGACCGACATCGGGAAGCTGGGTATCGATCAACTGGTTGCCGAACTGGCGAGTCCGAACGGCTGGAACCGCATCACCGCGCAACGTCTGATGGTCGAGCGCCAGGACAAGACCGCCATCCCGATCCTCAAGACGCTCGCCAGCGACCCCGGCAGCGCACTGGGCCGCATGCACGCGCTGTGGACCCTCGACGGCCTGGATGGGTTGGATGCCCGGATGGTGGACGCCGCCCTGAAGGACCCGGAGGCGGGTGTCCGCGAACAGGCAATCCGCATGTCGGAGCGCTTCCTGCCGGGGCTGGCCCCGTCACTGCTGAAGATGGCCGCGGACCCGGCCATCCGCGTCCAGTTCCAACTAGCTCTGACGCTGGGCGAACTCCGCCAGGGCGAATCACTCCCCCCCGCCGTTATGAATGCGCTGGCCGACATGGCTGCCCGGCACTCGGGCGACAAGTGGTTCCAGAAAGCGATCCTCAGCTCGGTCGCCAACACGCCCGCCCAGTTCCTGCCGTTGATGCTTTCCCGCAGGAAGACGGAGTTGCACCCGCAACTGGCCTCGCTGATTGGAACCCGAGGCAAACCGGCGGAAATCGGCCAATTGCTCGCGACTCTCGGAGCGGCGCCGCAGCCTGGTCTCGTGCTGCAGGGTCTCGCCCGCGGCCTGCGCCTGAGCGGCTCGACGAAGCTGACGGTCCCCGCGGCCGAGGCAGCCCTCAAGCCGTTGATGACCAGCAAAGATGAAACGATCGAGAACGCCGCCTGGGAGGCCGCGCGCTATTTCGAGTTGCCGAATGTGATCAACGCCGCCCTGAAGGAGGCGGTCAATGACCAGGCCGCGCCGGAGCAGCGGGCCCGGGCGCTCCGAGCCCTACGGGGCGCGGATTTTGCCAAGGTGAACCCCATCGCCTCCAAGGTCCTGACGGGGAATGCGCCCGGACCAGTGCAGGTGGCCGCCGTCGAATCCCTGGCCTCGTTCAATGACCCTTCCGTTCCCGCCACGCTGATCGCCAACTGGAAGACCTATGCGCCGGATGCCCGCGCCAAGGTGGTCTCGGCCCTGCTGACAACGCAGAGCCGGATCAACGCTCTGCTTGACGCGATCGAGAAGAACCAGATCGAAGTCAACGCGCTCGACATTGCCGCTCGCGCGCGCCTGCTGGACGCGGGCGACCGGGCCAGGAAACTCGTCCGTGCCGGAGAAGGCGATCGCATGAAAGTCGTCGAGGCCTACAAGGATTCGTTGCAACTGGCCGGGAACGTCGATCGCGGGAAGCCCTTGTTTGAAGAAAACTGCGCCCGCTGCCACATGCCTCGCCGCCAGGGAGGCCGCGTTGGCCCGGACCTTTCCGGCGTCAACAACAAGTCCAAGGAAGAGTTGCTGACCTCCATCCTCCACCCCAGTTACTCGATCGACCCGCGCTTCACCAACTACGTCGTGACGACGAAGGACGGTCAGATGTACGACGGCGTGATCGGCTCGGAAACCCCTGCCGTCGTGACCCTGCGCGGTGGCACCGAAGAAGGCGATCAAGTGGTGCTGCGCAAGAACATCGCCGAAATTCGGGCCTCCAGCGTCTCGCTCATGCCCGAGGATTTCGAGAAGACCATCAGCAAACAGGGGTTTGCCGATATCATTGCGTATTTGCGGGCGGGATTGTAAGCTCGCGCCAAGATGACCATCGCTCCCAGGCTGTTTCTTCGCTGCCTGGGAGCAGTCTATTTTGCCGCCTTTTGCTCCTACGCCTGGCAGTTTCCAGGCTTGAACGGGAGCATGGGGATCGCACCCGTTTCTGATTTCCTTTCGACTGTCGAGCAATCGTTGGGTCCCGGCCGGTATGTCGCGCTCCCCACCCTGGCCTGGATCAACTCTTCCGACGCCGCGATCCAAGGTCTGGCGTGGGCCGGAGCGCTCCTCGCCGTGCCGGCTGTGTTAGGATTCTTCACTCCCTGGCTGTTTTTTCTGCTCTGGCTCTTCTACCTTTCGCTCGATCTGGTCGGCCAGGACTTCTATTCGTTTCAGTGGGACGCTTTGCTCCTCGAGGCCGGATTCGCCGCCATCCTGGTCGCCTCGCGAAGGTTCGCGCCCTCTCCCTGGGCCGTCTGGGTTCTACGCGTCCTTCTCTTCCGGCTCTTGTTCTGCTCCGGCGCCGTCAAACTGCTGAGCGGGGATCCAACGTGGCGTACGTTGACCGCACTCCATTTTCACTTTCAGACTCAGCCTCTGCCGAACCCCATCGCGTGGCTGGTCCAGCACTCGCCGGCGTGGGGACTCTCCGTCTTCACGGCCGCCGTCCTCGGCGCTGAGCTGATCGTTCCATTCTTCATCTTCAGCACTCCTCTGCTCCGCCATGTCGCCGCCTTCATCCTGGCTGCCTTTCAACTCCTGATCCTGCTGACCGGCAACTATGGCTACTTCAACTGGCTGACGCTTGCCCTGTGTTTAACGCTGGTCGACGACCGCCTGCTCCGCCGGTGGCTTCGGGCGTGGCGGAGGTCGCCGGAAATCCCTCCTGCACCAGTCTGGAAGGAGAAGACCGTCCGTGCGATTGCCGTGGTCTTGTTAGCAGCCGGAGTTTTGCGGGTGGCGCAGACGCTGCACCCGAGTCCATTGCCCGGGCTTCTCAATGTGCCGGCCGAAGCCCTGGAGCGTTTCTACATCTCCAACCGCTACGGCTTGTTCGCGGTAATGACCACCACGCGCAACGAGATCGTGATCGAAGCCAGCAATGACGGCCGCATCTGGTGGCCTTACGAGTTCCCGTTCAAACCTGGCGAACTGCGCCGCGCTCCTCCTTGGATCGCGCCGTTTCAGCCCCGTCTCGATTGGCAGATGTGGTTTGCCGCTCTGTCCACCTATCAGAGCAACTCATGGATCGAGGGGTTTCTGCAGCGCCTGCTCAACGGTTCCCCCCCGGTATCGGCCCTTCTCGAACGGAATCCGTTCGAGGGAACGCCGCCCAGGTTCATCCGCGCGGTGCTCTATGAGTATCGGTTCACCAGCCGGGAGCAGCGCTCCCAGACCGGCAACTGGTGGATCCGCCAGTATCGCGGCATCTACTGTCCGCCCATCACCCTCCGCCCTCCGGGCAGCCCGACCGCGCCCGTCCGTCCGTTCATTCGTTTGTGACAAAAATTGGGTATCATTAAGGCGATTCCATCCATTTCTTCAGCAACCAGAGGTTCGACTTATATGAAAAACGCGACCCGGATTCTTGCTCTCCTGGTGTGCCCGCTGGGGCTGTTCGGACAATCGAATGCGAACAAAGGACAAATCGTCGGCACGGTAGTCGATCAACGGCAGGGGGTGATTCCCAACGCGAAGGCGGTTGTCGTCAGCACCGCCACTTCCGCGCAGCGTGAATTAGTGACGGACAACGAAGGCCGCTTCCGTTTCCTCGCCCTTGACCCGGGAGTTTACACGGTCACCGTCGATGCACAAGGCTTCGCCAGTTCAGTCTTTGCAGGTGTCGTCGTCAACGTCGGCTCGTCGGTCGCCCTGCCAGTCGTGATGCAGGTGGGCGCTACCGCTCAGACCATTGAGGTGGGCGAGTCGCTGCTCCAGGTGGACATGCCCAGCCCAACGGCGCTGGTCAACATGAGAGCGATTGAGAATCTCCCGATCAATGGACGGCGTTTTCATGACTTCGCGGCGTTGACGCCGACCGTGCAAATCGACCAGACTCGCGGTTCCATCTCGTTTGCCGGCCAGCGGGGCATCAACGGCAATGTGATGGTGGACGGTGCCGACTATAACAATCCCTTCTTCGGCGGAACTCGAGGTGGCGAGCGATCCGGCTTTGTGTTTACGATTCCTCAGACGTCGGTCCAGGAGTTTCAGGCCATCACTACGGGCTATGCCGCTGAATACGGCCGTTCGACGGGTGGATTGTTGAACGCCATCTCGAAATCCGGGACCAACTCCCTGCACGGGGAGGCGTTCTACCAGATCCGCCACAAAGAGACCGGCCTGCAGACTCCGTTCATCACCCAGAACCTGGAAACTCTGCAACAGTTCGGCGGCGGAGCGGGCGGTGCAGTTGTTAAAGACAAGATGTTCTGGTTTGCCGCCGCCGAGCGGCAGATCGCGCGCCTCCCACGCCAGGTTTTTTTTGCCACACTGCAGAACATCGCTCCTACTCCGCAGACAGAGGAAGCACTGAGCTTCTACAGGAGTCTGCAGGAGGGATTCAAATCGACTAACGACGGAACGGCAACTACAGGTCGACTGGACTATCAGTTCGCGAACGGCAACCGCCTGACAGCGCGAATGAACTTCAGCGACGCCAATGCCGACAACGCAATCACCAGCGGCGCGCCCCTGCCCACTCTGGACACGCGCACGCTGAGCGGATCGGGCGCCGAAAAGAACCGTACCTACACCGGGATTGCGCAGTACACCGCGATCTTGAGCCCTCGCATGGCCAACGACCTGCGCTTCTCCGCGACACATGAAGACCGGCCGCGGACGTCGAATTCGGCCACACCGAACGTGAGTAATAACATCGGCAACTTCGGCTCGCGCAACTTCCTGCCGACGGTGCAGGACGATACCAGGTACCAGATCAACAACGGTCTGTCGGTAACCTCCGGCGCCCACACTTTCAAGGTCGGCGGCGACTACAATTACCTGACCACCTTTCAGAAGTTCGGCTTCAACCAGTTCGGCTCCTTCTCCTTTACCACGACCGACATTCCGACGCTGCTGAGGATCATGTCGGTGTCGCCCGGCCAAAACCGGTTCGACAGCACAGCCGTCCGCTACAACCTGCAGATTGGAAACTTGCTTGCCGATTACCACATGCACCAGATCGCGTTCTACCTGCAGGACAGTTGGCGGGTGACATCGCAGTTTCAGGTCAACCTGGGTGTCCGGTGGGAAGGCCAGGTGAATCCGGAACCCGTTGCGACCAACACTGATGTTGTGAATGCGATTCGATCGGCTGCCCTGCCCATCAGCAGGCGGTTCGACCCGACTCAGCTTCAAAACAACCTGAAGCAGTGGATGCCGCGCTTCGGCTTTACCTACACCCCGTTCAAGCAATCCGGCAAAACCGTGATTCGTGGGCACACCGGCTTGTTCTACGCAGCGTCACCGATGTTGCTCTATGGCGGGACTACGAGTAATTTCCGCATCCCGCCCGGCGATGTCAGCCTCTTTTACGGCCCCACCGCGACCCAGCCAACGGTTTACCAATTGTTTCGGGCGGCGGGCTTCGACCTCAACAGCACCAAACTGAACAGTATCCCGATCCTGACGCCGGACCAGGCCACGAGAGCAGTCGGCCAGATCTCGGGCGTCACGCCGAATCCGTTCCTTCAGGCCAACTTCACCGGCACGGCCAACGATTTCCAGAATCCGCGTGCTTTCCAGGCCGGACTCGGGGCTGACCAGGAGATCGGAAAGGGTTGGGTGGCCGGAGCGCAGTTCCATTACGTGAACACTGTTCACCTCCAGCGGAACCGCGACTACAACCTTCCGGCCCCCACCATTCGGGCCGCCGATGGCCGTGCGATCTACAACCGGAGCAATCGCCCGCTGCCTCAGTACGGACAGTTGGTCATCCGGGAGAGTTCCTCTCGGTCGATGTACCGCGGCGCGACGTTCCACTCGCGCTACTCCGCCAGCAAGCGCGTTCAGTTCGGAATCCAGTACACGGTCGCCCAGTCATATTCCGACGATGACAACGAGCGTAACGCCAGCGCATTCTTCTACGATAATCCCGCCAACCTGAGACTCGAGTACGGCTACTCCAACCTCGACATCCGCCACAACTTCTCGAGCTACGCAGTCACCAGCCTACCCTGGGGAATTGATGTCTCGGGCATCTTCCGGGTCAATAGCGGGCAGCCGATCGACCCGCTGGCGGGCGCCGACGCGAACACCGACGGCTCCGGTTCGAGCAACGACCGCGCTTTTCAGTCCGTGGGGGTTCCGTTCAAGCGCAATTCCTTCCGCAACCGCGGTTTTCGGGTAGCCGACCTGCGCTTTCTGAAGAACTTCCCGCTGGGCGAAAGAATGCGGATTCAGTTCTCGACCGAGGTCTTCAACCTGTTTAACTTCGACAACATCATCTTCGGACCGGCATCGCTCAACAACGCGAACACCATCTATGGGCTGGGCATCGACGCGACCGGCGCGACCGTCGCGCCCCGCTCGACCTTCATGCTGCTGAGGAATGCGGATGGTACCTACAACCGGAGCAACAATCAGCTCGGGACTCCGCTGCAGGCGCAGTTCGGACTCCGCTTCTTCTTCTAGCCCAGTGGCGCCGGGCGACGTTGTTTGTCGCCCGGCGCTCCCCTGGCCCAAGCCCCGCTCGCGCTTACGCCACTGACGCGTTTCGCATGTCGACTACGGCCTCGCTAATCTGTCCCAGGTATTTGCCGTTCCGCACAACGTCGGCGGCAATGGCGAATCGAGGAGCCGGCGCGGCCCACCCGCGCGGAATCGTGACTTCGATCGGCCGTTCCACGGTCTGGCCCGAAGGTACGTCCACCGCCAACGTCGCCGGCGTGATCCGCCATTCGGCCGGCGCCACCAGGGCCAGTTCGATCTTCATCGGCTCCTGGTAGTAGTTCCGGATGCGCACCGTCAGTTGCTGACGATCGCCCGGCGAGCAGAGCATCTGGTAGGGGTAGAGCGAAACCCAGCTTGGATCCAGCCCGAAATTGGTTTCGCCTTCCGGCAGCAGGTCGAAGAAAAGCTGCTGCTGCTTGCGGAACTTCTGCTCGGTCGCCAGCAGAATCTGCTTGTCCACGGGATAGGCTTTCCCGTGCCCGGGGCAGATCATGGTGGGTTCGCGCTCAATCAGGTTGCGCACGGACTTCAGGTGGCTGTCGTTTTCGACGTGGTTGCGGAAGATCAGGTTGTGCCTGAGCGTCCCGTCGTTGCGTGGATTCGGGAAGAAGGCGTCGCCGGTGAAAGCGCATTTGTTGCCGTCGATATTGACGAAGAGCGCCATCTGATATTCCGTATGCCCCGGCGAGTGCTTGATCTCGAACTCGAATTCCTCCCACTTGAAGCGCTCGCCATCGCGAAATGATCGCGTCACCTTGAAGGGCTCACCCAGGATGCAGCCCAGATTGTAGCCGCGTGGATTCTGGAAGACGTCCACCATGTTCTGGTAGCACCAGACCTGGCAGCGGTGATGACGGATCAGGTGTGGGAAGCCGTTCATGTGATCGTCGTGCATGTGGCTCGGCATGGCCACATCGACCGCCTTCAGGCCGTAGTCGCGCCTCAACCGGTCGACACTGTGCTCGACGAACCGGATCCGGTCCGTGGCGGCCGTGGCGCGCTCAAAATTCCCAAAGTGCAGGCCGGAGGCCGAACCGTAGTCGATGAACATCGCCTTTCCGCTATTGCTGAGCAGCGCGTAGAACGACGAGGTCGTCGTGTAGTGGCAGATCAGATGCGGGCTCACCGCGTAGGGCCGGCCTTCCTCGACGGGATCGTTGCCGGTCTGGAAGCGATAGTAGTCGGTCAGACGCTGGATGGTCTGGCGGATCGCGCCGTCCGGGTCCAGGATGGGCTCTCCGTGAGACGGGCACAACAACTGCGGCTTCAACTCGCCCAGGCGCGCCAGCGAGTAAATGCCCAGGTCGATGCCCTCCGACCCGCCATAGTTCACCTGTGTGTCGAACAGGTTCAGGATCTTCCCCGGCGAGTGGATGAGGTCGCCGGTGAAGGCGATCTTCTTGCCGTCAATCGACGCGATCAAGGTAAGGGACCCAAGCGTATGTCCCGGTGACGGCAGTACGAAGAAATCGGTCTTGCCCCAGCGGAAGGTTGAGTAATCCTGAAGGGCCTTCGCCACGGGAATGTTCTCGGTGATCGTGTTGAAGTCGTTCCGGACGTAGTACAGGTGGAAGACTCGCCGGTTACGCCAGAAGTTCTGAGCGTCGGCAAACAGGTGATGTTCGTGCGCGGGAACGGCGATGGGAATCTTACGCTCGGCGGCCTTCCAATCGCCCTGGCATTGGTCGCGGTGGTGGTGGGTGTGCAGAACCCAGTCGATCTTGGAGATGCCGAGACCGGAAAGATGATCGAGGACTTTCCCGCTGCCGAAGTCGATCAGAACACAACTGGAGCCATCGCGGACGATGTAGACGGTGCAGGTGTCTTCAAACGAGAAAAGGTTCTCGCTGATCTTCTTCGGGGCGCCGGTGGGGGTGAATGCCGAGCGCCGGTAGCCTTTCTTGCTGGGTGATTCGGTTTCCGCTGGAGCCGCGGGGGAAGCCGCCGCCATGCCGGCGGCGCCAAGGAAATGACGGCGCGATGCCTTGTCCATGCGCCGATTCTACCCGAGATCGACAGCTAGCGGAATCCTTAGTTGCCGCGTCCAAGCAGGGCTTGCTCGAGCGGCCCTTCGAATGGAAGAGGGCCACCCCCCACAGGCTTTGACGAACCGCTCATCGCCTGAACCCTCTTATGGAGGGCGCGCCGCAACGACTCGCGATCGGGCGCCACCAGGTCGCGCACCTGCCTGGGCACGTCGTCCGGAATGGCGATCACCGGCCAACTGCGGCGCCGTTTGACGGCTTCGAAACCCAGAGACTCGGAGAGCATGCACGATAAATGGGTGAAACTCAAGGGCTCGGCCCCGTGCCACACCTCCTGCCCGCGGTGCCGCCGCGCGGCCGACACGATCTCCTCGGGAAATCCCCATTCCTCCAGCAGCATTCCCCCCAGTTCGCAGTGATCCGTGTTCCAGCGCTCCCGCTCGGCCTCGATCGTCGGGCTGAACCGGTTTTCCACCGCGCGTTGGAACTCGCGGTATTCGCCCTCCGGCACGCCCATCAGCAACCCCACCGAACCGATGTCGTGGAGCAACCCGGCGGTGTAGGCCTCCGGGCAGTGGAATCCTCCCGCAACGACGAACGCTTCGCTGAGCATCGCCGTTCCGAGCGAGTGGTTCCACCAGGAACGGTAGCGCGAAGACCGCAGTGGCGCCTTCACGAAGGATCGCAGGGCGGTGGTGAGAATCAGGCCTTTCAGGCGCTCCCGGCCCACGATCATGATGGCGTGGCGCAGCGTCTTTACCTGCGCCGGCAGGCCGAATAGCGCCGAGTTTGCGCAACATAGCAAGTCTGCCGCGAACACGGTGTCGGACGAGACCACTTCCTCAATCTCTCGCGTGTCTGCTTCTTCCCGCGCCAACACCCGCATGGCCTTGAGGGCCACGCTGGGCAGCGGCGGCAGTTTCCGCAAGCTTGGCGGCAGTTCGAAGCCGCCCCGCGGCGATTCGCAGAGTGTACTCATCCTCTGCTCTCTTATCGGCGATCCGGGCTCGAATTTCAGGGTGAGGACGACTACACTGAAGGCGAATCATGCCCATCGGACGCCGTGCGTTTCTCGCGCAGGCGGCTTGTGCCGCCGCCGCGCCATCCCCGGACACCGTCTCTCTCGAATCGAACCTGTGCCGTCTGACACTTGATGCTTCCGGCTCACCGGCTTCGCTCAAACGCGGGCAAACCGACCTCGTCCACCCGCATCCTTCCGGCAGCCACCTGCGGATTTCTCTCCCCGCCCGCCCTTCCGATCTCGTCTGCAATCGGCCTCGCCACGTGCGGCGGAAAGGTTCGCTGGTCACCGTCGAGTACGCCTTCCCCGCTCTCGACGTCGAGCGCACGTATGAACTGCTGGCTCTCGATCGAGACTCGGCGGCCCTCAAGCAGGTGATCACTCTCCGGCCGCGGTCTCCGCTCCGGGAGAAAGTCGTCGTGCACCTTCCAGGGATGTTCCAATTGCCGTCAGACGGACGAAGCGTCTTCGTCCCGTTGCAGAACGGCATCGGACGGATCGAAGCCGCCGGGGCGAGCGCCTACGCCTTTCGCCTGGCCGGCGGGCGCGGCGATGAGGCACCCCTCGCCGTGCCGATGATCAGCGAGTTCTCGGGCGACGAACGGCTCACGTGGTGCGCCGATCCGCTGTTCACCACGGCGTTCCATCTCTCCCCGGGCGATCGTCCGGGCGAGATCGTCTGGGAGTATCCGGAGAAGGTCGGCGTCGTCGCGCCCGAGCGGCGGGAGATCTTTACGGTGATCCATCGCGGAGACCCCCGCCGGGCCTTCGACGCCTTCTACCGAACAGCCCTCGCCGAGATTCCCGAAGGTCCCGGCTGGGTGCACGACATTGCGATGGTCGGCTACGACTATCTGAGCAGGAACGGCCGCGGCTGGTTCGCCGACATCGACTTTCTCGAGTCCCGCGTCGCGCGGGCCGACCGGCCGAAGATCCTGCTGGCGCTGCACGGCTGGTACGACTACGTCGGCAGGTATGCGTACAACCCACGCACACAGACCCTCGACAAGGAGTGGACCGCGTTCCCCAATGCCAAGGGCCGGCACGTGCTCGCCCGCGCGGAACAACCGGATCGCGGCAACCCGTTCCACTGGTCGAAGGAATCCATCCTCAGCCTTCAGCCGGTGAAGATGTCGCTGGCGGATCTTCACCGGCGCATTGGGTACGCCCGGTCGAGGGGTTTTCGGGTGGCCCTGTACTATGCCGACGGACTCGTCGCGTGCGACGGCTTGAAGGACGTCTTCGATCCGTCGAAGGTGCTGCGTTGGGGCGGATGGGAAGGTCCGGAGACCGTGGGCCGCAGCCACGTCCAGAATCCGCTCCATCCCGAGGTGCGCACTTTCTACAAAGGGTATCTTGAAGCGCTCCTGGCCGAGTTCGGGAAGGAGGTGGATGCGCTCGTGTGGGACGAGACGTTCCACGCGCAACCGGGCGACCTGGGCAGCGATCCGTATCCTGGTTACGCCGATCGCGCCATGATGGACCTGGTCGGCGACCTGACGAAGATGACCACCGCCGCCGGACGCGACCTGGCGTTTCTGGCATCGGACGACGTGGGCATCGGCCGCGGACCGTATCTGGCGCCGTACGGCCTGGCCGCGCACGGCACCTATCAGGACAGCGGATGCAACCCGCTGGCCTGGCGATTCGGACTCCTGCCCAACTTCCGCAATGCGATCTGGTCGTGCAGTTGGGCGCCGACCAAGGCCTTCAACCGCAGCCGCTACGGGGTGGAGGTCTTCGACACGGCGGTGCCCATCTCCAACGGCTACGGCGAAGATCGAGGCGTCTCCGAACTGCCCGCCGAGCGCCTCGCGCCGCTGATGGAGCTATTCGAGCGCCGCAAACGCCGCCGCATGGAGATTGGCTGGATCGAGGAGAAGGGCGGACGCCTGCTGTACCAGGGGCGCGACATTCAGTCGGGCTACCCGGCTTGACGCGATATTGCTCCATATGCATTCTTGATGCATAATCGTCTATATGAGGACGACACTGATCATCGAGCCTGAGCTGATCGAGCGCGCGCGGGAACTTACCGGGATTCAGGAGAAGACAGCGCTCGTACGCGCAGGGCTGAAGTCGCTGATCGAACGAGCGGCAGCCCGACGCCTTGCCGCCCTCGGCGGGACTCAGCCCGGGCTGGAACCGGTACCCAGGCGGCGGCCGCGAGCGCGCCGATGATTCTGGCCGACACCTCGGTGTGGATCGGTCACCTCCGGAAGAAGAACCCTTCGTTCGCCGAGGAGTTGGATGTTGGCCAGGTACTTACTCATCCATTCGTCATCGGCGAACTTGCCTGTGGTAATCTCCGGAACCGTGAACGGATTCTGGCCGATCTTCTCGAGTTGCCGTGCGTGACGCTGGCAACACCGGCCGAAGTCTTAGGGTTGATCCGAGACTACCGGCTATGGGGCCGCGGCATCGGCTGGGTTGACGTAAACCTGGTCGCGTCGGCGAGGTTGTCCCGCTGTGATCTCTGGACGCTGGACACTCGCTTGGCCGAGGCGGCCCGATCAGCCGGCGTTAAGGTGATCGAGAGCGACTGAGAGAACGCGGGCGTCTATTCCCGGGTGATTGTTTCGTCGAGGCTTAGAATCGCACTCGCTACCGTGGTCCACGCCGCCAGTTCCGACGGCTCGATCGATGCCCCGGATTTCGATTGCCCGACACTCAATAACTGAAGCGCCTTGTCCTTGTTTCGCCGGTACTCCGCGGTCTCGACCTCGGCCAGATCGCGCAGCGTCTGCAATTCCTTCGAGGTCGGCTTGCGCGCGAGCGCAACGCGATAGGCCAATTGCACCCGCTTCCCGGGATCGCGGCCGGCCTCGCGAATCACACGCTGGGCCAGCGATCGGGCCGACTCGATGTAGGTCGGGTCGTTCATCAGCACCAGCGCCTGCAGGGGGGTATTCGTGCGCGAACGCCGCGCCGTGCACTTCTCGCGATCCGGCGCGTCGAACGTCGCGAGCGATGCCGGAGGCGCCGTCCGCTTCCAGAACGTGTACATGCTGCGCCGGTGCAAGTCGTGCGACGTGGACACAGGGTACGCCTGCGCCGAGAAGACATCGCCGTACGCGACGTCTTCCCACACGCCCTTCGGCTGATACGGGTATACGCTCGGTCCTCCCACTTCCGGATCGAGCAAGCCTCCAATCGCGAGCGCATTGTCCCTCACCATTTCCGCCTGCAGGCGGAAACGGGAACCCCGCGCCAACAGGCGGTTTTCAGGGTCCTTCTCGATCAGGGCCGGCGTCGCCTTCGACGACTGGCGATAGGTGGACGACGACACGATCAGCCGCTCGATAGCCCGGACGTCCCAGCCGCTACGGACGAACTCGGTGGCCAGCCAGTCGAGCAGTTCGGGGTGGCTCGGCGGTTCGCCCTGCGAGCCGAAGTCTTCGGCCGTCTTGACGATGCCGGTGCCAAAATACATCTGCCAAAAACGGTTCACGGCGACGCGGGCGGTCAGTGGATTGGAGGGGTCGACCAGCCACTTGGCCAAGCCCAGGCGATTGGCAGGCAGTCCGGCCGGGAGCGGCGGCAGCGCGGCCGGAACTCCCGCCGTCACCACCTCGCCCTTGTTGCGATAGTCGCCGCGGCCCAGGACGTGGGTCATTCTCGGCTTGTCCATCTCGGCCATCACCATCGTGTTGGGAATCGTCTTGTCGAGTTGCGTCTTCTCCGCCTTCAACGCCTTCGTCTCGGCATAGAGGTCACGCCATTGCCGGGGCGCCGCGTGGGTGAGGTAATAGTCCCGCACCCGATGGTTCTGGTCTTTGCTGCGCTTGCCGATCGTCTCGAGGATCGAGCGCACGGGATAGTCGCGGGCCAGGATCAACGGCTCGCCCACATCGAGCGTCCGGCCGTAGACGCGGATGTCGTCGAACTGGCCCTTATAAGGCAGGCCCAGGGATTTGTCTCCGGAACCCAGGGCGACCGTGTTTTCGATCGAACCGGTCAGCCGGTCCCTTGTGATCTCGAGCGCCGCAGCCTTGCCGTCGACGAACAAACGCAGGCCCCCGGCTTTGCCCGATCCGTCCGACACGATCGCGAGGTGCGTCCACTGTCCCTGGACGATCATCTCCCGGCTGCGAATCTCGATCGCGTTCTCCGGCCATTCATGCGTCAGCCGGAAGATCGCGTGGGCCCCGCGCTTCAGATCCGGAATGGTGACCGTTTCCGACATCAGCAACTCGTACCCGCGCCGGGTCTTCGCGTCCTGAAGCTTCTGGAGGAGCGGGGTCTCCCTCACCGTCGAGTACTTGATCCAAAGTGCGAGCGAGAAGGGCTTCCGCGCGTTGATGCGTCCTGCGTCGCCGAAGCCGGCGTGGGTCTCGCCGCTCAGCGCGGCCGCCTTCCCGATCATGCCCTCGCCGAAGGTGACATCGCCACGAACCGCCTGCCCATGAGCGTATCCGCCGGAAGTGTCAGACAGGTGGTTGTCCAACTCGTAGTGCGCGCTCATTCCCTGATGAGAGGGGACGGGCAGTGACCTGGCTGCCTCCTGTTCCCAGGATTTCTGCGCTTTCGAGACAGCGTCCGCTTCCAGAGCTTCTTCGTTCTCTTTCACTTTTTGCGCGATGAACGCGAGGCGCTGCTCCTGCTCGTCCGTGGTCAGTTGGAGCATGGGTTCGGCATTGCCGGCGCGGCCATCGAGTCCCTTCTCGGCAACCGTGTTGTAGAACGCAAACATGCGGTAGAAATCGCGCTGGCTGAGGGGGTCGTACTTGTGATCGTGGCAGCGCGTGCAGCCCATGGTGAGGCCCATCCAAACGGTCGATGTCACTTCGACCCGATCGACGACGTATTCGGTCTGATACTCTTCAGGGATCGCGCCCCCTTCGAAGTTGATCATGTGGTTGCGATGGAACCCGGTGGCGAGGCGCTGGGATCGAGTGGGCCGGTCAAACAGGTCGCCGGCGATCTGCTCGACCGTGAACCGGTCATACGGCATATTCTGTTGAAACGCGTCGATCACCCAATCGCGCCAGTGCCACATGTCGCGATGGCTGTCGATGTGGTAGCCGTGCGTGTCGGCGTAGCGGGCGAGGTCCAGCCAATGCATCGCCAGGCGCTCGGCATGCTGTGGGGAGGTGAGTAACTTCTCGACGCGGCGCTCGTACGCATCGGGGGTCTTGTCGGCCAGGAACGAATCGACCTCCTCCGGCTTGGGCGGGAGTCCGGTGAGGTCAAGGTGGACGCGGCGGAGCAATGCCGCGCGATCCGCCTCGGCCGAAGGCTTCAGTCCTTCGCGGTCGAGCCTCGACATCACGAAGGCGTCAATCGAATTCCTTATCCATTTGGGATGGCTGACCGAAGGCACGACCGGGCGTTTGGGGGGAGCGAACGACCAATGGGTGTCCCACTTCGCGCCCTCGTCGATCCAGCGCTTGAGCGTCGCCACCTGCTTTTCGGTGAGTGTCTTGTTGAACGATGGCGGCGGCATGCGGAGGGCCTTCTTCTCGGCGCTGACCCGCTGGATCAGCCGGCTGGCGGCGGCATTGCCGGGCACGATCAACGCCGGGCCCTTGCGCTCGGCGAAAGCGCCTTCCCGGGTGTCCAGGCGAATTCCGGCCATTCGGTGCTTCTCATCCGGTCCGTGGCAGGCGAAACAGGTGTCGGAGAGAATCGGACGCACTTCGCGATTGAAGTCGACAGGCTTCGGCGCCGGCCCTGCGGCCGAAGCCGCCGGCACGACTGTCATCATCCAAGCCAACCACAAGAGCCACGTCACCATTCGCCTCCTCAAAGGACTGGTCCCATTTTATACGGAGTCGCCGGCGGCGGGATGGAAGCGGAACGGGGGTCCGCGGGCGCACATAAGCGACCTACCCTTGGCCGAACCGAAAAGTGGGGCGGTCCCGTTGGACCGCAGGCCGGCCCCCTGGCCGGCCCACCGGGCGAAGCCCATTTTTTTTGATCGTGAAGCGGTTTGAATCCGAGACCCACGCGATGGAAGAGCTAATCGCAGACCTATTAATAGGCGCCGGGGCGTCATCTCCCGCCCCCCGTCACCGCGTGAAACGGAAACGGCTTCTGATACACTCACACCCAGAGGTTTATTATCGGGATGCCGTACGTACCTGG
>JBJXGR010000203.1:0-14838 GCA_046160045.1 Bryobacteraceae bacterium
CGGTGGCATCGGAAGGCTGGTACTCGTCGAGGAATTCGGCATAGAGAGCCTGGAACGCGGCTTCATCCTCCGTGTTGAGGACGATTTGCCTGGAGGCGAGGCCGTGACGGAGAGCGTTCTGAGAGGAGCGCACTTTGCCTGCCGGGGTTTTGGGTCCGGTGGATTTGCGGGCGTTGGCGCGATTGGCGGTGATCTGAGAAACGGTTGCCATGGCGTCTGATGAGGATATCGCGGTGTCAAGAGGGAAACGATTCTCAAAACCGGCAACGCATAGATTCAGAGGTGTTTAGAATTTGAAGACCATTGTGAATGCCACGCCGCCCAGGCGCGTCCACCGAGATGGATGAAAAAGTCAATGCCGGGCTTCGCCCGGTGGGCCGGCCAGGGGGCCGGCCCGCGGTCCAGGGGGACCGCCCCACTTTTCGGTTCGGCCAAAGGGTAGTTTTGTGGAAGCCATTGACTCTGTTGATCTTTACTAGCTGTATTTCTCGTAGGACGGGGATTCCGGAGGTCGCGCGGCTGCCAGATCGCTTGTGGCGGGGCCACCATGCAAAGGTCGCGCCGGTGGGCAGAGAAGCCGTAAAAAAACGGAAAAGTCCACTTTCAGCTTATACGAAGAGCCAATTGGCGTGCTTGACTGTTGTATTCACGCGGGATGACGATTCGTCAAACCGATGAACCATCCGGACCGGTCCGTCCACGTATTGAGGCGTGAGCCCAAGCAAAGGGGAAACCCGGGGACAGAAACCTGGGGACCTTCCCGGGTTCCCCATGCAATTACCTTAGCGCTTCGTTGATCTCGATATCGCGCTTCAGTACGTCGGTCAAGAGTTCCGACAATTCGACTCCCTTTTGTTGGGCCTTACCGGAGAAGTATTCCCAAACACTTCGCTCAATCGAAGTGGGCAAAAAGATCCTGGCGCCGGCCGGAATGTAATGGAGGCCGCGAACACCCTTGCCGAAGTCGATCTCCGGCGGCATCCCGTCATCTTCGATAGGTCGATCATTCATAGACTTTCCTTGTAGTGGCGAATTTCAGTCTGTGTCGCTTCGCGGGCTGAGATGAGGCGAATTTTCATGGCCGCGGGATCAGACTCCGACCAGAGGTACACGATGGAAAGCATCGCGCCGTTGCCGGCCAAGCCAATTGAGAACCAGCGCTCTTCGGTTTCGCTGTGCTCCAGATCGGCAAGGGTGAGGAGTCGTGGGTCATTGAAAACCGTGGAGGCGAGTTCGAAGGAGACGCCGTGCTTGCGCAGGTTCGCGGTTGCCTTAATCTCGTCCCACTCGAACTGAACCTGCCGCTCATTCAAAATCGGATCTCTCGTACCATGCTACAGGTTAGCCTTCATTCCTTCAAACCTGCAACGCAACCCGTTCCGGAGACGCTACTTCAATCGCGCGGCCTTCAGGGTCCACGCTTGCAGGCGGCCCAGTTCAAGCAGTTCCGGCGCTTCGAAAGTCTCCGGATGAATGGCCCAGTTGAAGGACTTCTTCGGGTCCGTCGCGATGAAGCGCTCAAACGCCGGCGTGCCGCGGCGGAGCGCCACCTCCGCTGCGCCCTCGTCGGCGGCCAGCGTGGCGGCGAAATCGGGTAGCGAGAGACGCTCGGAGCCGAACCAGACGTGCGAAGGCAAACGGTGGTGCTGCCCGATGTAGCCCACCGCGTCGCGTTTGCCGCGCTCGAACAAGACGCGCGGGATGGAGGCCGTCGCGGTGGAATCCACCCGCTGGGCCGGTCCGTCCACGTACTGCGGCGGGAGCCCGAGCAAGGCCAACAGTTGGTCGGCGGGCGAGTAGGCTTCCCGCACATCGATCGACTCGCGGAGCCAACGGCGGGCCTGATCGGCGGCAAGAGGCTGGTCGGGGTTTGCGAACAACTGCGGCCACTCCCGCGCCGTCACGAAGCGTACGCCCGGCGTCGAGCGGACGTGGCGGACGAAGTCCAGCAGCAGGCGATAGGCCTGCTCTGACGATTCGGGGGTGCGCGCTTTCGGCCGCTGATAGGCGTTGGGCGCGGTGTAGCGTCCGCGGGGAAAATTGACCGCGTCCCAGAACTCGGTGGCGACAAACTCGGTGGGGTGATAGTAGGTGTGAATCACGCCGCCGCCTCGCCGCCGCAACTCGGCCACCTGCGCGTCAAAGCGCTTTTTCGCGTCTTCGAGCTTGCCGGGGTCGTTGATGTCCGCGCGCAGGGAGAAAGGGCCGAGGCGAAACACATGGAGGACGCCCATGAACCAGAAGGGCTGATTGTCGAGGCCGACCTGCGAACCTTCGTCCATGTACACGGGGATCCCCATCCGGCGCAGCGCAATGTTGCTCTGCGGTCCCCAGGACGAGCCGGGCTGTCCATAGCAACTGGGCGTGACGCCGAAAATACGGCGGATGTCGCGAACCCCCTGGCCCTCCCGGCGCTCGAACTCCTGCGCTCCTTCGAGAAGCCCGAGGGGCTGCAAGTACATCGCCGGCGGAGGCGGGATGCTGTGGTTCTCGGCGTGGTAGCCAATGTCGTGACGGGCGAGCGCGCGGATGACGTCCCGGCGGCCGCGCGATTCGAGAACACGGGCTTTCTCGCCGACCACTTTGAACGTCGCGCGCACACCGAGCTTTTCCAATTCCAGCGCGAGGCGGAGCGCGGCATCATCGGCCGCGGGCTCGATGTAATCCTCCGTGTCGAACCAGAGGGCGTAGTGAATCACGGGCTGGGCGCGGCAGGTGACGGTCGCCAACAGCAGGGCGAACCAGAGCCGGATCATCTACGACAGTGTACTGCCGCTCGATTCCGGCTTGCGGTCAAAGCGGAACAGCGCCAGGCACAGGATCGCGGTGAAGATGCCAAACGCGAAACTGGCGGCAAACCCGTAGTTGTCCGTCAGCCAGCCGTGCAACGGAGGCGCGATGGCGGACGGAGGGGCGGCCAGGGTGAGGATGGCGACATTCCGCGCGCTGATTGCCAGGGGAGAGATAGCGGCGACGTAGTTGGGGAAGTAGGCTCCTCCGAGTTCGCCCATGCCAATGATGCCGAAGCTCAACAGATAGCCGTAGCCGGGTACCACCCAAGCCCACAGGCAGCCCACGCCCAGCAGCGCGACGGTCGTAATGACGCTGGCGCGCAACCCGAATCGTAGCGCAATCAGGCCGAGAACAAAGCCACCCAGGGCCTTGCAGCCGAAGCGGATGGCCATGATCCAACCGGCCAGTTCGTTAGGATCGCGGCCCATCGCCTCCCTGGTGTAGAGCGAGAAGTTGGTGCTGGCGTTCAGGGTGATGTACCACAGGAGGTAGCCGAACCACAAAACCAGCATCGTGCGGTCGGTGAACAGCGCCTTGGCGGAGTCGCCAAAGAACGCTTTCGCCGGCTGGCGGGGTTCATCGCGAACTTCCGGCAACTGGAAACGGCTGGTGAACCAGGCGACCAACGCGACGCAGGGAACCCCGATCAGGTGGACCAGGGCAAAGTCATAGGGGTACTTCAGGCTGGGTATCCCGGAATTGAGGATGAACTGCGCGCCGAGGGAACCAGCAACGGCGCACAGGGGGGTAATCGTAAATGTTGTCTTGAGGGCCTGGGCCTGGCCCGCCGGTGTGGTTCCACTACGGAGACAGGAGATCATGAAAACCTGCGACGCTGAGGCGCAGAAGCCCTGCACCAGGCCTTGCAGCACGAGCGCGGCGATGCGCACTTCCGTGCTGAAGGGGATGGCCAGCGTGAGGAAGACCCCTCCAATCAGGATCGCGGTGATGACGTTCGACCAGACAACGACCGCACGGTTCAAACGGGGCGGCACCAGCCACGAAAGGACGAGCGGGCACAAACTGCCGAGCATGTAGGTAGCGGCCGGCAGATTGGACACCATCGCACTCGCCCCCAGTTTGTTGCACAGCGCGGCCTGTACGATGCCAATGTAGAGCACGGGCGCGGCAAAAAAGATCAGCACGTAACTGATCAAAAAGATGCGCCCGTTCCGGCGCTCCATTTCGGGCGTGATGGCGGGATTCATCGATCAGAGGATTCTATCCCAACCAGTCTGAATACTTCTGGTGGAGGATGCGCTTGCACTCCTGATAGACCTCCTCGGAGAAGGACTCGTAGGGGGAAAGCAGGCGCAGGGGCATCGCTTCCAGGCCGCCGAGTCTGACCAGAGCCTTGTCGTACGCGCCGTCGATGAGGTTGATGGCCCGCATCGGCGCGATGACGTCCTCGATCATGTCGAGGTATTGGCGCGCGAAGCGGAACGCCTTGTCAAAATCGCCGCTGAGGCCCAGGCGGAAGAGTTCCTTCGTCTTCCTGGGCATCATCGGACCAAACGAACTGAGGATGGAACACTCGCCGTACAGACAGCCATAGAGGAACATGCCTTCGCCCAGGAAGTGCTGCATTTCCGGAACGCGCTTCATCAGGTCGCGGGTGGTGGCGACGGTGGTGCCGGTGTTCTTGGTGGCGCACAGGTTGGGCACTTCGTCGGCGATGCGGCGGTAATCCTCGGCGGTGAGGAGGCGCTTGGTGCGCATCAAATTGTAGTTGAGGAATTTGCAGTCGGGCAGCGCGCCGCAGACGTCCACAAAGAACTTCATCATTTCCTTGTCGTTGAGCACGCCCCAACTGGGAAGCGAAATCTGAAACGCGCGGAAGCCGACCTTGTACGCGAAGCGGACCCGCTCCAGGACGTTTGCGGTGGAGAGTCCGATGACGCCCACCTGGGGGAAGATATTCTCGCCGCGGGTCTCCTCGTGGAAGACCTCCACGATGCGCTGGAAGCGCGGGGTGTCGACCGCGTAGCCTTCACCGGCCGTGCCGAAAATATAGAGATTATTGAAGCCCGCCGCCAGAGTGTGGCGAACCTCCTGGCGGAAGACGTCCTCCAACAGTTGTTCATTTTCGTCCCACGGGATCTCGCAACTGACGAGGATTGCCTGCTGATAACGCATGTTCGATCATTTCTCCTTGATGATGTGATAACGGTTTGGTTCGAGAGCATCGACGGTCTGCCGCGCGCCGTTCGGCCAGCGGATATCGAGCGACAGGCCGCGCGCCGCCGGGCCGAGGCCGAAGACGACGCGGGTGTCGCTGGAGGCGAGAAAACTGCCGCCTCCCGTGATCCAGCGCGTGAGGGTGCGATCGCCGGATCGCAACGTCAGTTTGGAGCCGATGGCGTCGCGGTTTCCGGCAGTACCATGCAACTGTACGCCCAGCCAGGGGTTCTTGACGGGTGCAGCATTGCGTAACAAGACAGGGCTCGAATTCATATCGATGAAGATCGCATCGGGGTACCCGTCGTCATTGAAGTCGCCCGCGGCCATGCCTCGCGCCAGATATTCTCTGTCAAACGCCGGGCCTGCCTCCACCCTGGCAAAGACGCCCTTGCCGTCGTTCGAGAGCAGCAGCGGACGTTCGCGGTAGCGGACCTGCGTGTTCGACCGTTCAATCATCTCATGAAGATGGCCGTTGACGATCAGGAGATCGAGGTCGCCGTCCAAGTCGAAGTCGAGGAACCGGACACCCCAGCCGACGTAGGGCTTGGAGAAGAGCGCAAGGCGCGACTCCGCCGTGACCTCACGATAGGGGAAACTGGTGGCGTTGAGATAGAGCGCGTGATACTCGGTGTCGAAGTTGGTGACGACGAAGTCCGGGCGGCCGTCGCCGTTGATGTCGCCCGAGTCGACGCCCATGCCGGCGCGGGCGACGCCATCGAGGTTGTAGGCGACTTCGGCCTCCAAGCCGCGGTCGGCGAACGTTCCGTTGCGCCGGTTGATCAACAGCAGGTTCGGGGAAGCGTCGCGGGCCACGAACAGGTCAGTCCAGCCGTCGTCGTCGGCATCAATGGCGACCACGCCGAGCGCGCGGCCGGCAAGGCCCTTCAGGCCCGCCTTGACCGTGGCGTCCTCGAAGCCCGCGCCGGTGTTGCGATATAGCCGCGGCGGCCGCCCTTTGAACTGAGTCTGGGCGCAGTAGGTGGGCTTGCCGCCAAACTCGCAGCGGCGTTTGTCCTGATAGGAGAATTCGGCGTAATTGCAGATGAACAGGTCGAGGCGGCCATCGCGATCGTAATCGAACCAGGCCGCGCTGGTGGACCACTCGCCGGCGTTGGCGACCGCAAACCGCGCCGTCACGTCGCTGAAGGCGCCGTTGCCGTTGTTGTGCAGCAGGACGCCGGACGGGTAGCCGGTGATGTAGAGATCCGGGTAGCCGTCGTTGTCATAGTCGCCCACGGCCGCGCCCATCCCGTAAGAGAGGAAACGATCGACTCCGGCTTTGGCGGCGACATCCTCGAAGCGGCCGTCGCCGAGGTTGCGGTAGAGGGCATGCCGGACCGGCGAAGTGGAGCGGCCGCGCGGCGTTTCCCCACTGTTGACGAGAAACAGGTCCAGCTTTCCGTCACGGTCAAAATCGAGGACGGCGACACCGCCGGTGGTGGACTCGACGAGATAGCGGTCGGGCGATTCTCCGTTGAAGTGCCGCCATGTGATGCCGGCGCTGCCGGTGACGTCTTCAAACCAGATGACGGGGCCGGCCGCGAGGGCGCAGGCGAGGCCCAGCAGGATCGCGGCCCTCATGGCGCCGCCTTTTCTTCCGCCGCCTTGCGCCGGCGGAACAGAGCCAACTCCGCGTCCGCCTTCTCCGGCTTTCCCAGACGCCGGTAGGCGCGCGACAACGCGAAGTGGACGCGGCTCGAGTCCTCGCCATTGCGGACGGCCTGTTCCAGGTGTTCGACCGCTTCGTCGACGGCGGCGCGCGTGAGGGCGAGATTTCCAAGCTGATAATGCGCCTCCGGCAGACGTGGATCGAGGCGCAGAGCGCTCTCCAGAAGTTGGATGCCTCGCGCCCGAACGTCCTCGCGGGTTTCGCCCAACCTGACCAGCAACACCCCCAGGGATTGACGGTGCATCGCGTCTTCCGGAAAACGGCGGATTCCGGCCTCGAAGGTGGCGATTGCCGCATCGGTCAGTCCCGCCGCCGATTGCGCGATGGCGAGACCGATGCTGGCGCCGCGGGAATCCGGAGACAATTCCAAGGCTCGCTTGTACGCCTCGACAGCCAGAACGTTTTCCTGGTTTCTGGTTTCAAACAGGCCAAGCATTTCGTGTGCGGGGCCGGATTGGGGAAAACGACGGACCGTCTCTCGCGCCAGAGTCTGGCCGCCTTTGTACCGCCGGCCCCGGGCGAGGACAGCGCCGAACTCGAGCGAGACATTCTCGAGCAAGGCGAAAGCCTGGGGATGGTCCGGTTGCGCTTCGAGGACACGCAGCAGGTTCTCCCGCGCCTGCTCGAACTGGAACGCTTCGGCCTGTTTGGCCGCCAGGTTGAAGCGCAAGACGGCATTCGACGGGTCGAGCTTGACCGCCTGCTCGAAGGCCTGCCGCGCCTCCGCCGGCTTGTTCTGGCGCGCCAGGATACCACCCAGCGCGGAGTAGAACAGGGGGTTGGACGGGGCGAGTTGAATGGCCTCGCGCATGGTGGCGGCGGCGCGGTCGAGATCGCCGGATTGGGCGTACTGATAGGCCTGGCGCGCGCGGGTCATGGCCTCGGGGTTCTCGGCGCCGAAGAGCACGGCCGCCATGAAAAGGATTCGCGCTCGGTTCGCCCAAACCATGGCGTGGGGTCCAAACTACATTTTGGGCCAAGTGCCGGGGTTGAGGAAATGTTCTTCGAGCATCGGCATGGAACGGATCTGCTCCAGGACAGCCGCATCGAGCGGCCCCTTGTCGGCGAATTCGATGGAGGCTTTCAGCTCGCCGATGCTGCCCGTGCCGACCAGTGCGGAGTGGGGGGGATCGGACGCGAGCACGTACCGGTAGGCGAGTTCGGGCAAGCTTTCGACCGTTCCGCCGGCGATGGCTTCGATCCTGTCCACCGCCCGCTTGAGGGGATCAAGTCCGGAGGGCAGATGGTCCCGACGGAAGGTCAGGGCGCCTTTGAGCAGGACCGACCGGGCGACGATGCCTACGCCTTTTTCCGCGGCGGCGGCGAGGACACCCCGCTCCGGCCTGCGGTCCAGGGCGTTGTAGGCGATCTGCATGCAGTCGTAGCCGCCGTCGTCGATGGCGGCCATTGCCGACTCATTGCCGTAAACACTCACGCCCGTGAATCGGATGTGGCCCTCCTGCCGCAGTTCCTGGAGGGCCTGGAGCACTTCGCCCTGGAGGATTACCTGCGTCGGCGCGCTGTGGATCATGAGGATGTCGATCGTGTCGGTCTGGAGAAGGCGCAGGCTCTCGTGGACCGTTTCTTTGATCTTCTCTTTTCGCGCCGCGGAGGTTAGCTCCTGATCCTGAAACGAGGTGACCTTCGAGGTCAGAACAAATTCATGACGGCGTGATTTGAGGGCGCGGCCGATGATCGCTTCGGCCTCGCCGTAGAGGCGCGCGGTGTCGATGAAATTCACGCCCCAATCGAGGGTCTGGTGGAGCAGTTTCGCGGCCGAGGATTCGTCGGGGCGGCCGTGATCGCCATGGACGGGGATCCCGTAATCGAGGCCGATTTCGACGGTGCCAAGAGAGATCTCCGAGACCGACAGGCCGGTGCGGCCAAGGATCCGGCGCTTCATGCCTGCCTCCAGTCGAAAACGGCGGCGATCAATTCCTTCGAATGGTAGTCGCCCGCGCCGTAAAGAATTGCCTGAATCATTTCGATGAGCCTTGAAGCTGGCCGGCGACCAGCCGTGCGATGCGGCTTTTCATCTTGTCTTCACCACCGCCGCCGTAGATCGTGTCGCCGTGGAGGAAGAAGTCGCCGCCGGCGACCGCGATGGGCATGGCCGTCGAAGCGGTGTAGTTGTTCGTGTCGATGTCGTAGACCCAGACCTCGCTGGTGAAGCCGAATGCGGGGCCTTTGCCCTTGGCTTCTTCCTGCGTGGCATTGAAGCCGCCAAGGAGGTAGATATATCGATCGCGGACCGCGACGCCGGTCAGCGCGCGGTTCCCGCGAGGCAGGTCGTGCAAACGCGACCAGCGATTGGAGGCCGGATCGTACACGTGCGCCTCGAGTCGATTGATCAGTTTGCCGGCTGACGGCATGGAGCAGCCGCCGAAATAGTAGATCTTTCCGCGGGCGACGGCCACCGCGCCCATGGCCACGCCGGCGACGGGCAGGGGAGCCTTCGATTCCCATTGGGATGCGTTCCACTTGCGGGCGGCCACGTTGGAGGTGCAGCGAGTCAGGTCGGCGACATCGGAGCAGCCGCCGAGCAGATAGATGGATTCGCCTACGCGGGCGGCGCGGCCTAGTTGCGTGTCGTGCGGAGCGGCGCCGGTTTCCACCCAGCCTTGTCCTTCCAGACGCCAGGTGGTCCGGAAGATCCGCTGCCCTTCGGATCCGCCGAGGATCTCCATACCCTTTGGTGTCACGACGGCCGGCCCATAGGCGGCCGGCGACGGAAGAGTTGGGCCCATCCGCCATTTGTCCGTCTTGATGTTGTAGATCTGGACATCGCGCATCCAGGTCTTCTGGCCGGAGTCCCAGTTGGTGCCGCCGGCGATGATCAATTCGTCGCCCACAAGGGCGCTGGACGCGCCGCCTTCGGCGCGCGGCATGGGTGTCTTGTCTTTCCAGACAACGCTAAACGGAGAGGCCATAGCAATCAGGAAAACCAGCGTTTTCATAGTTAGGGTTCACGCGCCGACGCCAGGACGGCCTTTGAGTGCGGGAATGACTTCGAGGACGTTGCGCCAGGCGATCTTCTGGCGGACCGCCTCGGTGACCGGCAGGACTTCGAGAAGCCGGGCGAAGGGCGCAGCCTCGTACAGCGGCGAGTCGGTGCCGAAGCACAGCCGGTCGGGTCCAATGTGCTCCAGCAGCAGTTCCACCGAGCCGGCACAAAAAGCCCGAAGGGTACCCATGTCGAACCAGACGTTGGCAAGGGGTGTTTTGGACCACGCGTCGACCGCGGCTTGCGCGAGCCCGAGAATGCCCACACCCAGGTGAGCTGCGATGAACCGGGTCTGCGGGTAATCGGCGGCCAACTGCAGGTACTTGTCGATCGGGACCATGGGCGTCTCGTTGCCGACGTGACTCAAGACCGGCAGGCCCGAGGGGCCGATCACTTTGTCCATGAGGGTGCGCGTGGCCTTGGACGTGACGTCGTACTGGCCGAGGGCGGGATGCAACTTCACACCGACTATCTTGGGGTTGCCTTTGGCTTGCTCGACCCAGCGGCGCGACGATTCGAGGTGGTGCGGATGCGCCACCACCATAAGGCTCAGCATGTCCTGCGGCTGGGCCTGAGCCAGCGCATAGGAGTTTCCCGCATCGAGGCCGCCGTAACAGGCTTCGATCGAGAACGTGACGCCGTGGGTGATACCGGCGCGGCGGAACAGAGCGCATAGTCGGTCGCCGTCAGCGCTCATGGCGCTGTTGGTGATCTGCCCCAGATGCGAATGCACATCAATCAGGGAATCGAAAGGCATAGAAGATAATGAGCCTATCACGGCGATGACTCGGGCGGGGCTCCGTCCAGGGTCCTGGATGAGCCCCAAACGGGGCTTACCTCGACGCCGGGCTTACAGGCCCTTTCGCTGTTTTGCGGCTGAGTATTGCCAGAGGGACCCGAAATGAGATAGATAGAAGTACGTGAATATCGTCTCCAAAGGCATCTTATACACCGGTACGGCGGGCACCCCGCGTGCCGTAGCCAGTTTTCCGACGGTGACGTCGCTCGGCGGCACACGCTTGCTGGCCACTTTTCGGGTAGGGACAGGGAAGGACTCCGAGGACGAGCAGGTGGAGTGCTGCGCGTCGGACGACGGCGGCGCTACCTGGAGCGAACCGTGGCGGCCGTTCGGCAACGTGGTTGACGGAGTCGTCGGCTCGCTGAAGGTGGTTTACGTCACGCGGCTTTCCGGAGGCGCCCTGTTTGCGACGACGATGTGGGTCGACCGGACGTCGTTCGCGGGCAAACCTCTGTTCAACGAAGAGACCCAGGGATGTCTGCCGGCGCGCATCCTGGTGGCCGAGTCCGTCGACCAGGGAACGACGTGGAGCCAGTGGCGTCCGGTGGAGACGCCGGCCCGGCTTGGGCCCCCCAGTCTGACGAGCCCGGCGCTCCTGTTCCCGAGCGGACGGATCGCCATCAGCGTCGAATCGAATAAGCACTACCTCGACACGTCTCCGTGGCTGCAGCGGGTGGAGTACATCTGCTCGGCCGATGGAGGGAAGAGTTGGCCTGAGTCGCAACTGGTGTGCGCCGACAGCGGCGGCCGCCTGTTTCACTGGGACCAGCGAGCGGGCGTCACGCCCGATGGCCGGATTGTGACATTCACCTGGCTGTACGATTCCGTCGCGGGAAAATACCTGGAGATCGAACGGCGGATCAGCAGCGATGAAGGGCGCACGTGGTCGGCTCCGGAGCCGCTGGGAATCTCGGATCAGCCTTCCCGCCCGGCGATCTTTCCGGACGGCAGGCTGGTGTTGGCATGGGTTGACCGGTACGGATCGCAGTCGATCCGGGCGCGAGCCGCACGGTCGGCGGAAGGACGACTCGAGCAGGAGGTCACCCTGTACGACGCGGCGGGTCCAGCGGCCGCTTATCGGGACACCGGGGAGCTTCTGGTCGATATGGGCGCCTGGACGTACGGTTTACCCTACGCCGAGGCGCTGCCCGATGGAGACGCGATGGTGGTCTGGTACGGGGGCAATCCGGCGTCCACGAGCATCCATTGGGCGCGGCTCCGGGCAGAATAGGCTCCTCCCTCAGATCAGCCTGGCCGCTACTCCTTGTCCTTTTTCACGCGGGCGGCGGCCCACCGGTTGCGGGCAGCCTCCGCAATGCGCGCGCGGCCCGCGGCGCTCAATCGCCGTTTCTTCGGTTTCGGCTCGGGCTCAGCCGTGGCCTGGACTTTGGCCAGCCAGGCAGGCGGCCGTCCGCGACGCTTGGCCGCCGCACTGGCCGCGAGCCGCTCGAGCGCCAAAATACTCTCGTCCAACAATTGCCGTTCCGCCCGCATTTGGGCGATGACTTCCAAAAGATTCATAAGGCCTCAGAACTCCATATATTGGAACATATTTCGCCGCTCGGAGAAAGGGTACGGTGTCTGTCGAGCCAGTTCGCCGCCTGAGAACCGGGAGGTTCCAAGGTCCTGGCTGTGTCGACTGCCACGCATCCCAATCCGCCACGGCAGACGCCGAACCTCGCCATTCGTCAGCAGCCACGCCACCACTAACGGTTGACTATGCATATGTTTAGCGCATCCCGTACCCTCCCGGAGCACGGATGCCCCCTAGAATCTTCAAAGAAAAACCACATATGTCTTGCGCCGGCGCGTGTTCGTTGGTATTCTGGTTGAGTCGCCGCGAAACGATTCAGTGTGCCAAGCAGCAGAACGAGCTGCTTGCAAGTTGAGCGTCAATCGGGTTACAATGGCAGACGGCGCTGAAGTGTGGCGCAAAATTTCAAGCGCAAGGAATGGTGGTAACCCTGTCCCGGATTCCCGGGCGGGCTCTGGTAAGCCTTCCTGCAGTTCTTTTGTTTTCTTGAGTTTAGACAAGTATGAACAAGGGGCTTTTGGTCTCTTGCGGCTTGTCGACGGTTTCGAGGCTGGCGTTGGGCGGGGCTTCGGTAACGATCTTCCGCTGGGACGCTCGGATCTTTGAAAATCTGGTTGGACGCAACAAACGCATCGTCGAACTCTGAGTTATAGCCGGAAGCGACAGTAAGTCAAATTCTCACAAGTTAAAACGAGAGTTTGATCCCGGCTCAGAATCAACGCTGGCGGCGCGCCTAACACATGCAAGTCGAACGAGAAAGCGGGGCAACTCGCAAGTAAAGTGGCGTACGGGTGAGTAACACGTGGGTGATCTACCCTTTGGTGGGGAATAACCCTGGGAAACCGGGGATAATACCGCATAATCCCGAGAGGGAAAAGGAGAAATCCGCCGAAGGAGGAGCCCGCGGCCGATTAGCTAGTTGGTAGGGTAAGAGCCTACCAAGGCTGAGATCGGTAGCCGGCCTGAGAGGGCACACGGCCACACTGGCACTGAAACACGGGCCAGACTCCTACGGGAGGCAGCAGTGGGGAATCTTGCACAATGGGGGAAACCCTGATGCAGCGACGCCGCGTGAGCGATGAAGCCCTTCGGGGTGTAAAGCTCTTTCGGCAGGGAAGATTATGACGGTACCTGCAAAAGCAGCTGCGGCTAACTACGTGCCAGCAGCCGCGTTAATACGTAGGCAGCAAGCTTTGTTCGGAATTACTGGGCGTAAAGGGTGCGTAGGCGGTTTTGCAAGTTTGGGGTGAAATCTCCCGGCTTAACTGGGAGGGTGCGCCGACTACTGCAAGGCTAGAGTGCGGGAGAGGAGAGTGGAAGGCCTGGTGTAGCGGTGCAATGCGTAGATATCAGGAGGAACACCTGTGGTGTAGACGGCTCTCTGGACCGCAACTGACGCTGATGCACGAAAGCGTGGGGAGCAAACAGGATTAGATACCCTGGTAGTCCACGCCCTAAACGATGCACACTTGGTGTGGGTGATTCAGTTCATCCGTGCCGGAGCTAACGCGTTAAGTGTGCCGCCTGGGGAGTACGGTCGCAAGGCTGAAACTCAAAGGAATTGACGGGGGCCCGCACAAGCGGTGGAGCATGTGGTTTAATTCGACGCAACGCGAAGAACCTTACCTGGGCTCGAACGGCTTTGGACAACCGTAGAAATACGGTCTTCCCGCAAGGGACCGGAGTCGAGGTGCTGCATGGCTGTCGTCAGCTCGTGTCGTGAGATGTTGGGTTAAGTCCCGCAACGAGCGCAACCCTTGTCCTGTGTTGCTAACCGAAAGGTGCACTCTCAGGAGACCGCCAGCGATAAGCTGGAGGAAGGTGGGGACGACGTCAAGTCATCATGGCCTTTATGTCCAGGGCTACACACGTGCTACAATGGACGGTACAATACGCTGCTAACCCGCGAGGGGGTGGCTAATCGGCAAAAACCGTTCTCAGTTCGGATCGCAGGCTGCAACTCGCCTGCGTGAAGCTGGAATCGCTAGTAATGGCGTATCAGAATGACGCCGTGAATACGTTCCCGGGCCTTGTACACACCGCCCGTCACATCACGAAAGTGGATTGTACTAGAAGTCTGCAGGCTAACCGCAAGGAGGCAGCAGCCCAAGGTATGATTCATGATTGGGGTGAAGTCGTAACAAGGTAGCCGTAGGAGAACCTGCGGCTGGATCACCTCCTTTCTAAGAGAGGCAGTGGCTGGACTCGCAGAACTTCGTTCGAAAGAGCGAACAGGCAGGAGCAATCCTGTCTGAGTAAGCGAGAGTCTTTCCAGTCCATCTGGTTTGAAAGCTGTTTCGGAAGAGAGTTTCCCGCAAGGGGACTTTTGGAAGAGGCGGCCCGTCCCGCAAGGGAAACAGATCAGGGTAAGCTACAAAATTGCCAGTTCTCGGCTCTCTCTTCTCGGATTCCAAAAGTTTCGGATGTTAGTCGAGCCCTGAGTTTGATTAGCATCGCGTCCAATTGGCCTCGAATTACATATTCAGGCCGTTCCGGTGGCGGAATCGACCCCCAAAAGGGTCGAACTCCTCCACCGGTCCGGCCACAAATTTCTGGGGCTGTAGCTCAGTTGGGAGAGCGCCTGATTTGCATTCAGGAGGTCGCCGGTTCGATCCCGACCAGCTCCACCAAGTGAGCTAAAGCGAGAGTATTTACCTGGGAAGTGGTTTCTTTGGGAAGCAGTCGAAGTTGGAAGAGTTCCAGGGCTAGTGGCTAGTTGAACGAACCGGGCCTGTAGCTCAGGTGGTTAGAGCGTACGCCTGATAAGCGTAAGGTCGATAGTTCGAGTCTATCCAGGCCCACCATGAAAAACCACTGACCGACCGGGTTTATTGGTTCTAACGAATCTGTTTTGAGTG
>JBJXGR010000204.1:0-7657 GCA_046160045.1 Bryobacteraceae bacterium
GCAGAAAAAAATAAAAGTGCTGTGAACGCAACAGGCATAAGAATCTGTTGCGTATGTGTTGCGGATAAGCGGATAAGTGTGGCGGATAAGAGCGGTTTTGTTGCGGCTGTGTGGTAAAATGGAAATAGGGGATGTTGGAAATACAGGAGTTAGAGAGGGGAATCGGCTTAAGCGCAACAATGCGCAACAGAAATAGCGGATAAGGGGGAAAACGGCATCTCCCTTGATTATCGCACGGGGTGGAAGGGGTTTTGGAGGGATGGACGCGTAAGTGGTTGATTTAGCGCGGGCGATTGTTGGAATTGGGGTGTGAACGGAGCCGCGAGCGTCAGCGAGCGGTGGCTGGGGCGTTATTGACGAAAACGGCCAGGGGGTTTAACACGTTAAGGAGTGTGAATAAACGGGACACCGGCCGCGAGAAAGGCGAGGTCCCTGCTCGCCACCGCTCCCTTACGGTCGCGGCGCAGTAGAAAGTCGCGGCTCAGTAGAAAAAGGAGGGTGACCGCTCCCGAAGGGGCTCTTGAAGAAACAGCAGACCACGGCGGCAGAACCCCGAGGGGCGCGCTCTCCAGAAACCCACCCGTAGGTTATTGATTCTGTTGACTGGCGAAAATGATGACGATCGACTAATGTTCCATACTCGAGTCCAGGTTTCCGACCCTGGTGACGACTCGCCGCGAGTCGCCGGCGCTGAAGCGCGCCGCGGCCTGAAAGGCCGCCCCACACGGGGTCGGAGACCGACGCCACGGGGAAAAGAATAGTTGGCGGGCGAGAAAACGCCCGCCATTTTTCATTTGGAGAGTAGGGAAATGGAGAAGAAGGTTAAACGAATCAAGCCATGCGCGGTGTGCCGGCACGAGGCGAGGGAAGGGATCGAGCGGGCGGTGCTCCGGGGCGAGTCCGTGCGGATGATCGCGGGGCGGTTCACGGTGTCACCGTGGGCGGTGCAGCGGCACAAGAAGAATCACCTTGCCGGGGAGATGGCGTCGGTTCTGAAGGAACAAAGCGGACAGCGGGTGAGTTGGCTGATGGAAGAGTGGCACGTGCTACGGAGCGAGACGGTCGCGCTGGACGTGGAGTTGCGGGAGCAGAAGAAACCGGAAGCGAGATTGAAGGTGCTTGCGTTCCGGAGCCACCTGATCGACCAGGGGCGGAAGTTGGAGGAGACGCTGCCGCGGATCCGCGAGTGGAAGCAGACGGCGGAGTATCAGGAAGCGCGAGCGAAGATGATCCGGCTGATGTCGGAAGATCCGGCGGCGTACCGGAAGTTCGTGGAGGTGCTGGAGCGGTTGGAGGACCAAGAGAAAGCGGCATGACGCTCGCGATGCCAGAGAAACCGGAACCATGGTATTTGACCCCCAGTTCTGATGACCCCCAGTTCAAAGCGGCCGTGATCGTCAGATGATCACCGAAACGGTCATGCCCGGCCAATCACGCAGCGGAAATTCGCAGGGTTCGCCCACGACGTCCAACGCCGCCAGCAGTTCCTCGAAGCTCGCTACCGTGCGCGGTCCGAATCGCGTCGCCACCACGAACTCTGCTTGGGCGCCCGGACGGTGGACCATCCAGGCAATGCCCCGGCTCTCGGCGCTTTCGGCCGCGCCATCCACACAGAACGCGCCGAACGCGTCACCGCCAGGCGAGAACAACTGGAAATTGTCGGACGAGAACTCGAATACTCCCGCGTCGGTCGTAACCCGGGTCGGCTCGCCGCCCGGTAGCCCGATCCCATAGGATCCGGGGTCGAGCGGCCTGAAGTCCACCTCAGGTGGCCGCGCGCGTGCAATCTGAATCGCGCGATCGAGGTCGCGGAGCGTCAGAGCCGCTTCGGGAAGCGCAGGCAGATCCAGCGAGCCCTCCACCGTCACATCGATATCGAAACCGCTCTCGTCTGCATCCCTCACCTGCTGTTCCAGGTCCGCAAGGAATCTCTGACGCGCCGCGTCTCGCGCGTCCCGGTCGAGCAGTGCCAACTCTTCGAATCGACGCGGCAACCGAGACAGAATGGGCTGGAGCCGTCCCACGATTCCCTGAAACAGATTGATGCGGGTGCCGACGGTGAAGAATACGTCCTGCTCCACGGTGTCTTTGTACGCAAAGCTCAAGACACGAATCACCGGACGCTCTTGGCCAAGCCGGTCGATGCGTCCGATACGCTGTTCCACCTTCATGGGATTCCACGGCAGATCGTAGTTCACCAGGACGCCGGCGAACTGAAGGTTTAATCCTTCGCCCGCGGCATCCGTACAAACCAACAGCCGCACCTGCCGATCCCGGAGCCTGCGCTTGATTTCCTCTTTCGAGCACGGCACCCACTGTCCGCTCGCATCGCGCCAGGCGCCGCCCGCGCCGGAGTAACAGGCCACCGGCATTCCCACCATCTGGTCAGCCAGATAGTCCCGCAGGTACTCCATCGTGTCGGTGTATTGAGTGAACACGATCATCGAATCGAAGCCATCGGCGAGACAGGCATCCAGCTCGATCTTCAGCCGGCGCGCCTTGCTGTCCGTGCCCAACTGCGCGATCCGCCTGAGCAGATCGTTGATCCGATCCCGTTCGTCGATTGTCTCTGGCGCTTCCGCCGCAAGGCAAGCCACTTCCTCACCGGACATTACGTCCTCCGACGTTTCATCGAGCGACGCGTCTTCCTCAGTGATGCCTCCAGTGCGCATCAGCCGCCCATTCAGAGTCCGTTTCAGCGCTTCGAAACTTGATGCCAGCCGGCGTCGATACACCGTCATGACGAAGCCTACCGCCGAGCGCTTCTCGGGAGAGGCCGCACGGTAGACATCGCCGATGAAATCCTCCACGGCACTGTAGAGGGCGCTTTCAGCCGGCGTCATCTCCACCACGACTTCACGCGGATCGCGTTTGGGAACGGGAAGATTGTAGCGGCGTAGCAATTCGCGCGTGTTGCGGACCATTCGGTGACGCAGCGGGCTCGCAGCCTGCAACAGCCGAGTGGCGGCTCGACGGGTGTCCGCATCCAATGTCTTGCGCGGTATCGCGCTCACGTCCCGCAGTGCCCTGAGCACCTTCTTGCGCTTGAGACCAGAAACCCCTGGCAGGATCCGAGTCGCTTCGGCCTCTGTCATCTCACCGAAGGTGGCCTCGGTCGAGCGGAATAGGGCTGCGAGGTACTCCAGGTCCTCGGGAGAAGGATTGCCCGACGCACGTTGGAAATACCGCAGGAAGATGCCGTCGTCCCGGTGCCAGTCATCCGGCAACCCGAGCAGATCCATCAGGTCCCAGATCTCGACCGGATGCACCTGCATCGGCGTTGCCGTCAGCAGAAGAAGCGAGCCACATTTCGCCTGCAACTTCCGCATCAGCCCGAGCAGGGCGTTCGGCCCTTTCTCCTGTGTACTTCCGGCGCCGCGCCGGCGTGCGTGGTGCGCTTCGTCCAGAATGAGCAGGTCCCAGTCAGCGGCGTCGAGCAGTTCTCGCTGGCGGTCAGCCCGCCGCATCAGGAAGCTGGACACGAGCACCACTGGCTCGGCCTGCCACTCGTCGCGGCCAACTGGCTTCTCAACGGCGTTCCGCCCGCCATGAACCGCCTTCCACACCAGCGCCGCCCCGTCGTAGATCGGGACGTTCAGGTTGAACTTCTCGTACAGTTCGTTCTGCCACTGGATCTGGACGCTCTTGGGGGTCAGGATGAGGACCCGCTTCGCCAAGCCGCTCAGGATCGCCTGCCGGAGGATCAGGCCCGCGGAAATCGTCTTGCCGAGTCCCACTTCGTCGGCAATCAGGACGCGGCTGGGCCACTCGCTCAGGAACCTCGTGTAGGTGCGCACCTGGTGCTGCCATGGGGTGACCGCACTGGTCATCTCTCCCACTCGCAGTCCGTGCGCGAGGCGCGGCGACTCACGAATGAACGTCCAGACAATGCGCCGGTACTCATCGGCCAGTAGCTTGCGAGTTTCCGGTTCCTGGGCGGCCCTGGGGGTGGGCGGCGTGACGAAACGGTCGTCTCTGGGCAGGAACTCCAGCAGTTTCTTTCTCGCCGCTTCGGGAAAATCGAACACCTTTACGGACCGCGCTCGCCCTTCCCAAAGCCTGGCGAACGCGTCCACCTCGTCCTCGAGGTGGGCGGACTCGCGGCCGCCGAACCAACCGCAGTGAACGTGGAAGCTCTCGCGGTTGTTGACCCAGCCTCCCGCCGTCTCATTGATCGACCCGGAGAAGCTCAGGCGGTTGCCTTCGGCATCGGTCAAAATGCCGACCTTCTCGTGGTACAGGCCGGGCGCGTGCGCCGGCAGTCCGTCGGGATCGACAGGCACCGCCACCTTCACATCCAGATGCCCCTGCGCCACCATCCAGGCGAGCATTTCGAGACCGCGGCCTGCTTTTTCATCCGGGGGTGTCAAATCGGCGGCAAGGAGATGTGCTTCGAGACGCGCCCGCCAGTCGTATCCCTGGCCAATGGCGTCCTGCTCGGGTTGCTGGAGGGTGCAGCCGACGATGAGTCGCATGCGGCCGTCGTTCACGATGAGCGCGTCGATCCCGCGTGAGGCGAGCGCCAGAGCGTCGGCGGAAAAGTAGCCGGTCATGCGGTCGTACTGGACCCCGCAGGTGAGGGCCGGGTTGTAGAACAACTCGATCAGGTCGCCATCTTCGTGGCGATAGCTCGTGCGCCACTCGAAATCGCTTAGCAAACCCATGAGGTTGAGAGTCCCGGAAACGAAGGAGACAAACTAACGTCAAATCAAACGGCCAAGCGGTCAAGCGCCAATCGGAGCAAGCGATCATTGAAGATCCGCAACTTACGCTCAGCCGCGGCTGGACCGGCCGGCCATCGGCTCAATCCGCCCTTGACTCCTTCGAGTGTAGCTTTGCTGTTCTCACGTTCGATCAGCCAGTCCACCGTGGTGAGCAACTCCATTCCCAGAGGCGACTCAAAGCCGTCGATCAGTTCTGCGGTTCGATCCAGTACTTCAAGCAGGGGACGCCGCTCGCTCTGTTTGAGGTAGAGTTCGAGGTACGCCCGGCGTTCCTCGTCAAACCAGATCGTGTCCGATGGACCCGCATCGCTTAGGCGCTTATCGCAGTGGAGGTAGCTACCGTCAAGGCCGTTCAACAGATGCCGGAGCCGGTCCGAGTACGGTCCATACTTGTCGGCTGCAAACCGCAGGTCCAGAGGGTCTTTGATGCCCAACTGCCGGATCGTGCGCTCCAGAAACCAACAAAGCTTCTGGACCTCCAGATAGGTGCATTCGATGCCGAGCACCCAGTAGCGGCGAACCATTTCCGCGACCAGGGCACGGGCCGGGGTGAGTTTCGTGACGCCAGTCGGCTTGGCTACATTCTGGTACTTTGCAGTGGGTTCGAAGACCGCAATCTCAACCGATTCCATCGAAGCGAGCGCCCGCTCGATTTCCGGCCGCACGTCGCTCCAATCCAGGCCACCATTGCCGCACCCGAGAGGGGGCAGTGCGACAGATCGTATGTTCTTCTCTTCAATCACGCGGCGAAGGTCTTTCAGACCGTCGACTATCCACTCCAGTCTGGACGGCTGACGCCAGTGTTTCTTTGTGGGGAAGTTAATCAGCCAATGGGGACCGCGAAGTGCGAGGTTCTCGGTGACGAACATGTGCCCGATCCGAATTTCCTGGCGCTGGCATGCCTGTTCGTAGGCGCGGAAGTTCTCGGGGAACGCCTCCTTGAACATCAGGGCGATGCCTTTACCCATGACACCCACCGTGTTCACGGTGTTGACGAGGGCGTCCACCGGCGCTTCAAGCAGATTTCCTTGGAGAAACGTAATCATCAGAAATACCAGTTCGATTGCACTCGAGCTTGGACCTTCAGGTTGCGTCGGTCAATGTCGGCTTGGACCCGGGCCTTCTCAACCTCGCTAAAGCAACATATACCCAACAACGCCTCAAGGGGCACGTGCTGCCATATGAGGGCCTCGGCCTGATACCGTTCCTTCTTGCCCGGGTCATCAGGATCGTGCCGGAAGTCGCAAGCCTGAAGAAGCGGCCAATCGATGCGGTCAAGGTCGAGCAGATCGTTGAAGTACTCCGCCGCGGCCGGGTAGGCGTGCTGGTTCGTGAAGACGAATGGAATGCCCAGCTCCTTCACCCGACGCAACGAGGAAACCAAGATCGCGATCTCCCGATTGGGGACGTGTTTGATTCCCCCGTACCCAGTCTTGATGTTGTACATCATGATTGAGAACGGCGTGAAGTAAAAAGGCACGTAGTCGCTCAGCGTGCCGCCGGGCGGGATGGGGACAACACGCTTAGCTCTCTTGTCGATGAGATCCGGATTTCCAATGTTCCGAAAGTTGGGGTCCAGGTTCCCTCCATTCTTAGCATACAAGCCGTGGTCCAAAATCCACGGCAGATTATCGTGGTGAATGATCCGGAAGATCAGAGCCTTTTCCGAGTTGAGGTTGGTGGACACGGGTGCGCTAGCCGTCCTCCTCCTGTTCGTCAACTCCAGGCAGTTCGAGCGGGAGTTGCTCCGGAATCTTTGGCGCAGGCACCGTCTCGGCGAAGGCCAGCTTGCGCAGACGCTCCAGCGCTTCAAAGTCGTTCGCCGCGCCGGCAAGGATGGCGTCGGGTTTCTTCTTGCCTGCCGACGGAATTCCTGGCGGCAAAACATTCAACAGCGCTTCGAGCGCGGTCAGTAGGGTCGGGTCGCCGATCAGATGCGCCTCCTCGATCAGGTTCCGCGCTGCACCGGTGTTCTGTTCACGCGCCGTCTTCGCCGCCCAGTGCAGCGTGTCAAGCATGCACTCTTCGCTGACATGCCGGAGGCTGCCGTTGCGGTGGCGCGTGATGCTGTCCCAGAGGATGACGTCGTCGCCCTTCACTTCGCATACTTGTTTCTTTACGTCCTGATCGAAATCGAGGCCGACGACGCGAGCCAACTTGAGAGCTTCGTCGGCCGGAAAGCGCGGCGCTCGGAATGCGTCCCAGGCGAGCACGTACCACTCGGTCAGCGCGTCCAGGTGGTGTTGGCGTTTCACGGTTGCCAATTGTTCCATGCGCCACTGCTTCACCTCATGCCGAGCTGCTTCGAGCGCGTCCTCCGGACGAACGGCATAAGGGTCGAACTCCTCAAAGAGATCCCGTTGGCGCGTCTTAGGCTGCGGTCGCGCGGTTCCACGCGTGAGGGGCCACGCCTCGGTAAACACCTGCAGGGCGGGACCGAAGCACGCGAGATAGAGATCGATGCCACCAATTCCGGCTTCCTGGAATTCCTTGACCTTCGCGCGAACGGCCTGACGGACCGTTGGTTCGACCTCTTCCCAGTAACGGGACTCTGCATCCGCCGAGGGTATCTCGCGGACACGGCAGACAAGGAAGATGGTGGAACGAGCGGCAGACTTCTCGCGGATGTGTAGGCTGCTCTCCGATTCAGTTCGAACAGGCCAGGAGGCTGTGATTTCAAAACCGGCGCCAATTAGACCGGCAGTCAACGCATCCCAGGCATCCTTGGCCTTATGCGTGAACATCACCGTCATGATTGCATCCGGCTTGAGCTTGCGTCGCTGCTCCTTGAAAATAGCTGCCATCCGTGAGGTGGGCCCCTGGGCTGAGACAGTCAGTTAAGACACTGTTCCCCGTTCCGTGAAAATTCATTGTACGGCGGTTCGGTTCCATTACAAGATTGCGGTCGTGGACGACCGCGGATTCTTTCTCAC
>JBJXGR010000205.1:0-31151 GCA_046160045.1 Bryobacteraceae bacterium
CGAAGGTGCTGGTGGCCGCTCGCATCGACCGGGAAGTCTACGATTGGCTCATGCAGTATGGCAGGGGTTACTCGACTCGGATCAACAGCATCCTGCGTGCGGTGATGGAGAGGGCTCGGTAGTTCCACCACCGTCAGATGTCGATGCGGCAGATGTAGCCCGCGTGCTCGCTCTGGTTGTCGATCGCCCCGGGCGCGATGCCGGCGTCGCAGTAATACATTTTGCCCTGATACATGTCCATCCCGTGCGGGTCGGGATCGATGCCGCGGTTGATGAAGATATGTTCCAGCACTTCGCCGGTCTTCACGTCGAGTTTCTGGAAAATGTAGTCGTTGGAATGGCCCACCCAGATTCCTGGCGGGTCCCAGGCCAGGCCGTGCGCCCGAGGCAGGTGCATCGGGATCCGGTGCACTTCCTTGAAGGTCCGGACGTCCACCTGCACCAGGGCCTGGAAGCGGAAGCACGTAATCCACAGCGTGCCTTCGTGATAGAGCAGTCCGTGCACGCCCCCGCCGTCGGGGATCGGATAGCGTCCGACGGTGCGGCCGTTGTCGGGATCGACCTTGACCACGCTGCCGCCAGCGGAATCGTTCGGCCGCGCCATGCGGCCCAAGCCCTTGCCGTTCGCCGCCATCCAGAGGTATCCGCCGCCAAACGCGATGCCGCTCGTATTGGACGACTCGGTCTCCACTTTTTTGAGAACCTTGCCGGTCTTCCAATCGAGCAGATAGGCGCTGTCGGTAATCTGCTCGCCGACCCACAACCCTTGCGGCGTCGATTCGAGCGCATTGGGGTGTCCGTCCGGCGACTTCCAGAGCTTGGTCACCTTCGCGGTGTGGCTGGGAACTTTCCCGTTACCGCGGAGACCGGCCGCGGCCAGGGAGCCCAGGAAAAGACGTCGATCGATCATTGCGTGTCCTCTTTGTCAATGAAATCACAGTCTCGGAAGCTCAGGAATACAGAAATCTCAGGGGCGTCGCGCCCGCGTCGGCCAACTTGCTCGGGTGGCCCAGCGGGTTGACGTATTCTTTGGTGAAGTCGATGCCGAGCTTGTCATACAGCGTCGCCATCAACTCCGGAATCTCCACGGGTTTGTCCTTGACATACGCCCCCTCCTGATCGCTCTCGCCGTAAACCTGGCCCCCCGGAACTCCCGCGCCGGCCAGGCACAACGAGAAAACGTTGGCCCAGTGATCGCGGCCGCCCATCGTGTTGACCTCCGGCGTGCGTCCGAACTCGCCCGTCACCAGGATCAGGGTCGTCGCCAGCATCCCGCGCGACTCCAGGTCTTCAAGCAACGTGGAGAATGCGTTGTCCAGTTCCGGCAGGAACGTCCCGGCAAGTTGCGGGTAGATGTTGGCGTGGTGATCCCAGGAGTTGAAGGCGCGGCTGACCGTCACATAGCGGACGCCGGCTTCCACCAGGCGCCGCGCCAGCAGCGATCCCTGGCCCAAGGCGGTGCGGCCGTAACGGTCGCGCAAGTTTTCCGGTTCCTCGCCGATCTGGAAGGCCCGCTTCGCCCGGGCCGACTGCATCATGCCGAAGGCCGTCTGGTGGTACGAATTCATGTTGTCGACCAGCTTCATCGAATCGTACTTGCGGAACCTGGCATCGGCCAGGGCGAGCAGCGAACGGCGCTTGTCCATGCGCGCCCAGTCGACGCCCATCGGCAATTCCAGGTCGCGGACCTTGAAGTCGGCGCCATTCGGATCGCCGACGTCGAACGGGTTGTACTTCGGCTCCAGGTACCCTGCCGACTCCCAATAGCCCGGAGCGCCCGGAATCGAGCAGTAGGCAGGCATCTCGTTGCGCGGACCCAGTTCCTTAGCCACCACCGAACCCGCCGCCGGATGCGTGATCGACGACAGCGGCAAATGGCCGCTGAGGATCAGTCCGGATGCCGGCACGTGCACCGGCGTCTTGTGCGTGGCCGACCGGATCACCGTGAACTTGTTTGCCAGCTTCGCCAGCCTGGGCAGGTATTCGGTGAAATGAACGCCGGGGATCGACGTGGGAATGGTGGAGAATTTGCTGCGATTCTCGCGCTTGTTCTCGGGCTTCGGGTCGAAGCTGTCGATCTGGCTCAACCCGCCGCTCAGGAAAATGTGGATGACGCTGATGTCGCCCTTGCCGCCGGTGCCCGCGGCGGCCCGCTTGGCCAGGACGTCTCCCAGCGTGATCCAGCGGAACGCGGCGATCGAACCAGCTTTGATGAACGATCTGCGGTCAAACATGACGGCTCCTCATCAAACCGGCCTCGGGCGTGGATTGACCCCCAGCCACAACACCGCGCCTGCGAACGTCGTGGCCACCCCCGCCAGCAGGACGGTGTTCCAATCATGCCACGTGTAGAGGACCCACCCCATCAGCGCCGGGGACGCGAATCCGGCCGCGTTGGAGGCTGCGTTCATCAGGCCGGCAACCGCTCCGCCGTTGCGGCCCCCGATATCGACCGCCGAGGCCCACGCCGCGCCAAGATACAGATCGACGAAGAAGACAGCCACAGCCATCAGCAGCGCGGACACCCGCGCCGCCGGAGCAAGGATGCCGAGCAGCATCAGCACAGCCGTGATCGCCAGCGACAGACTGCCCAGGTACATCCGGCCGCGGCGCGCGTCGAAGCGGCGGGTGAGAGAGTCGGTCGCGAGGCCACCCACCCACGTCGCAGCCACGCCGAACAGGAAGGGCAGGCCCGCAAAGTACGAAGCCTCCTGCAGGGCCATGCCGCGCTTTTCCATCAGGTAGGTCGGGAACCAGGTGATAAAGAACTGCCATAGAAACGTCGTAGCAAAAGCCACTCCGACCAGGCACCACAAACGGGTCGACCGGAGAATGCCGCCCCAGTTCGCCTTCTCTGGCTCGTGAGAAACCGTACCCGAGGTGCCCCGTCGGATCAACTCGCGTTCAGCGGCATTAACGTGAGAGTGCTGGGCGGGGTCGTGGCGATACCAGGAAAACCACGCGACGGCGGCCGCCACCCCCAGCGCGCCGAAGATCGAGAACATCCACTGCCAGCCGTAGCGCAGCATCAGGAACGCCGCGATCGGTGGAGTGAGCGCCGCGCCCAGCCGTCCGCCGCTGAGATAAGCGCCGAACGACGTGGAGCGCTCCGCCACCGGCACCCAGCGGGTGAACGCCACGGCGACCGAGGGCGAGAGCGCGGCTTCGAGGGCGCCGAACCAGAATCGGATGACGAGTAGTGACACGAATCCCCACGCGGCGCCGGTGAGCGCGGTAAACGCGGACCACGCCAGGATCGCCCCGGCCACCAGTCCTCGCGCGCCGAAGCGGTCCGCCAGCGCCCCCCAGGGCGCCTGTCCAAGCGCGTAGGAGAGGCTGAAGATGCTGAACACCAGCCCCATCTGCTTGGCGTCGAACCCGAACTCGTCGCGGATCTTCGGCCCGGCCACCGCGATGGCGACGCGATCGGTGTAGCAGATCACATTGATCAGCAGGGCGAGCAGGACGATGGTGTAGCGGATACGCGTCGGCCGGGAGTCGCCGCTCACCGGCCGGACTCCGTATTCACGCCACTGGGTTTCATCGTTGCATTACATGACAATCGAGCGGCTCGCCGCAAGGGCCCTCTCTGATAGAGTGAGACTGTCGATGAAACGGGATTCGTAATGCAGGCACTGGCAGTCTGGAAAGCGGCGGTCATGGACCACGCGAACTTTCTCGAAGGGCTGTTGGGGTTACTCTCCGAAACGCGAATCCGTTATTGCGTGATCGGCGGGCAGGGAGTGAACGCCTATGTCGACCCCCTGATCAGTCTGGACCTGGACATTGTGGTTGCGGTTGACCAGTTGGAATTCCTGGAAGCGCAACTTCGCCGCCATTACAGTGTGAACGTGTTTCCACATCCCCTCAACGTGTCGGCGAAGGGTTCAAACCTGCGAGTGCAGATTCAGACCGACCCCAGATACGCGGCTTTTGCAGAGCGGGCGGAACCGCGCGAAGTCCTCGGCCTGGTGATGCCGGTCGCCCGCATCGACGATCTCTTGCAGGGAAAGATCTGGGCCGCGTCAGATCCGACAAGACGGCCGGCAAAGCGGCGCAAGGAGTTGCTGGATATCGAGCGTGTGATCGAAGCGTACCCCGAACTCAAAAGTCAGGTCCCGGCGGACATACTTCGGCGTCTGGATTCCGACTGAGCTGATTATGGGGGGCCTGGGCTCACGCCATCCAGCGGATGCCCTCCACCGTATCGCCGTCGTTGCGCGGGCTCACCAGCAGCGCGCTCAGATCGGTCGGCGCGCGGAGCGCCTCCACCCGGAACGTCAGCAGGTTCTCGCCCGGCTTCAGATCCACCGCCTGCTGGAACTGCCCGATCCGATACTTGGTGCGGTTCTCGGCGGTCATCACCTGCTCGCCGTTCAACGTCGCGATGACCTTGCCCCGCGTACCGACCCACAGGAACGACTTGCGGTGACCTTCCGCCTGGACTTTCACCGCCGCCGCGAAGACCGTTCCCGAGGCCACAGATCCGCCTGCCCACTGGTCGAAATGCAGCGTATCGGTCGGGATCGTCTGCCGTGCCCACGACGACATCGGCGCGTTCGGGTCCCGGGTGATCCGCCATTCGCGGTTGCACCGTCCGTACCAGTTCTTCGGCTTGCCCCAACGCCGAACATGGCGATCGAGTTCCTCGCCCACCACTTCGATCTTCCGCAAGTCGAGCGTACCCATGCCGCGTTGCTGGGCCATCTGCAGGAATTCCATATCCTGCTCGTTGAAGCCTATCAGGCGTGCGGCGAGCGCGTCGCCCGCTACCGGATCTTCACCGGCGAAGATCATGTTGCTACGGATCATCTGGTCGGCTACATCGATGTTGTGCTCGTGATACTGCAGGCCGCGCAACGCATCCACCACCACGTAGTCCGGGGGATGGAAGGAGGCCAGGTCCGCAATGAATGGGCAGATGCGGCCTTCCACCGAATGCTGGCTGTGCAGATTCGCATTATGGAACGCGCCCGGAATGCCATATGCCTCGCGAGGCGCCGTCCCGACATAGTTTTTCAGGCAGCAGGTAATCCCACTCTGGAGGTGAACCTTCATGACTGGCACCGAGATCAGGAAATCGCAGTTGCAGATCGTGTTGGTGACGAAGTAGTCCGGCCGCCCGCCGAACGCGCCCACTCCGTTCGGCGACCTGGCCACTTCGATGCGCCGGAACTTGCCGGACGGATCGCGGATGGCGTCGTAGCTGAGGTCGACATAATCGATCTTCTTGCCTGGAAACTCCCTCTGCGCTTCGGCGATCATCTCGCCGAGCGAACCTTTGAAGCCTGGAAACTCTTCGGTTCCCCAATCGAAGGTCCGTGCGTCGACATGCACGCCGTCCTGCATGCAGACGTTGTCCTTTTCCGGATCGCCCGGCCGGCGGTAGCTGCCGCCCTCGGCGACCGTGATGCGTCCGGCCTTGGACCGGGAGGCTACGTACTCGAGCACCGCCTTCGTCACGCGGAAGTCGGTCACATCGCCGGTGCGGTAGAAAGGATTCAGGCGCAGGCCGACGATGTTGGGCTTGATCACAACCCAGGATCCCGGCTTGATCTTCGCCTCCAGGCTTCCGGCGCGCGGCCGCCCGTATTCAATGGCCTTCCACACCATGTCGCGGACACGAAGGTAATCAAGCGGATCCTCCAGGCTCGCCGGATGCCGTAGGCGCGGGTGAGTCGAGGGTACGAGTCCGAAGCGAATCTTGTCCCCTCCGCTTTTGCCCGCCCAGAGCGAGACAGGGAGGGCGGAAGAAGTGATTAGAAAATTTCGGCGGCTGAGGATACTCATGCCCTTTCTATATACCTTCGAAGCGCCAAACGGAAGGGGGGGCCATGGCATTGAAGACACAGGGAATCCAGTGCGCGGAAGGCTCCCCGGCGCCGGCGGCCGCAAGTCATTTTCAGAAGTAGTGAGAACTTTTCCCTCCGGCGTGCACTACATAGTCAAAGGCATTCGTCAGAGCCTCAAGTGATGTGAATCGGCTGCGGGCGCAGGACTCCTGACGCCCGCTCTTTCCTTTTCAGGCGTCACGGCTTCTTGAGCAACGGATGTCCTGGAGGTACGGATGCGTGCCAAGCTCGCGATCAGGTTGTGGCTGGCGCTCGGGATCCTCGCAGGCGGCACCGCCTTCCGCGTCCCGGAAGCTTCCGCGGAAACCGAAGCCGCGTTTTTCATCGACACCGTTGCCGGCGGCAACTTTCTAGGCGACGGGCTCCCTGCGTCCAGCGCCCAACTGAGCGACGCGCAGGGAGTCGCGGTCGACTTTGCCGGCAATCTGTACATCGCTGACCCCGGCAACCACCGCGTACGCCGCGTCTCCTCGAGCGGCATCATCGACACCGTCGCCGGTACGGGATCGCCGGGATTTTCGGGCGATGGCGGCCCGGCCGGCAAAGCCCAACTCAACCTGCCTTACGGAATTGCCGTCGACGGCACCGGTACCCTCTACATCGCCGATTTCGGCAACCGCCGGGTTCGCCGTGTGACCGCCGACGGCGTGATCCGCACCATCGCCGGGAGCGGGGAGAACGGGAGCGGGGGCGACGGCAGGCCTGCCACCGACGCGCAACTGAGCGCACCACGCAATGTCGCCCTCGACTCCCAAGGGAACCTTTACATATCGGACTTCGCCGCCAACCGCATCCGCCGCGTGACGGTGACCGGCGTGATGAGCACCTTGGCCGGAACCGGCGTCTGTGGCTCGGATCCGGAACCGGTGCCGGCCGCTCAGGCTCAGTTCTGCGGACCGGCGGGTCTGGTCACGGACGCCGCCGGCGCTCTCCTGGTAGCCGACAGTGGAGGCAACCGCATCCGGCGTGTCTCGGCAGGCGCCGTCAGCAATGTCTTCGGTCTCGCTCCGGATGGCGCTCCGCTCATCTTCACGCCGACAGGCGTGGCCCTCGACACATTCGGCAGCCTCTATATCGCCGAAGCTGGCCGCCGCCGGGTGTGGCGCATCGAACCCGGCGGCGGAGTCCGGCAGATTGCCGGAGCCGACTCCTCCGGCGCGCTGCGGAGCCTGGACGCCGCGCGCGATGTGGCCGTGGATTCGCTCGGCGCCGTCTACATCGCCGACGGCCGCCGCATCCGGCGCCTGGCCGCCGACGGAACGGCGGGCACGGTAGCCGGCGACGGTACCTTCGGATTCCGCGGAGACGGCGCGCCCGCGCTCCAGTCGCAACTGAACCAGCCGAGTGGCGTGGCGGTGGGAGCGGACGGATCGATCTATATCGCCGACGAACTCAATCACCGCGTTCGCCGGGTGGCGCCATCGGGAATCATCTCGACGGTCGCCGGCACTGGCTCGCCCGGGTTCGGCCTCGACGGACGCACCCCCACCGAGACCCCCATCGCCTCGCCAACCGGTGTGACGATCGACCCCGGCGGGTCTTTGTGGTTCGCGGAGCGGACCGGACACCGCGTTCGCCGGATCACCTCCGGCGGCATCATGATCACGGCTGCCGGAACAGGCTCTGCCGGTGTCGATCCCGACGACCGTCCCGCCGGAACTTCCCGGCTGAGCACTCCGGCTTTCGCCGTCGTCGACCCGAAGGGCGATCTCTACATCGCCGACACGGAAAACCATCGTGTCCGCCGGGTCGGCGCTGCCGGAACGTTGGTCACCGTGGCGGGCAACGGCAACCAGGGATACTCAGGCGATAACATCGCCGCCGCCGATGCCCAGCTCAACCGCCCCTCGGCTCTCGCCTTCGATGCCGCGGGTCTGCTCTACATCGCCGACAGCGGGAACAACCGTATCCGACGCGTCGGCGCCGACGGCAAGATCGTCACCGTTGTGGGCGAGGTCCTGCCTCTCTCCACTCCCAGCGGACTGGTGTTCGGGCCGGACGGAACCCTGTATGTCGCCGACTCGGGCAACCATCGCGTTCTGGCCATGAATTCCCGGAGCGAGCTGAGGGTGATCGCAGGCACGGCCGCCTCCGGTTTCGCCGGAGATGGGGGGCCGGCGCTCGAAGCCTCCCTCGCTTTCCCGACCGCCCTTGCCGTTGACAGCACCGGCGCGCTTCTGGTGGCCGACCAGCGCAATCATCGGATCCGCAAGCTGACTCTGAAGAAAGTGGACACCCCACCGCCTCCAATAACGACGGATCCTCTGCTGCTGTCCCTCGTCAACACGGCCAGCCGCGAACCCGGGGCCGTCGCTCCGGGCCAACTGTTGACCGTGCAGGGCGACAAGATCGGCACCGCCCAGTTTGTGGCCGGCTCCTTCAACTCGCAGGGCATCCTTTCCGATAAGGTTGCCGACCTCCAGGTGCTGTTCGATGGCAAAGCAGCGCCAATCTTCTCGACGCTGGAGAACAGCATTAACGTGCAGGCGCCGTATTCGATTGCCGGTAAGATTCAGGCGAAGATCGAAGTGCGCCGTAAAGATCAGGCCATCGGGTCCGCTACCGCGGATGTAGTGCGTTCGGCGCCCGGGATCTTCACGGTCGACGGGACCGGAACGGGAGCCGCCATCGCCCAGAATCACGATGGCATGCTGAACACGGCGCTCACCCCCGCGGTTCGGGGCCTCTTCGTCAGCTTCTTCGCAACCGGCGAAGGTCTTATCAATCCGACCGGCATCGACGGCCAGCAGGCCTCCGCCCCTCTGAGCCAGCCGGTACTTCCGGTCTCTGTAAGCATTGGGGGCCGCCCGGCGGAGGTCCTATACGCGGGGAGCGCTCCGGGTATGGTGGGCGTCCTGCAGGTCAACGCGCGCGTCGCCGCGGACCTGCCCTCCGGCGCTCTTCCCCTGGTCATTGTGATCGGCACCGCGGCCAGCCAGCAGGGAGTGACGATTCAGGTTCGCTAGCTGCCCAGGTTTCGGGCGGCGGTGAGGCGGGCCCCCGGGCCCGCGTGCTGTTTCCGCGGCGCGCTCTCGATGGCCCGGCAGAATCGGTCGATTTCGTCGAGGGTCGTGTAGACGTTGGGCGTCACCCGGATGCAGTTGAACTCGCCTTGAACGTAGCGCGGGAGGACGTGAATCGCGTGCTTCTTGATGAGGTAGCCGGTGAGCTCCCCGACATCCCAACCCTCAATGGAGAATGCGCCGATGGCGCAGGACTGAGCCGGGTCGTGACTGTTCAGGATCCGGACGCCCGGAACCTGTTCCAGCCGGCGCGACCACCGTTCGCGAAGGCGGAATTCTTCTTAGTTTCAGTTCGTTGCCCTCATCATGAAGCGTCATTTTTCGGGCTGCTACAGTACGCGCTACAGTCTCTGAATCGCCGCCACATCGCGGCCATCCCGGGGGCGGACGCTAGGTCGACGGTTTCTGCTTCCGGAGTTCCTCCGCGTCGATGCGGTCCTTGGCGCGGCCCGTGGCGTCCTTATTACGGAGGAGAGACGACCGGCCGATGAAGTTGACGGGTAGGCCATCCAGATTGCCGGGCGCCCGGTCATCCCATGCATTGTCGAAACTCACACCCGTGATTGAAGTCATCAGGTCGATGCGGTTCGGCTCATAGCCGAGTTGGATTACCTTTCCTGCGAGTGTCAGGTCGGAGGCGGATATGTCGAGGCTGCCGAATCCGAATTGAGAAAGCGCCCGCACAACGCGCACTGCGTTGGCCTGGCTCGGGCGAATCAGGAAATCGATATCGGCGGAGTACCGGGGAAATCCGTGCCACGAGACGGCGAGCGCGCCGACGACCAGATACTCAACTTCGTTCGAGTTCAAGCACTCGATAAACTCGCGCAAATCCCTGCTTAGAGGCATCGGGGTGGGCTCGCTCTCGTAGCTCGAAGAATATACTGGCCCTCTGCTGCGGGGTCATTTCAGCGCGGGAAAGGGCATCAGCGGCATCGGCTTCCTCAAAGCTGTCGAAAACGCGGACTACTCTCTCCACAATCTTATTCTACGCTGGTTGCTCGATTGTGGCGGCGGGGATCATTCCTGGCGCTGTGGTGATGCGACGGCGAACAACTTTGCGTGCCTGCCAGGGCTTTCCGGTCGCCGGATAACGCAAGCAGATCAGAATCTTGCGCCTAAACTGTAGCGGCAACCGTAGCACTGGCGAAGAAAAGTCAAAAAACAGGGCGGCTGATTGTCTGTAAGTGGTTGAAAGGAATGGCGGGGACGACGGGGCTCGAACCCGCGACCTCCGACGTGACAGGCCGGCGTTCTAACCAACTGAACTACGTCCCCGCGATGTCGACGTCCTGACTTCCACAATACCGCGACAGCGCTGGATCTGGCAAGCGCGGGAAAACGAGCTAAGCTCAAGAAATCCCGAGCATATGAGAAAAGCACTGGCACTGATCGCGGCGATGATGCCGTTGGCGGCGATGGCGCAGGACGCGCAGGAGGAGAGGATCCGGCGTCTGGAGCAGCGCGTCGCTCAACTGGAGGCGATGCTGCGACAGGTGATGACGGAGCGCCCGCCCGTGCCAGTGCCCGCGCCGCCTCCCCCGGCGGCTGCGGCGCCCGCTCCTCGCGAGTACACACCGCCGGAGCTGGTCCCCGATATCGGCAAGATCGGCGCGGAGGTCGGACTCCTGCTTTCCGGCTCGTCGAATCCCTTCCGGCTGAATGCAGGGACCTTCGCCGCCGGCTTCATCGATCTCCCGCTGCTCGAGCGCACCCAAGGCCCCCTTCGAGGCAAGCTGGGTTACGAGATCCTGGTCGGCATGTCGCAGTCGCGGACCACCTTCAACACCACGTCGAACGTAGCGCAGGTAGCCAATCTTGCGGTCTTGACGGCACTGCAGCCGAACGGTGGCCTGAACAACGTCGTCGCGGCCGTGTCCGGCACCGGACCGGCTCCCTTCCCGGTGACGGCGTCCACCCAGACGCGCCTCCGCCTGTTGCAGGTAGTTCCCTTCGCATTGAAGTACACCAGCACGGCGATGGATCGCTGGCGGTTGCGGCCCTACGGCGTGGTCGGGTTCGGCACGTTCGTGACGATTCACAATCAAAACCCGTCGCGGGGAACGCCGCCGAATACCGGAGTCCGGCCCGGTGCCGCCCTGCCGCCTGAGATCCTCGCCACAGTGGAGAGCGTGTTCGGCGGGCAGGCGCCGTTTGGCGGACCGCTGGTGGCGGGACAAATCTCTCAGTCTCCCGAGCTGGAGGCGCGAGGTCTGCCAGGCGGGCACGGCAATCTCGACCTGGGTGTTCATTCGGGGCTGGGGTTCGAGTTCCGGTTGAACCGCAACCTGTCGCTCGGCTTTGACGGGCGGTTCAACAGAATTGCGGGATCGAACGGCTGGTTCCGGACATACGGAACGCGGTTCGGAGTGCATTTCTGAACTCCGCAGAACAGCGCGGCGCGCAGATGTGACCCGAGACCTACATCGACACCAGCGCGCCCGTTTCGCTATACGCTCCCGAAGCTAAGCTAGCGGAAGTACCGCCGCAGCTCCGGCAAGCGCTGCAGCGCCTCCTGGATTTCAGCGGTCGGCTGCTGCTTTCTCAAGATCGGATCGCTGCGCACCAGGAACGGAGTGGCATCGGCATAGCGGCGTTGCGCCAACAGGCATCCACCGAGCCGGCTCTCAGTCACGGCCAGCAGCCAGTTTCCCGGGCGTAGCAGACGGCCGCGGATCTCCACGGCTTCCCGCAGCAGCAGTTCCGCATCCCACGGGCGATTGAGCTTCATCAGCACGCCCGCGGCGCCGACCTGCGCCTCCGCGATGTATTGTGGCTTGCCCAGTTCGCGGCGGAGATCGAGAGCCTTCTGATACCACTCGAGCGCCTGCTGATGGGAGCCTTTCCACTCATTGATCTGGCCTAAGGTAAACCAGCTGGAGGCGACTTCTCCGCTCTTTGGCCCCTGGCGGCGCGCGCGGATCTCCAGTGCCTCCGATGCAAGCGATTCCGCGGGTCCGAAAAGGCCAAGGCGCGCCGAAATGCGCGCGAGATGATTCATCGCGCGCGCAGTCGAGACGTGATCCCGGCCAAACACCTTCTTACGCACATCGAACGATTGCTGGAACAGCGATTCGGCCTCCACGAACCGGTCCAGAGCCTCCAGCAGAGTGGCCAGATTGTTCATGTTCACTGCCGATTCGCTGTGGTTGGAGCCATACGCTTTGATCGAGATCGCCAACGCCCGGCGGTAGTGCTGCTCGGCTTTGGCGAATTCGCCCTGATCCTGCTCCAGCGAGGCCAGATTGTTCATCGTTGTCGCCACCAGCGGATGATCCGGTCTCAGTTTGTCTTCCTGGATGCTCAATGCTTCACGAAACAGCTTCTCGGCCTTCTCATAGTCGCCGCTGGCGTTGGCGATCTGCCCGAGGCGGTTCAATGTGAGGGCGACCCGGGCGTGACGCTGGCCCAAGGTCCGCCGCCTCGTTTCCAGCACCTTCTCGAGCACAGCCTCCGATTTGGCGTAGTCCTCCCGGTTGTAAAACAACAGCCCGAGATTCGAGAGCGCGCGCTGGGTCAGGTCCGATTCCTCTCCGTCGCGGCGAGTGCGGATTTCAATGGCCTCCTGCAGGGCCCGTTCGGCCTCATCGAACCTGGCGCGCCGGACCAGCACCATGCCGAGTCCGGTCAACGAATCGGCGATCCGGGCGTCATCGGCGGGAAGTTGGCGGCGCCGGATTTCCAACGAACGCCTCATCTGGTTTTCCGCTTCCTCGTACGAACTCAGCAGGTAGGACGACTCGCCCAGAGCCTTGTAGCTCTCCGCCGCTTCGAGCGAATCCTCCCCATACTGGCGGCGGCGAAGTGAGAGGCTGCGCTCAATGAGTGCACGGGAGCGGCCATAATCTGCGAAGGCCTCGTACACGCTGCCCATGGCCAGCAGGAGCCGCGACTGCACTTCCGGATTCTGGCCTAGTTCCCCGATCCGCTCCGCGCTCTGGTCGAGGGCGTCCCTGGCGACGTTCGTGCCCGCTCTTTCTTCGTCCGGGTCGCTGACCTTGAAGATGTTGACGAGAAAATTCGAAACCTGCTCGGCGGTGTCTCTCTCCATGGCGATGCGCCGGGCCTGGACCGCCATCGCGATTCCAAAACCAATGATAAGGGCGAACAGCAGGGCGCTGCTGACCACAATGGCGAGGTGCCGCCGCACGAACTTGGCCGCGCGGTAACGCCAGGAATCGGGGCGCGCCTTGACCGGGAATCCTTCGAGAAACGCCTGGAGATCTTCGCGCAGTTGGTCCACCGACGCATACCGGCGCTCCGGATCCTTGCGCATCGCCGTAAGGATGACCCAGTCCAAATCGCCGCGCAGTTGCCACATCAGGCCCCGCGAGGTCCCTTCCTTCCGGTTGTCGAGCAGTTGGTTCGAGTCCGCTCCGGGCTGCCGCGTCCGTTCCAGCACCCGGGCACTGGGAGCCTCCGGTTCCTCGTTGCAGATCGCTTCCAGCAGTCCTTGGATGTTCCCACTTTCGCGCGCATCGAACGGATGGCTTCCCGTCAATAACTCGTAAAGGATCACGCCCAGCGCGTAGACATCGGTGCTGGTGGAAATGGCTTCGCCCCGAATCTGTTCCGGGCTGGCGTAGGCCGGAGTCATCGAATGCCCGCCCTCGGTAGTCCGCAACAGGTAACGCCGGGCCATCAGCGGCTCGAACAGATTCTTGGCCAGGCCGAAGTCCATCAGCTTCACGTGGCCGTCACTCGAGATCAGGATGTTGTCCGGCTTCAGGTCGCGATGGACGACCAGGATGCGGTGGGCATGCCGGACCGCGTCGCACACCTGCACGAACAGCCGAACCCGGTCGCGGATCGTCAAACGGTGCTGATCGCAGTGCGCGTCGATCGGCTGCGCCCCGCGCACGTACTCCATGACGAGGTAGGGCTCGCCGTTGTCCCCGATTCCGCCGTCAAACAGGCGGCAGATGTTGGGATGGTCCAGGTTCGCCAGGATCTGCCGTTCGTTGCGGAATCGGTCGAGCAACTCGCCGGAGTCGACCCCGGGATGCAGTAGCTTGATCGCCACGCGGCGGTCGAACTGATCATCGGCACGCGAGGCGAGATAGACGACCCCCATGCCACCGCGGCCGATTTCCCTCTCCAGCCGGTAGGGACCGATCTTCCCGTCGGAGAGGCGCCCGGTGGGGAATCGCTCGTCGAAAAGCTGCCCTGCCGTCTCGCGCAAACCAGGGTCTTCCGCGCAGGTTTCGTTCAGAAAGGTTTCCCGGTCGGGCGGGTACACCGGGTCCCAGGCATCGAGCATCGCCTTAATCTGGTCGAATCGCGCATGCGCCATGACAAAATACGACTTGTCCGTATCTTACACTCAATGCTGGACAAAAGCGCTAAGGCTTTCCTCTGATGCGCCACACCTATTGAGCTTCTTCCGGAACGACAATCGTATCCACCGGATCGCGGGCAAGATCCGGAATCCGAAGCACATAACCACTCGGCATGGTTCGAAGCGGCTGGGATTCCTGGGGCGGAGGCGGTGGCGGACTGCCCCATTCGTCGTCATTGATATGCCGTAGGTACCTCAATCAACAGGGCAGGCGGAGACGGGGAGCAGAGCAATCGCGGCAGGCTCACCCGAGCGTTACCGCCAACGATGGAGTCCTGGTAAGCTGGCTCTGATTGCCGGGGCGCGCGTTGATCAGCGGAGGAGGCGGATTCATCGGAGCCAATCTGGCTCGCCGTCTGGTGGCGAAAGGACCCCGCCCGGCGCTGCTGGTACGGCCAGGGACCCAGCCGTGGCGTCTGCGCGGACTGTCGGAAAGTGTGGACCTGTTGGAGGCGGATGTCCGGGACCACGCCGCCGTGCGGGGGATACTGAGACATTGGCGGCCGGAGATCGTGTTCCACTGCGCGATGACCGGAGGTCATCCGCGGGATGACGAAATGAAGCTCGAGATGCTCTCCACCTCCGTCGCCGGAACTGCGAACCTGCTGGAATCGGCGATGGAGATCGGGGTGCGGAGGTTCATTCACCTGGGAAGCTTCCTGGTCTATGGCCGTCAGGATCGGGCCCTTCGCGAGTCGGATCCCATCCGCCCGTCGACCTTCCGGGGTTCCGCGAAGGCGGTGGCCGCCGTCTGCCTGCGCCAACTCTCTGCGGCACTGCATTGGCCCGCGGTCGAACTTCGGGTGTTTTCGGTGTACGGCCCATGGGAACCGGACCACAGGTTCATCCCGACGCTGCTGCGCGCCGCGGCGACGGGAGCGGGGATGCCGCTGCGATCCGGTCCCCGCCACGATTTCGTGCACGTGGACGACGTGGTCGACGCGTGCCTGCTCGCGGCAGAATCAGCCCTCGATCCGGGCGACGTGGTGAACATCGGATCGGGGCGGTTGTGGACGAACGAAGAGGTCGTGGAGGCGGCCCTCCAGGCGACGGCCCGGCCGATCGCCATCGACGAAGGGGCCTATCCGCCGAGTCCGGCCGATGACGGCTACTGGCTGGCGGATATTCAGGCGGCGCGGGATCGGCTGGGATGGTCCCCATCGCGTTCGCTGGCGGACGGACTGAAGACGACCTACGACTGGATGCAATCATGCTCAGCGTCGTGATTCCGGTCTACCGTAACGCCGAGACGATCGAGGAACTGTACCAGCGGCTGCGACAGGCCCTGGAGCCGCGGCCGTTTGAGCTGATCTTCGTTAACGACGCCTGCCCGGCGGGGTCGGCCAACGTACTCGAACAAGTCGCGGCGGCGGATTCGCGGGTGCGCTTGATCACGCATCTTCGCAATCAAGGCCAGCATCGCGCCGTCCGGCGGGGACTGGCCGAGGCTCGGGGCGAAATCCTGTTGACGATGGACGGCGATCTGCAGGATCCGCCGGAAGCGATTCCCCGACTGTTGGAAGCGCTCGAGGAGGGCGGCTCCGCGGTGGTGTTTGCCGGAAGACGGGGCGAGTACCAGGCGGCATCGCGCATGATGACGTCGCGGGCGTTCAAACGGTTGATGCACACGGTGTGCGGTGTTCCCGCCGACGCGGGATCGTTCGTGGTCATGCGGCGCGAGGTCGCAGGCGAACTGCTGCGCTTTCCGGTGAAGCGGCCTTACATGCTGGCGTTGATCGGGTCCGCCGGGTTCCCGATGACGTCGATCGCGGTGGCGCGAGACTCGCGGCCGAGGGGCGAATCGGCCTATTCGGAATGGGCGCGAATCAGCCTGGCTTGGAACGGGCTGGCCGCGGCACTCTGGCTGAAGTGGTGGAAATGGACAAGCAGGCAATCGAACGGCACAACCAGGCACAACGCGAATACTACAGCCGGAACGTAAGATCGACCATCGCTCCGGGCGCGACGCCCTATGTCGAGCGCCACGTTGACGAGGCGCTTCGGTTCGGCGGTATCCGGCCATCGAGCCACGTCCTCGATGTCGGCTGCGGAATGGGCCGTCACGCGTTTCTGCTCGCCGCACGTGGACTCCGCGTGGAGGGTCTCGAACTGTCGCCTCATCTGGTGGAGCGGATGCGCGCGCAGGACCCATTCGGCATCCCGGTCCACTGCGCGGATATGTCGGAGCCGCCGTCGTCACTGGAAGGCCGCTTCGATGCCGTTGTCGGGTTCTTCGTTCTGCACCATGTGCCGGATCTGACGGCCGCCTTCCGGGGAGTCGCACGCGTGCTGCGGCCTGGCGGCAAGACGGTGTTCGTGGAGCCGAATCCCTACAACGCGCTGTACTACGCGCAGATCGCCGTGACTCCTGGAATGCTGTGGTCGGCTGAAAAAGGCCTGACCCGCATGCGCCTCTCCCCGATGTTCGCCGCAATGGCGGACGCGGGCCTGATCCGGCCAGCCCTTCGGCGCTTCGGCTTCTTTCCACCGTTCCTGCGAAACCGGCCTTGGGGTGGGAAAGTGGAAGCGGTATTCGAGCGTATCCCACTGCTCGGCCCCGTTCTTCCCTTTCAACTCTTCCGCGCGGAAAAACCATGAGCGGGTTCACGGCGGATCGGCTGCAGCGGCTTGTCGACATCGAGAAACATCATTTCTGGTTCGATGGGCGGCGGCGCATGGTCGAACGGCTCCTCCGCAAACACGCCGGTCCCCGTCCACTGCGGGTGCTCGATCTGGGATCGGGGGGGCGGCTACTTCTGCGAACAACTCGCGGCCAAGGGCTACCGGATGACGGCCGCGGATTTTTTGCCGGGCGGTCTGCGGCGCCTTCAGTTGGCGGGAGTGGCTGCCGCCGCTTGCCTGGCCGAACAACTTCCCTTCGGCGACGCCTCGTTCGACGCGGCGCTCGCGCTGGACGTGCTGGAGCATGTGGAGGACCGGACGGCGGCGAGGGAACTCGCGCGTGTGATCCGCCCCAAAGGCCTGCTGTTTGTCACTGTCCCCGCATTTGCCTGGCTGTGGAGTTACCGTGACGAAGCCGCCGGCCATCGCCGCCGCTATCATCGCGCCATGCTCGAACAACTGCTGGCCGAAGCCGGCTTCCAGGTCGAGCAAGCCGGATACTACCAGTTCTTTCTCTTCCCGGTGACGATAGCCAGCCGCTGGCTCGGCCGCCGGTCGAGAGCCGCCCGCGATCTCGAGGATCTGCCGCCCGCCGCGATCAACGCGGCCTTCCGGCTCGTCACCCGCGCCGAGGTAACCCTGGGACACCGCTGGCCTTGTGGCTCGTCCCTGGTCGCCGTTGCTCGAAAACGGTTCTGACCGCACCCGGTGTGATGTAATAAAAAGTACGCCGCTCCAGGAGATCTATGCGATGAAGTTATGCAGGCTCACTCTTTTTCTGTCTTTCATCCTGCTTTCTTCCTCTCGCGCCCAAACCGTGTTGGGGACCATTACCGGCCGCGTGTTGGACCCCCAGGGCGCCGCCGTGTCCAACGCCTCGGTCGAGGCAACGAATGCCGGAACCGGCCTCATTTACCGGACTACCACGAATCAGGCCGGCAACTACGTCCTGCAACAATTGGCGCTGGGTACGTACGAGATCGCCGTCCAGGCCAGCGGTTTCCGGCGATTTGCGCGCCGGAATCTCGAATTGAACGTGGCCCAGACGGTGACGCTCGACGCCGCCCTGGAGGTCGGCCAGATGGAGCAGACGGTCGAAGTCACCGATGCGGCCGGTCTTCTGCAGAATTCCACTTCCGATCTCGGCACGACGATTCAGCGCAACAAACTAATGGATCTCCCGCTATTTGTCGGTGGTAACGTCCGCAACCTGGAGCAATTCATTTTTCTCGCGCCGGGAGTGACCGGCGACACGAGCAACACTCAGATCAGCGGCTCACCCAACCGCGCCAAGGAGGTCCTTATCGATGGCATCGCCTCTACCGGGGTCGAGAGCGGTGGAGTGATTCCCGGGACAACGCGGCCCTCCGTGGAAACGATCGGTGAATTCAAGCTGCTGCGCGCGAATTTCAACGCCGAATACGGACGAACAGGCGGCGGCGTCCAGATCTTCACCACACGCTCGGGCGTCAACCAGTTTCACGGCGGTGTCTTCGATTATCTTCGCAACGACAAGTTGGATGCCCGCGGGTTCTACCAGCGGGTTCGTCCGGTGAACCGGCAGAACGAATTCGGCGCCTCGATTGGCGGACCCGTGCTGGTTCCCCATCTCTACAACGGCCGGAACCGCACCTTCTTCTTCTTTGTCTACGGCGGATTCCGCTTCCGGCAGGGAGCGTCGAATGCGCTGCAGAGCCTGATCCCGCTCGACTACCGGCAGGGCGATTTCTCGCGCTTCACGGGGATCCTGTACGACCCGGCAACCAACCGCTCCACCCCGGCGGGGATCACTCGCGACGTTTTTCCGTCCAATCGCATTCCTCAAAACCGTTTCAGTACCGTTGCGCAGAACATTCTTCCTCTGCTGCCGAATCCCAACGACAATTCCCTGTTCAACAACTTCATCAGCGTGGGCCGAGGGTCGACCGATGCGGACCAAATCAACGTCAAGATCGATCACGCCTTTTCTGACATCAATCGCATCAGCGGGTACCTCTACAGGGATGCGATGGACCAGCGGGAACCGGAACTCATTCCCGGGCCGACCACTCCAGGACGCATCATCGGCAACCGCAATATTTGGGGACGGCTGGCGCACGACTATGTCTTCTCGCCGTCGGTATTGAATCACCTCAACGCCGGCTTCACCCGCTTTCTGGTGGCGATCGATCACCTGACGCTGAACCAGGACTGGCCCAATCGCCTGAAACTGGCCGGCGTCAACACCGGTTCGAATAATGCGTTTCCCTGCGCGGAGTTCGTTTCCGCGGGTTACACACGGCTGGGCGACCCCAACTGCAACGCCCGGGCCTTACAGACCAACAACGCGTTCCAACTGAATGAGAGCCTGAGCATGGTGCGGGGTAGCCATAGCTTCAAATTCGGCCTCGACTACCGTTTCATGGAGACCAACGGCATCGACAATTTTCAGGCCCCCGGTTTGTTCCAGTTCAACGCCCAGGAAACCGGTCTCCCCGGCCAGGCCAACAGCGGCAATGCCATCGCGAGCTTCCTGCTGGGCAACGTAAACCGTGGGACGCTTCGCGTCTTCGGATATTTTCCCCGTAACCGGTATAGGTACCTGGCCAGCTATGCCCAGGACGACTGGAAAATCACGCGCAGGCTGACCCTCAACTACGGCGTGCGCTGGGATATGTTCTTCCCGCGCTACGAAAAGCTCGACAATCTCTCGACGTTCAATCCGTCCATTCCCAATCCTGGCGCGGGGAATCGGCTGGGAGCGCTCGAGTTCCTCGGCAGCGGGGCGAACCGCAACGGCCGCCGGTCCTTCGCCGACACCGACTACAAAGCGTTTGGCCCGCGGATGGGCATCGCCTATCAGTTGAACGCAAAGACGGTGGTGCGCACCGGCTACGGCATCTATTACGCGCTGGGGAATGCCAATGCCGGACTCCGCGATTCCCTCCAGTCGAGTTATGGCTACATCGCCAATCCGGTCTTCGCCACGCTCGACCAGGGACTGACCCCCGCCTTCAACTGGGATGCGGGATTCCCGCAGAATTTCGTCAAGCCGCCGGTGATCGATCCCGCCGCGGCCAATGGCTCCGACATCCGCCTGATCGGCCGCAACGACGGCCGCGCGCCGTACTTCCAGAACTGGTCGTTGACGGTCGAGCGCGAGTTGGCGTCGCGCGTCAACCTGGAACTCACCTACCTCGGCACCAAAGGAACACGGATCGGCAATGGACTGATCCGGCTGAATGAACTCGAACCCAGCTTGCTGAGTCTGGGTCCGCTCCTGGCCAGGCCCTACAACTCGCCAGAAGCGATCGCGGCCGGCATTCGCGAACCCTACCCCGGTTTCCGCGGTTCGGTGGCGCAGGCGCTGAGGCCCTACCCGCAGTATCTCGACCTGCTCAACCGCTCGAACCCCGCGGGCGGTTCCAGCTATCATGCCCTCCAGACACAATTCTCCGTGCGCGCGTCGCGCGGTCTGGATGTGCAAATGGCCTACACGTTCGCCAAGACCCTCTCCGATGCGGATATCCTGGCCGGCGGAGGGCCGGGCGGCCAGACCACGTACAACCGCCGTCTGGAGAAAGCCGTCGCCACCACGGACGTGCCGCATGTCTTCGCGTTGAGCTACAGCTATGAACTCCCATTCGGCCCGGGCAGGGCGATGCTGAATAATCCGGGGCTGAGCGGAAAGCTTTTGGGAGGATGGGTGCTGACTGGCATTCATCAGTACTCCGCGGGCGTTCCGATTGTTCTGCAAGCCAACAATACGCTGCCATTGTTCACCGCCGCCCTGCGTCCCGACGTGCTCTCGGGCGTACAAAGAGCCACCGGCATCGGGGGTTTCGACCCTGCCCGCGACCGCTGGATCAACCCCGGCGCTTTCCGCGTGCCGCGCGCCCTGGTTTTCGGCACCGCTGCGCGGTCGTACACCGATCTACGCGCCCCGAACCTCTACAATGAGAATCTCGGCGTGCTGAAAAGGATTGCACTCAAGGAGCGGTTCACCGTGACTTTCCGCGCGGAGTTGTTCAACGCACTCAACCGCACGGTGTTCGCCGCGCCGCAGAGCAACGTTAGCAACGCACAGTTCGGGCGGATCAGCGCGCAAGCCAACGCGCCGCGCCAGGGCCAATTGGCGTTGAGGGTCGACTTCTGAGTTGGAGACTTTATGGCAAAGCAAGAAACCGCAACGCTGGCCGGGGGCTGCTTTTGGTGCCTGGAAGCGGTCTATGACCAACTGGAGGGCGTGCTCTCGGTCGAGTCGGGGTACATGGGGGGCAAGGGTGCCAACCCCACCTACCAGGAGGTGTGCGGCGGCAGGACCGGCCACGCCGAAGTGGTCGAGGTCCACTTTGACGCGGAGGTTATCTCGTTCCGCGACCTGCTGGACGTGTTCTTCGTCATTCACGACCCCACGACACTGGATCGCCAGGGCAACGACGTCGGCACGCAGTACCGCTCGGCGATCTTCTACCACTCCGGCGAACAGCGCGAAACCGCCCGCGAGGTGATTGGGGAGTTGGAAGCGGCGCGCGCGTGGCCCGACCCCGTCGTCACGGAGGTGACTCCGGCCTCGACGTTCTACCGGGCGGAGGAGTATCACCAGGAATACTTCGCAAACAATCCAACGCAGTCGTACTGCCGCTTTGTCGTTTCGCCGAAGGTCGAAAAGTTCCGCAAGAAATTCCCGTCCAGGGTCAAACGCTAATATTCGGTGAACCTCTCCGCGCGGCAACCAGCCACGGCCTCAGCGTTTGCTCTCCGGCGCAGAATTCGATTCGCCAGGCATGCTACGGCTCGCTAACGCTCGCGGCTCAGCCGCAAGTGGAAACCCGGTAACGCGTCCGGACGTTCCGGATTCCCACTCGTTGATCCTACCCTCGGCGAACGACTCTCCCACGTCTCCGGAGTGCCAGGGCGGCGAGCCCGCTGGCAAACAACCAGCCCAACCGCGGCTCCGGAATCGTGATCTCGGCAATTCCGACCAGCGATGGCGCCTGGTCATTCAGCAGCGTTACCGCGCCGGACACCGGATCGATGTTGTATATCCTGCCGGGCGTCGAGCCGAGATAGTCGGCGGAGCTGGCAATCAACCGCCCGCTTTCGGTGCTGTAAGCGAGCCCATTGAGCGGCGAGAAACTCCCGATCAGGGGGTGCAACAGGGTCGCCCGTCCGGTGGCCGGGTCAATCAAGTATCCGGTGGTGGTTCCGTCCGTGCCATACAACCCCAGCCCCGGAACAAACTCCATGAGCCCTATGCCGGCTGCCTGCAATTCACCAATCCACTCATAAGTCATCACGCGCGAATCGGGAATGGACGGGTAATACTGCCCCCCTCGACCAAGCGAAAGAGGCTTGGCGGATAAGTTAAGTCACCCACGCCCAAGCCGTAGAGATTCTGGCTCGATGAATCGTAAGCCAGATCGCGTACAGACGCGCAGGGGTCGCCCGGGCCGGCCAGGCACGGGTACCAGAAGTCCTCTCCTGTGAAAAGGTTGAAGCGGTACAGGTCAACCGGTGAGTAGGCAAAGAACCAGTTAGGGTCGGCTGCGGAACTCGTGGCGATATAGCCTGACGTCCAGATCCAACCGGATGTCAGAGCGGTGTTTCCTGTAAGGGGATCCAAACGATACAGCGCTCCTGGCACAGACGCGCTGGAATTATCCACACCAACAATCATGGTGCTGCAAATTGCGTCTGGCGCTGAAACTAATGCGAAGGCAACCAAAACAAGAAGTGGTTTCGCCAGCGTACACCTCGCTCTCTTTTTGAAACTCTCAGCAGTACTGTACGCGTACTTCAGGAGGATTACAAGCCATGGGGAAAACCGCCTTGGGAACCGGGAAAAACCAAACAAATGCTGTCAGGTGGGTGCAGACCCTGGTTTCTTCCGGCACCGGAACTGCCGCCTTTCTTCCGCCTCGGCTTGCGTAAGGGCAGGCCGGTCGGCCACCAAGGTCGGCCACCGGCTCTCCCGCTCCGTTCCGGGCGCGATTCGGTTCCTGCTCTCTGGGCGGGCTTGGCATAAATTTCCAGCTCACATCGTAGTTTTTTCATGCCGGGACTCGGATTCCGACCGAAAGACAAGTGTTTTCAATGGCTTTATGATCTGGTAACACAGTTGCACCATCCTAGACATTGGGAGGGTGGTCATGAGAAATGGCATCCTGGCTTCGGTGGCAATCATAAGTCTTCTGGCTCCCGCGTGCAAACAGATGCGGACGCTCGCGGCGGACACTCCAGCCGAATCGCAATCGCAATCCGGGCAATCGGTGCTTCATGGGCTCTTTTCGGCCGAGAAACCGGCGCAACCGCTGGAACTGGCGGAAGGCACAGCCGTTCGAATCCGGACAACCACTGTGCTGTCCACCCGAAGCGCTTCGCCCGGCGAGAGGTTCGAGGCTACTTTGGCCGAGCCCCTGGTGGACGGCGGTTCCGTGATCGCCCCAAAGGGCTCCCGGGTGATCGGCCGCGTGGTTGACTCGAATCCCGGCGGGCGGATCAAAGGTGTTGCCCGAATCTCGATTCGCCTCACGGAACTGCAAATAACGAATGGACGTTCCGTCGACCTCGAGACCAGCACGATCACACGTGTAGCGCGCGCGACTCGCAGGCGGGACGGAATGAAAGTAGGGATCGGCAGCGGCATTGGTGCGGCCATTGGCGCGATCGCAGGAGGAGGCGCGGGTGCGGCGATCGGCGCGGCGGCGGGCGCGGGCGCGGGTGGCGGCATGGTATTGCTCACCCGCGGCGCGCCCGCAGTGATTCCCAGCGAATCCCTGCTGACCTTCACCTTGCGGCAACCCGTGGCGGTGGCCCGCCTGTAGCGGAGCGGCGCCCCCTCAGCGGGCGCCCAGCAGCCAACCGGCAATCGCCGACAGCCCGAGGATCCACAGCGTATCCCGTTTGGTGAACACGACAAACAGCATCGCTGCCACAGCGACCGCGGCCAACCCTGGTCCGTGAAGAGCGTCTCGCGCCAGGGCTACGCTTGCGGACAGAATCAGGGCGGCGGCCGCGAAGATGACGCCCTCGATGGCCGCGCGTACAGGAGGCGCCTCGGCACGGTGGCCGAGGTACTTCAGCAAGGGAATGATCAGAAACGCAGGCGTGGTCATGGCCAGCCAACCTGCAAAAGCACCGGGGATGCCGCCCACGAAGTAGCCGACGCTGACAACGTAGAGTCCATTCGGTCCGGGGACGGCGCGGCCGGCGACCACCGCGGCGTTCAGTTGGCGGTCGCTCAGGACCTTGTGCTCCACCACCAGATCGCGGCGCACCATGGGAAGCGAGGCAAGCCCGCTGAACGAGGTCAGCGAAGCCTTGAGCAACAGCAGATACAGAACGAAGACGTTCATCGGCCCTCGGGTCCCCGCCATAGCCATCCGGCCCCCGCGGCCGCGAGAAGAATCCAGATAGGCGACCAGTCAAAGAACAGGGAAAGAGCCAGGGCGCCGAGGGTCAGTGCCGCGGTTCGCACAGCCCTGCCGCCCGGCAAGTATTTGCGCACCAGTTGAAAAGACCCGCCCACCATCAGCCCTACCGCCGCGGCAAGCGTCCCGCCGATCGCCGCCATCGCCCACTCGTGGCGGTTCAACACCTGGTACATCGCAGCGAAGGAAACGACTGCCGCCGAGCAGGGAAAGGACGTAGCCAAACCAACGCCGAGCGCGCCCCTCCATCCTTCCAGGCGCCAGGCAGTGCCGATACAGAAGGCCAGCAGATTCGTCCCGGGCGTCACACGCGCGAGACCGAAAATCAGCCCATAGCCCTCCGCCGTCAGCCATTTGCGGCGGACGACCAATTCCTGATGGAAGACGGCCATCGTCGGATCGCCGCCTCCAAACGTCAGATGGACGACCCGGAACGACAGCCACAGCAGCGACCTGAGCATGGCTTCACGCGATGTGCGCGCCTTGTGTTTCCACGTACACCGCGTAGAGGGACTGGCTGCCGGTCATGAACAGGCGGTTCCGTTTCCGGCCGCCAAAGCAGACGTTCGAGCAAATCTCCGGCAGATGAATCTTACCGATCCGCACGCCGTCGGGCGCAAAAATATGGACGCCGTCGTATCCGGCCCCTACCCAACCCGCGCTGGACCACACGTTCCCGTCAACGTCGCATCGGATGCCGTCCGCAAGACCCGCGCCCACCCCCTGTAGCTCCATGGAGCAGAAAGTTTTGCCGTTCCTCAGCGACTTGCCGTCGACGTCCCACACTTTGATGATACGAGCGGCTTCCGGGTAGTGCGTCGCGCCCGTGTCGGCCACGTAGAGTTTCTTGTAGTCGGGCGAGAAGCACAAGCCGTTCGGCTTGTAGATCTCGTCCGTCACCAGGTCGAGCTTGCCGGTCTTCGAGTCCAGGCGGTAGACGGCTTCCTTCAGCAGCAGTTCGCCTTTGTGTCCTTCGTAGTTCATCAACGCGCCGTATCCGGGGTCGGTGAACCAGATCGCGCCGTCGGGCGAAACCACGGCATCGTTCGGCGCGTTGAGTGGCTTGCCGTTGTACTTGTCCGCCAGCACGGTCAGCTTGCCGTTGTGCTCGTAGCGGGTCACGCGGCGCGTACCGTGTTCGCAGGAAATCTGCCGGCCTTCCCAGTCGAACGTGTTGCCGTTGCTGTAGTGGGCCGGATTGCGAAAGACGCTGACGTGCCCGTCGTCTTCGATCCAACGCATCTGCCGGTCGTTGGGGATGTCGCTCCACACCAGGTAGCGTCCGACCCCGTTCCAGGCAGGACCTTCCGCCCAAAGGCATCCGGTGAACAGACGCTGGATGGGCGTGTTGCCCAACTTGTACTTGGCGAACCGCTTGTCGAGGACGACGATATCCGGATCGGGATAGCGGGCGGGACTGTTGCCGCTGTAGTCGCGTTGAGCGAACGCCGGGGCGGCGGCGAGGGCCGCGCCGGCGGCAAACGCTTCACGGCGCGAGAGGAAAAAGGACGATTTCTGGCTCATCGTGATCTGGTTGGACAGTATAGCGTAGCCGGCCCATCCTGGCACGGATTCGCTCTCGCCGGTCTCCGGCCGTCGCCTCGAGTCCTGGCTCGACCCCACGGCGTAAGCCGTAGGGTTGCCGACCCCCTTCACCCCTCCCGATGGTCCGCACCATCAGAGGCCTGACCGCAAGGGAGGGCTGGCGCTGGCAGAGGCCCGACCGCAAAGGAGGGCTGGCGCTGGGGGCGGGCGGCATTTATGCGGCCTGCATCTTTGAATCCACATGCATCGCTGCGAAGAAGCGGCATGAGAACCCCGACAGATGAGACAGAACGGCAGGCCACGTGCTATAGTGAGGGAGTCTTTTGATCGTCCCGCAACAATCTGGCCGACTCCGATCTGCCTCTTGTGGCCCGCACTATCAAAAAAAGAAAGAGGCAGAGTGAAAAATATCTTCGTCGGCAACCTTGCGTTTGCCGCAACCGAATCTTCGATCAGATCGCTTTTTGAGCCGTTTGGCGGTGTGGACCGCGTTAATCTGGTAACAGATCGCGACACCGGCCGTTCCCGCGGCTTTGCGTTTGTGGAAATGTCCAATAGCTCGGAGGCGGATCAAGCGATCGCCTCGTTAAACGGGGTCGACCATGATGGACGGGCGCTCAACGTGAATGAAGCCAGGCCGAAAACCGATCGCGGCGGCAACGGCGGTGGTCCGGCCCGTCAGCGCCGCGAACCGCGATGGTAGGCAACAATTGAACCCGCGGCCAGCGTCCCCACGAGGGAGGCTGGCCGCTCCGCAAGGAGAATCCCAGGTGGCAACAAGATCGCGCACATCATTTCAAAAAAGGCAGAAGGAAATCGCCCGCATGGAAAAGCAGCGTGATAAAGCTGCCCGCAGACTGCAACGCAAGGAAGAGGCCGGCAAGCGCCCTGCTGATTCGGATATTGAGGGGTATGTCGATCCGGATCTTGATCCGGACGCGTCCGTGATGCAGCCATCCGACACGTCCCCAGGCGCTCCCGAGTAAACCGGTAACGATCGGGCGCAAGCGCACAGCTTCGAAATGGAGGCGTCGATGGAATTGCGATACATGGGCTTCGAGCAGAGGCAGAGTGCGCGTGCGTACCGTTTCGACGGCGTAACCCGGGGCGCTCCAACCATCCACTTTGTGATCACCGCCGACCTGGCGCTGTTCCTGAAGCACCAGATCGGGATTCAAGAGGGACCCAACCTGTGCGCCCGGAAGCTGGCGACCGACATAGCCAAACTTCAACCGGGCGAACATGTACTGACCAACGACGATCTCCTGGAATACGTTCGGATCCGCTCCGAGGCCGAAGAACGCCGCGCGGCGGTAAGGCGAGGCGGAATCCGGCGCCGTCCGCCGAGTCCGAGTCCCGCTCCGCCTCGCGCTCAATAGCCCGCCTCGGCAGCTCCCAGCGAGCCGCGCGATATGATACGATTCGCGCGAATGAATCGCAGACAGTTTCTGTTTTCGGCCATGGCTGCGAGCGCCGAGGGTGCTGACGCACCGCAGCCTCAAACTCACATCTACAAGCGAGCCGCCGGCTGTGAAATCAAAGCCGATGTGTGGGGCTCGGGCGACGGAGCACCCAGACCACTCGCCGTATGGATTCACGGCGGCGCCTTGATCGGCGGTTCCCGCAAACTCTCGCCGAAGACCCGCGTGCTGAGGACCCTGCTCGATTCCGGATTCGCCGTGATCTCCATCGATTACCGCCTCGCGCCCGAGACCAAGCTTCCCGATATCATCCGCGATGTCCAGGACGCCTTCGGCTGGATGCGGAAAGAAGCCAAGACGCTGGGGGTCGACACTCGCCGCCTGGTGGTCTGCGGGGGTTCGGCCGGAGGGTATCTGACCCTGATGACCGGATTCTCGGTCAATCCGCGGCCGAAGGCGATCGTTTCCTACTGGGGCTACGGCGATATCGTCGGCCCGTGGTATTCCAAGCCAGATCCGTTCTACTTGACGCAGCCCGCCGTGTCGCGCCAGGAGGCCCTGGCTTCGGTAGGCCGCGATGCAGTGTCCGACCCGCCCGAGAAGACGAATCGCTTCCGTTTCTACCTGCATTGCCGGCAGCAGGGCATCTGGCCGAAAGAGGTCGCAGGCCACGACCCCGCCACCGAAGACCGCTGGTTCACTCCCTACTGCCCCATCCGCAACGTGACGCGTGCCTATCCGCCGTCGATGCTGGTGCATGGCACCGCCGACACGGATGTCCCATACGAGCAGTCCAGGATGATGGCGGAGCGACTACAGAAAACCGGGGTGGAACATCGGCTGGTCACTGTGCCTGATGGAAGTCACGGCCTCGGCAACATCAAAGCGGAAGAGCAGGACCGGATCTATCGGGAGGCGGCCGGGTTCCTGCGCAGTCACGTCTGACGCTGCTGCTCACCAGCCGAACTGCAGCGAGAAAAAAAAAGGAGCGCACGTGATTCAGGACGGCCGGGCTCAAGAGAGCATTGAATTGTTGATCGAGGGCGGCCGCGTCATCGATGGTACCGGCCGTCCGGCGTTTCGCGCCGACGTCGCGGTGAGTGGCGGAAGAATCGTCGACGTGGGGCTGTTTGGCCGCCCCGAGGGGATTCCGGCACTCAATGCGGCGGGCCTGGTGGTGACTCCCGGGTTCATCGATATCCACAGCCACTCCGATTTCACCCTGCTGGTCGACCCGCGAGCCCAGAGCGCGATCGCCCAGGGCGTCACCCTGGAGGTTGTGGGCAATTGCGGCCACGGCTGCGCGCCCCTTACCGATTCAGCGCTCGTGAAAACCAATCTTTATGGTTACCTCGAAGGCCACGATCTTTCGTGGCACACGGTAGGGGAGTATCTGGACTGCCTCGAGGCATCGAAACCCGCCGTGAACGTGGCGGCTCTAGTTCCGAATGGCAATTTGCGGCTCGCCACCGCCGGACTGGTGGACCGGCCCTCAACGCCCGACGAGGTCCGGGAGATGGAGCGGCTGTTGAAGCAGGGTCTTGACGAGGGGGCGTTCGGCTACTCGACGGGTCTGGAGTACGGCGTCGAGCGCAATTGCTCCGATGAAGAACTGATCGCGCTGGCCCGCGTGACGGGGCAGGCCGGCGGATACTATGCCACTCACACGCGCAACCGGTGGGATGAGCCTGAGGAGACCATCGCCGAGGCGATCCGGATCGCCCAGGTCGCGGGCGTCCCCCTGCAGATCTCCCATATCAACGTGGTGGCGCGGTTGACGGATCGTCCGCGCTGGGCCGTGGAGAGGACCCTGGAACAGGTGGACCAGGCACGGGCCCGGGGCCTCGACGTGGGATTCGACGTACACACGCGGCTGTTCGGGACCACGAACCTGAGTGCGATCCTGCCGCCTTGGGCGCTCGAAGGCGGGACCGCCGCGATCGCGCGGCGGCTGAAGGATCCGCGCACGCGGAAGGAACTCGAAAACTCCCCCAACCTCGTCGCGTCGCTGGCTCGGGGCGATTGGGAAAAGATCGTGATTTCCGAGAGCCAGCGACACCCTGAAATCTCGCGGCGCAGCATCGCCGGGATCAGCAGGGATCGCGGGTCCGGCATCTACGACACCATTTACGATCTGCTGCTGGCGGACGTGGAGCATCTGCACTCGCTGATGATTCTTGCGTTCAACTATCGGGCTGAGGACGTCCATGTCGCGTTCGGGCACCCGGATTGCATCGTGGGTTCGGACGCCGTGGCTTTGGCGGTGGACGGTCCCCTGCGCGATCAAACCTTTCACGGAGCCTACACGTGGGCATCCTGGTTCGTGCGGCACTTTGTCACGGACCGCAAGATCCTCTCCCTGGAGGAAGCCATCCGGCGGGTTACCTCGCTTCCGGCCAGCCGCGTCGGTCTTCGCGATCGCGGGACGATCCGGGCGGGCAACTGGGCTGACCTCGCAGTCTTCGATCCGGACGCGTTCGCCGAGCGAGGCACCACGTTCGAACCGAACCAGTTGGCGGTAGGCATGAGTCATGTGCTCGTGAACGGTGTAGTGACCCTGAGGGACGGGGTGCAAACTGGTGTTCATGGCGGTCGCGTCCTGCGCGCCGGCTAGCCTTTGACGAACGCGTTGATGGCGCCGCCCGTTCCCATCGGGACGATGGCTGCGTTGGCGACGACTCCGGACACCTTCTGACGCCGCGGGTACACTGAAGACGTATGGTCTTCCCATTGCTCCTGGCGCTGGCGGTTCCCGCGGATCTTGTGCCGGCGCGTTGGACGTGGTCCGACACCCAATCGCTCGAACTCCTGAAGGAAACTCCCATCAATTGCCTGCTGGTGAACTTCGATCCGGCGCGTGGGGAATCGTGGGCGGCCTTCTCGGTGAAGGCCAGGCAGAGCGGCGTGGAAACCCTTGCCGTGTTGACGCCGGGTCCCGATATCGTGAAGGTGGCGACCCAGGCGGCGGCCGCGAAGTTCGCAGGGATTGTGCTGGAAGGGGACTTTGCGGAAGGCGCTGCGGAGCAGGTAAGGCAGGCCACCAAGGCCCTCGTCATCGAGATGACGCCGCGCTACAAGATGAACCTGTCGGGTGGCGTCGCCCTGTTGGCCACCTACCAGGCGGTGTGGCCGGGCATCCAGATTCAGGAAGAAGGCGCGGCGAAGGCGGCGCCGTCGGGCGGGCCGTGGATCGACACCAACTCCGGGTTTCTGCGGGCCGCGCGGGCCTGGGGTCCCTCCACGCTTTGGTTGGGCAATCGCCCGCCGGCGAAGGCGGTGGTCAAGGGCGAGCGTTACTTACAGGTGTTGAGCGATGCGGCGATGGTGGGCGCGCGGTGGGTGCTGGCTCTCGACGACGAGTTCGCCGCCAGCCTGCGCAAGGGCGACGCCAAGGCCGTCGAGACCTGGAAACGCATCAGCCAGTACCTGCGCTTCTTCGAGGAGCACAAGGCATGGCGCTCATTCACCGCCGAGGGGCAACTCGCCATCGTGCAGGATGCGGAAGCGGGCGCGCTGCTTTCAGGCGGCATCGTCGACATGATCACGGTGAAACACACGCCGGTTCGTCCCGTCCCGCGCAGCAGGTTGAGCGACGAGGCGCTGCGCGGGGTAACCATGGCCGTCAATGTCGACGCCGAGGGAATGTCCGACAGCCAGCGGAACGCCCTGCGCTCATTCACCCGAGGCGGAGGGACGCTGCTCACCGCGCCCCCGGGCTGGAAAAGCACCGCTCCGCACGCGCCCGACCGCATCACGCTAGAGAAAGACGAGGTCGAGCGGTTGGACCGCATCTGGAAGGAAGTCAACTCCATGATCGGCCGCCGCAACCTGGGCGCGCGGTTGTTCAACGTGTCCAGCATGCTGTCGAATCTACAGGCGGCCCCGGACGGAAAGCAGTTGTTTGTGCACCTGGTGAACTACTCCGACTATCCGGTCGA
>JBJXGR010000206.1:0-15371 GCA_046160045.1 Bryobacteraceae bacterium
CGATCACCGCGGCAGGGTCGAGACGGTCTCGGCCCTGTTGGGGGTGATCGCGGCTACTCGACGTACATCGCATGTGGCCCGGTCTCCGACCGGCGTCTGGAGTTTCTACATTCCACGATGCACATGCAGGCCGAATCCAGAGCGGCCCTGCCCAGCGCTGGCCGGTCGGAGACCGGCTATTTGTGGTGCCAGGCACCACGCGGCTGAATAGTCCCAGGGGGCGCGGTTGTTTCATAGCGGCACACTTTCGTGGTGCCAGGCACCACGCGGCTGAGTAGTTCCAGGGGACGCGGCTGTTTCATCCCGGCACACTTTCGTGGTGCCAGGCACCACGCGGCTGAGTAGTCCCAGGGACGCGGCTGTTTCATACCGGCACACTTTCGTGGTGCCAGGCACCGAGCGGCAGCGGGTGCAGAGGGACCGCATCACATCAAACACGTTCGAGCGCACCCAGCACCGCTGTTCAACCGACCTCCGGTTGAGAACCGGGAACAAACTCTTTCACAGCTATCCACCGCCATGGTTTTTGCCTGTTGACACCCGAGGGCGCGGATCTTCGATCCGCAGGGACCGGCGTGCGCCGGCCGAAGGCCGGCTTCCGGATCGAAGTACGGTCTGGGCGCACGGAAGCCCGTCGGCATTTGCGGTCCCGTTTCGTCGGCGCTTTGCACCGTATTCGGAGTGCGCCGATCAGTGCCCCCACGCTTCCTTCGTCACCGGGAACATACTGACTCGGAACTTCGTGCAGCCATACGGCACCAGAACGATGCGGGCGGCGCGCCCCCACGCGACGGGCTCTCCGGGTAAGGGCCGTACATCCGTGGGCTGCCAGTCGAACTCTTTGGCCTGAATCGAAAGCCGGACAGGCGCCTCCAGCGGCCAGTTCCACCTCCCGGGCATCGGACCACGTTCCACCCATGTCCCGTCCGGGTTCGATCCAGGTTTGACATCCAGGGCGTAATTGAACTGCTCGCCCGCCGCCTCCTGGTTTGGATCCTCGTCGCGAATCCCCAGCGAGAACAACAGAGGTCCAAAGAACACACAGGCATAAGGGTTCCGCGTATCCGGCTCCCAAGCGATGCGCCGTCCTCTCCGGAAGTAGTCGATGCGAGGAAAGGACGTTTCCCGCCCCCGCGCGACGATCACCCGCATAGGCAGGCGCACGGTGACGGTGTCGCCTTTCTTCCACCGCCGGCCGATTCTGATATAACCCTTGGCGGCGCCGTCCAGCGGATGAACGGCTCCGTTGATGCGAACTTCCGGTGTATGGCACCAGGCGGGGATTCGCACATACAGCGGGAACCGGGCCGTCCTCTCCGGGGCAACCGTCAGCTCGACCGACTCCTGAAACGGATAGGCGGTCCGCGCCTCGATCTCCACACGCACGTTGTTCCCGGCGACGGCACGCACCCGGGACGGACCGTACAACGTCGCTGCTAGCCCCCCATCCAGCGTGGCCATCCACATGTGGCCGATGTAGAACGGCAGGACGCGGTTCAGGTTCCCCACGCAGCACAACGTTTCATGACCGATCCGGGTGAACTTGTACGATCCTCCGCCGCTCGGATTGCGCGGTTCCTCCGCCGGAATCGACGTGCTGTATCGGTTGGGGCACTGATAGTAGCTCATGGTCTTGAAGTCGCGAGCCACCGCTGCCGGCGCCGCGTTGAAGAAGACCCTCTCCACGCGGTCGGAGTAGCTTCCTTGGCCGGTGATTCTCGATAGCCACAACCACGTCCAGATCGACGCCGCCACGTTGCACGTTTCGGAGTTCCGCGTCGCTCCAATGCCTGCGTGGAACTCTTCTCCCGAACTCAGCCCGATGGGCAGCAAGTGGTGTTCATCGTGCCAGCCGATCGCTTTCAGGGTGGCGGCAAGATCGTTGGGATCGCCGGTCCAGGGCGAAAGCAGGGCCGGAATCCGGAGATGCTCATAGAAGATCACGTTGTGGCCGGGCTGCAAATCGCCTTGCCGCCACGCGGCCGCGATCGCGCGGTACCTGTCGGTCCGGGCAAAGGCCAATACGTTTTCGAGAACCCTGCGGTCGCCGCTCATCAGGTAGGTCTCGATCATCGGGTCGACATTGGTGGCTCCGGAGACGTCGTCGAACGCACTTCGCAGGGCGCCGATCGGATAGGTCCGGTAGACCTTGACCAGCGCTTCGAGCACCCTCGGCTGTCCGGTGGCCTGGTAATAGGCCACCAGCGCCCTCCCCATATGCGAGTGGGCCCAGGTGTTGAAGGTCGACTGGAGCACGGACAACGGCCGCCAATACACAAAGGACTCGCCGCCGTCGAGGACGCCCTCGACCACGAGGTCCAGGCGCCTGGAGACTTTCGCGATCAGGGTTTGGTCATTGAGCACATAAGCCAGCCTCACCGCGCCATCCAGCCAATAGCTCGATTGCTCGAGAGGCCAGCCGGTGCCGTCCGGATTAGCGCCTCGTGCCCGGAAGCCGTAGCCCTTCCACGCTTCGGCGAAGGTGGCTGAGTATTCGTCCAGGTGGCCGGTGATGCCGTTGGCGGCGTCCTCGGCCCAGTCCTTCAGCCATCCACCCGGAGTGACAGCGCCCGGGGGCAGGGAAACGAAGGCCGGTTTCACCTTAACGGTTCCGCCGCGCGCATAGGTGCGAAGCCTCTTTTCGAGCACTGCCATGGGGGCAGCTTGAGCCGGCGCCGCGCGGTCCGCCCGTGCCGCGAGCGTCAGCGAGCGGTCCGCAGGATGTCCACTCCTTTGGGCTCCGGGACATATCGCTGCGACGAGGAGGACCGCCAACAAACTCGCACTGCAGTTCAGCATACTGACCCCCGATTCCCGCGCGCTACTGGTGCGCATTGTCAGGATAGAGGTTGCGATCAGGAGGCACAACGGGACATTGCCGTTTTGGTGTGTGCACTGTAGGGGCCGCATACATGCGGCCCGCCGGCCGAAGGCCGGCTTGCGGTGGCCCCAAATCGTGAACCTCATTCGCGGGTCCGAGCCTGGGTATCGGCACCGAACTGCGGACCAGAAAATGCGGTTTGGTTCTGCTTCTCAGTGCGTTGATACCAGTACGGCCGCAGTTCGAAACCCGCGATAAAAACGCTTGTGGGGAACCGGAAGCCGGCCTTCGACCGGCGGGTCGCATGTATGCGACCCCTACAGTCGGCAATGCGCCGAACTCCAGTCTGCCAGCAACCGGCAAGTTCGATGGGTTCTTAGCTGAACAGTGTTGGTGGTCAACGGAAGTTCTCCACCATCATGATGTCGCCATCGCGCGACGCGAACCAGAGGCCGGCCAGCAAGAACTTCCCGTCGGGCGAGACAGACAAACCCATTGGCGCGTAACGCTTCATTGGGATCGGCGCCACGGGGACTCGCTCGGACCTACCGGTCGCGAACCGATACAGGAAGAGCGCCTTCTTCGATCCTGCATCCCGGCTGTAATAGTAGACCCCATCGCGGGCTACCGTGAACGCTTGTGGATTGAAGATCGAGTCAACGACCTGCTCTTCCCCTCCCCCTTGGGCCGAGGCCCGCCACAGCCCGAGGCGATCCCACGCCGCGACGTAGTACACAAACTTGCCGTCGGGTGAGAGTTGAAGTTGCCCCCCGCCATTGCGGGTGATCCGCTCGGCAGGCCCACCCCCGGCCGGCATTCTCCACACCCGGGATTCTCCGCCTCGCTCGGAGCAAAAGTAGATCCATCGGCCGTCCGGGGACCAGACGGGAGATTGATCGTGCCCAGGCTCGGACGTCAGCCGGCGCGGTCTGCCCCCGGCGGCTGCCACAACATAGACGTCATGCGTCCCCCCAACCGCGCTCGCGAAGGCAATCCACTGCCCATCCGGAGACCAGCCCGGCTGCGCCGCAATTTGAGCACCCAGTGCGGTCAACTGCGCGGCGGCGCTCCCGTCGCTGCGGCACACCCAGAGTTCGTTGGATCCGGAACGGCCAGAGATGAAAGCAATCCGAGTTCCGTCCAGGGAATACTGCGGGAAATAGTCGCGCCACGACGAGGAACTAAACGCAGACGCGGCTCCGTTGCTGGAAGACGTTTCTCCCAGCGGCAGCCGCCAGATATCCATGTCCTCCGCACGATTGGAATAGGCCAGACGGTTCCCCTGGCGGGAAATCGCCAGATCCGTGGCAGCCATCCCGGTGCCCGGAATCAGTTGGCGAGGACTGCGTCCTGTCACCGAGACCCGATACAAGCCGGGCGGATTGTTGTCGCGGGATCCGTAAATGATTTCACGGCCGCCGGCGGTCCAGACGGGGTTGCCGGCCGGAAACTCTTCATGGGTGAGTTGCCGAGGTTCTCCCAGTGGGGTGAATTCCCGATTCAGCGAAAGCAGCCAGATGTTGCCCTCAGCCACGTTGCCCCGTACAAAGGCAACCGTCCGGCCGTCCGGAGAGAGAGCCGGCGCCGTATCGTTCATGCCGGTCGGCGTGGTAAGGGGGCGTTTCTCCCCACTCTCCAGCGACATGAGAACCAGGGCCGAATAATGCATGCGGCTGCCAGAGGCGTCCATCACGATCAGCCATTTTCCGTCGTGGGTAAAGGTGAGATACGGCCTCGGCAGAATGACGTGCGGACGTATCGTCTCGCCGACCATGCGTTCCGGGCCGCCCATTGCGGATACGAGCATGATCTGCTGACGATTGATGATTCTTCCCTGCCGGCAGAACGCAATCCACTGCCCATCGGGCGACCAGGCTGGGTGCGCGCCCTGACCGCTCGTCAGCCGCAGGGGCTTGTCCGCGCCAAGCAACTTCACATAGATGCTGGAGGAGCCCAATGGCGCCGTGGCCTCGGTGTCAGGATTCTCTCCATTCCACGTGAAGACCACCCGGCTGCCGTCCGGTGAGAACGCCGGCTGTGACTCGGCTCCTGGATAGCTGGTGACCGGAGTGATTCGCAGAGCGGTCTCGGAAGGAGGGACCGTTCTTAGGATTCCCCACGTGAACCCCGCCACGCCCGCAAGAAGGGCGACCGCTGCCGCGCCCCACCATCTGCGATCCTTCCAGACCGCCTTCTCCTTCTCCTCGGGTAGCAGCGGTTTCTCCAGCAGGCCAGTCCGCCCTTCCAACCAGGCGTCCAACTCGGCGGTCACAGCGAAGATCGTCGCCGCCTTCTGATGAGACTGGCGGTGGACCGGCAGTCCCTCCTCGCTTTCCCAACGCTGCACGGTGCGGACGCCGCGGCCGAGGTAGTCGGCGATCTCCTTCCAGGAGTGGAGTCGGCCTTTGTCTTTGGCAGTTGTCGGTGCATGCGCCATTGTGGGGACTCCGCTGGAAAAGTGGCTTTCAGTATAGGCCCGCCAAACTGCCGCAGGCAACACTACCGGCCGACGCCAAACGGCGCCAAGGTGCGCCATTCGTCCCTAACTTGCACGTAGCCGAGGATTTCGCTTGGCACCGGCCACGGGCGCCTCTACCCTCGATCTCTAAGGAGCGGTCGGACGGTCATGAGAACTCAGGCGGTTTGGATTCTGGTATTCGCACTTAGAACGGTCTTTTCTCTCGAGGGACAGCCTGGTCCCGATCGAGAGCCGGTTTTCCTCCCGGCGGCCGATGCGGCCACGGCGCTCACAAACTGGGACGACCACGCCCGCCGAGGCATCAGGCTGTACGATCAAGCCCGGTATCCGGAGGCGGAGTTTGAGTTTCAGGCCGCCCTGACCACACTGGAGGCTGCCGGTGTCCGCGACTCCCGGCTCGCCCAAACCCTGACGAACCTGGGTCGTGTCCGAAACCGCCAGGGAGAATACATCGCCGCCGAGACCCTTTTCCGGCGCGCCTTGCTTCTTATTGAAGCGGGCGGTCGGAACCGAATCGAAATGGCTGCCGGCCTGCTCAATCTGTCCGACAGCCTGCTGGAACAGAGCCGATTCACCGAAGCCGAGCAACTTCTGCAAAAATCTCTGGCCCTGACCGAAGCATCCGGAGGGCCGGAGCAGGGGATCACCGCGGATGTGCTCAGCAGCATGGGCATGCTGTACCGCGCGCGCCGTCAGAATAGCCAAGCCGAGGTTTTTCTGCGCCGATCCTTGCGGATCTACGAAAAGGTTCATGGACCGGAAAGCCGGGCAGTGGCGCAGACGCTGGGCAATCTGGCGGCAGTCTATACCGACTTGGCCAAGTACATTGACGCCGAACCTGCCCACCGGCGCGCGATCGCGTTGGCGGAAAGATCTCTTGGGCCAAACCATCCGGAAGTCGCCACGCTCTTGGCCAGTTACGGATCCTTCCATCTCCTGCTGGGCAAGCCCGGCGAAGCGGAACCGCTGCTTCAACGGGCGCAGAAGATTCGGGAGAGAGCGCTCGCGCCGGGCCATCCCGAAGTGGCAACAGGCCGGAACGCCCTTGGAATGCTCTATCGCATGCAGGGCCGTTACGAAGAAGCAGAAGCCTTCTTCCGCCGGTCTCTCGCCATCCTCGACCAGCCGCAGGGACCGAAAGATCCGGACGCGGCCGTTGTCCTTGGCAATCTCGGGTCGGTCCTGCTCGACCTGGGCCGATTCGAGGAGGCGGAACAGTGCTCCTGGCGCGCGCTCGAAATCTTCAAGCGCCGCTTTTCATCGGACCACCCCGCCGCGGTCGCCGCGCTGGCTCAGTTGGCTACAGCCTATTTTCATCAGCAGCGTTACGCCGAGGCCGAACCACTGGTCCGCAGGGCTCTGGCTCTTCAGGAGCGCACCCTGGGTCCTGGCCATATCGAGGTTGCCGCCAGGCTGAATGAGATGGCGGTAATCCATGCAGTCTCCGGTCGTTTTCGGGAAGGGGAGACGCTGGCTCAACGGGCGGTCGCGATCGCCGAGAAGCAGCTATCCCCCGAACACCCGGAAGTGGCGAACTACGTCGGGAACCTGGCCGTCATCTACTATCGGCAGGGCACATATGACCGAGCCGAGCCGCTGTTCCTTCGGGCGCTGGCAATCCGGGAACGAACGTTAGGTCCAGAGCACGCGAAGGTGGCGGTTCTGCTGCGGGACTTGGCGGTCCTCTACATCAGCCGCAAGCAGTTTGCCGAGGCGGAGCCGTTATTGCGCCGGGCGTTAGCGATCCAGGAAAAAACACTCGGACCGGCGCACCCAGCCATGGCGCAGACGCTGTCCGTCCTCGCTCCGGTCTTGCGAAAAACCAACCAGAAGGCGGAGGCCATAAGAATCGAAGCGCTGGCAAAGGGCTGGCGAAACGGCGCCCGGTGAAGGAAAGCCTCACGAACCACGCGCCGTTCGACGCACTCTACGCCTTTCCCTGGTCGCATGTCCTGCTGCGAACCGCCCGGGGGTAAACCAGCGGGTGGGACGTACGTTTGATCTATTGTATGCACAGTACGTGTGTACAATGAGGTCGTGGGCTTCGAATGGGACGACGAGAGCAAGGCTGGGGTCAACTTTCGGAAGCACGGCGTCCGGATGCCCGAGGCCATTCCGGTCTTTGATGATCCGCACGCGATCACGATCACGGATGATGAATCCAATCCTGGCGAACAGCGCTTGGTCACGCTCGGTATGGGAGCGGCGTGCCGTCTGCTCGTCGTGGTCTACACGTGGCGAGGCGAGAACATTCGGATCATTTCCGTTCGTTCGGCGGAAGCCCACGAGCGCGAGGAGTACGAGGCACAACGATGAAAGATCGATACGATTTCAGTAAGGGCACGCGGGGCCGCGTCCTTCCGCCGGAACCCGAGTCCGAGGGCAAGACCCGGATCACGATTCGGCTCGACCAGGACATTGTCGATCGCTTCTTTCGGATGGCGGAAGAGTCCGGTGGCGCGACAGGCTACCAGACCCTCATCAATCGAGCACTTCGGGAGTATCTCGACGGTATGGCGCCCAGGTTCGAGGAGACTCTGCGGCGGATCATCCGTGAGGAACTGAAGTCGAACGCCGCCTGAGAAAATCCGGAGAATCCGTGAGTTCGGTGTGCCATTCTGGGTCTACCGCGATGAACCGAAGGACCTTCCTCGCCTTGTCCGCCACGCTCCCTTCGCGCGGCGATGACTTCGCCGGCGCCATCTCCGATCGGGCTCACGCTGTTCACCGCACACATCCCGTCTGCGACATGCTCGGGCTCAACCTCACTCATCCACGTTTCCTGGTCGACAACATCGACCTCGGCAAGCGCCAGGACGACACTTCCCGCGGCGACTTCGTCAAGTTCAAGGAGTGGGGAATGAGCGTCGTCATGTGCAAGGGCGGGGCGGCTTATTACGACGGGACCTTCGAGGCTCTCTGGAAGAATCAACCCGAGCGCCGGAAAGGCCGTGACGGCGATCCGGTCCATCTGTCGCTGGCCATCAAGAATCCCACCCAACTGGTGCTGGCCATCCTCGACCGGTTCCTCGTACAGGTGGAAGCCAATCCGGATAAGGTTCTGTTGGTGCGGACCGCATCCGACCTCGACCGGGCCCGAAGCTCAGGGAAAGTGGCTGTGTTGATGGGCGCCAACCGCAGCGACTGGTTCGGCGACACTCCCGGTGTCATCCGCATGCTGGCGCGCACCGGTCTCCGCATGATCACCATCGCTCAGGCCACGCGCGAACTCGGCTACGACCCATCCAACGAGACGCGCTCCGGAGGCCGCATCACCGAACTCGGCGTCCGGATGATCCACGAGATGAACCGCGCCGGAATCCTCATCGACATCTCGCATTTGAACGACCCCTGCTCACTCGATGCCATCGAGGTTTCGGAGGCGCCCGTCGTGGCCTCCCATTCCAATCCGCGAGCCCTCGATCCCACGGCGCGAAACATGCCGGATAAGATCATGAAAGCCCTTGCGAAGCGCGGCGGCGTTCTCGGCCTGACGCCCCCCATTTCCAGGCCGCCCGGCGAAACGCCGCTCCTCCGCGTGCCCCGGAAGGAACTCGACGCCGCCCTCAGGATCATCCGGTACGCGGTCGACCGGATGGGGCCGGATCACGTAGGCATCGGCACTCACTTCAACACCACCTGCATGCTCTGGATCACGGACGCGCTGCTGGCCGCGGGCTTTCCGGAAGCCGACATCGCCCGCATCATGGGAGGCAACTACCTGCGCGTCCTACGGCGCGTGTTGCCTGCCTAGCGCATGCCCCCGTTCTGATATCCTGAAAGGTCCAAATCCTGCCAAACCTCACCACTGATATGTCCACGAAAGTACCCATCACAATCGCGCATGGATTCTCGCTCGCGCAAGGGGAGTAACTCATGGATCTGACGCCCGAACACCCGCTGGTTGCGGTGATCATGGGCAGCAAGTCCGACTGGGAGACCATGCGCCACGCCTCGGAGACCTTGACTGAGTTCGGCGTGCCGCACGAGTGCCGTGTGATCTCCGCCCACCGGACGCCGGTGCGGATGGCTGAGTTCGCTACCGAGGCCGAAGGGCGAGGAATTGAACTGATCATCGCCGGCGCCGGCGGAGCGGCGCATCTTCCCGGGATGGTAGCCGCGCACACCACGGTGCCGGTACTCGGCGTTCCTGTCGAGTCCAAAGTTCTCAAGGGCGTCGACTCTCTTCTCTCGATCGTGCAGATGCCGGCGGGAATTCCGGTGGCCACCCTCGCCATCGGCACGGCCGGAGCGCGCAACGCGGGCTTGCTCGCGGTCGCCATCCTGGCACGGCATCGCCCGCAATTGCGTGAACTTCTGGCGGAGTTCCGTAAGAACCAGACGGAAAAAATCCTGAACGAAACGCTGCCGTGAAGCCCATCCTCCCCGGCAGTGTCATCGGAGTCCTCGGCAGCGGCCAGTTAGGGCGGATGTTCGCCATCGCCGCGCGCCGCATGGGCTATCGCGTCCACACGTTCTCGCCCGATGCCGATACGCCCACCGGCCAGGTGGCCGACGAGGAGATCACCGCTTCGTATGACGACATCGACGCCGTGCGGCGGTTCGCGTCCCAGGTAGCCGCGGTCACGTTTGAATTCGAGAACGTACCCTCGGCGACTGCCGCCGCGGCGGCCGAGTTCGCCCCGGTGCGTCCGGCAGGCGAGGTGCTGCACATCACCCAGCATCGATTGCGGGAGAAGACGTTCCTCGATCGGCATGGATTCCCGCTGGCCGCCTTCCGCCGGATTCAGTCGGCGGCGGAGTTGACCGGCGCGCTGGGAGAGTTGGGGTTTCCCGCCATCCTTAAGACCGCCGGCTTCGGCTACGACGGGAAAGGCCAGGTCCGGATTGCGCGCCCGGAAGAGGCCGCGGGCGCGATGGCGCGGATGAACGGGGCCGAAGCCGTGCTCGAGCAGTTCATCGATTTCGAATGCGAGCTTTCCGTCATCGGGGCACGCGGCCACGACGGCGCTTTCGCGCATTATGGCCCGGTGGACAATGTCCATTCGCGTCACATTCTCGATGTCACCACCGCGCCCGCCGGCGTCCCGCCACGGGTGGCCGCGGACGCGGTCGAGATCACCCGCGGGGTGATGGAGTCGCTCGGCGTCGTCGGCGTCCTGTGTGTGGAGTTGTTTCTGACGAAGTCGGGCCGGCTGCTGGTGAACGAACTCGCGCCGCGGCCGCACAACTCGGGGCACTATACGTTTGACGCCTGCCTCACGAGCCAGTTCGAACAACAACTGCGGGCCGTGTGCGGCTTGCCGCTCGGCTCGCCCGAGCAATTGCGCCCCGCGGCGATGGCGAACGTGCTGGGCGATCTGTGGCAGTCCGGCGAGCCCGATTTCGCCGCCGCCGCCGCGTTCCCCAACGCCAAACTGCATCTCTACGGCAAGATGGAAGCACGGCCGGGGCGGAAGATGGGCCACATCACCGCGCTGGCGCACTCGGCCGCCGAGGCCCGCTCGATCGCGCTCGCGGCGCGATCGGCCTTAACCTCCCCTCCTATGAGTCCTTTCCGTCCGTCAGCCATTTGAGCGGCAGCCGAACGAAGCGAATCCACTCCCTCCGGTGTTTCTCGCCGCCTTCAAAGATCAGCCCGACGTCTCCATTCGATAACCGGACAAGACCCGAGTACGACGACGGCCCCGCGTGAATCAGTTTCTTCACTGGCCAGGTGCGGGCCTCGTCATAGCTGACGCGAACGGTCATCTTGGTCCGGTCCACGCCGTACCGCGCGCCCACATTGTCCGGGTTGGCGAACAGGATGCGGCTCTTACTGTTCCGGCCGGCCAGGCTGTATCGTACGATGCTCGCCTGGCAGGGGCTTTCGTTGAGTGTCCGGTCCCAATACACGGGATCCCACGTTTCTCCGCCATCCTTACTCAGGGCGATGGCGCGGCAGCTTTGGCCGGTGCCCTGCCGCATGTTGAGCATCAACCGGCCGTCAGCCAGTTCGATCACTTGCGATTCGTTGGTGTCCACCGACACCGGCTTGCCCATGCGCCACGTCTGCCCGTGATCGTCGCTGTAGACCACCCGGGAGCGCGTGCCCTTTTCGTCCTCATCAACGGACTCGCCCGTGTATCCCGGAATGACGAGCCTCCCCGACGCTGTCTGAATGCCGATCCCGGGGCCCGGCACGAATGTATCGTCGTAGTTTGCAATGCGCTTGCCCAAATCGACGGGGGCGGACCAGGTCTTCCCGTGATCGCGGCTGGAAACCAGCAGGTGGCTGCGATGCTCGCCGCGCTTTCCCCGGTTCGTATTGCACGTCAACAACAACACCGCGCCCGAGGTGCGGTCGACGACGGCGCAAGGATTCATGATCGCGTCGGTCCCTTCGCCGCGAATCAGGGTCTGGATGGCCAGCCACGTTTTACCGCCGTCGACGCTGCGCCGGACCACCATGTCGGTTGGGCTGGCATCCTGGATACTGACTTTGCGCGCCTCACAAAAGACCAGCAACGCGCCGGAGGGCGCGGCGATGATCGCCGGGATGCGGTAGGTGTGGACGCCGCCCTGGCTGGCCACGAAGACATCGGTCTTTACCGGTTCGGAGGGTTGAGGTTCGGCGGCGATGCTGGTGAGTCCCAGGAGACCGGCGCCTCCCTGGCGAAGGAAGTCTCTTCGCCGCGAGTGTCCTGAATTGTATTCCATGTGCACGAGTTTCTCACGATCTCCGCGGCCCCACCAGAAGTGCGCAGGCCGATCAGCGCTCTTGCGTGTAGGAGCGGGAAACGGCTTGCTCGATCCAGATCTTGCCCTGGTGCTCACGCTTGGGAAACGTCTTCAGGCGAAACCCTGAGGACGTGGTTTCGAAGATGCCGGCAACATTTTCCACGGTGCGGAGCCTCGTGCCCTCACTGGAGGCCGCCGCGCCAACCGGATACGTCCACCCATCTCCGGTCACGATCCGCAACGTGTCCCCTGCTCCGGCGGTCAGGGGCGTTCGCGTCACGACGGTGTCGTGCTCGAAGCCCGCGACCTCTGCTCGCTCCGGACGCGGAGAGTCGAGACGAAAGCGGCCGAGACGCCATCCGCCCTCGCCGCGCGCCCAGGCATGCGAGACCTCGCCAGAGCGCAGTTCCAGCCAGCCGGCCTGCCCGGAAAAGGACGCGGAGTGAGAACTGGCCGGCACCTTGACCATGCGCTCCGCTTCGTGGACCAGAAGATGAGTGGTTCCGCCCGCGGATAACTTGACGGCCGCCGCCGCTCCCGGCAGAGTGATCCTCTCGACCGAGTCCAGGGTGGGCTCCCACTCGATCACGGAGACGAACACGCTGCGGCCTTTCGGGGGCTCCTGGCGTAGCAGCAGGAAGGGACGGCGCGTGTCTTCCAAGCGCGCGTCGTCCTCGCCGGCGCGCCGAACCGACGGGCCGGTACCGGTGACGACGCGGCCGGCGACTTGCGGCAGCAACGTGATCCGCGTGCCGGGCGACCCGGGTTTCGCCGGGCGAAGCATCAGCTTTACCGGCGAGGCGGCTTCGACCTCGCGAAGATCCCGCAACATTCCGTAAGCGTAGAAGGGCCGCGCGAACGAGGCGACATCGTATTCGTTCACCGGAGCCGTCCACTTCAGACCCTCGGGCAGCAAGGAAGCCAGCGGGCGAAACGCGAGGGGGCTCTCGATCAGGGTGTCCTCGTCGGCGCCGCCGTGCAGGAAATAGTCATGACGGACGCCGCCTTCCACCTCGAAGATGTCGACCGCGTACTTGCCATCCACCAAGTACAGCGTTCGGCGGTATCGCTTGGCCAACTCCGGATAGGCGCGCTCGCCGTCCGCGCTGACGCTGTGGATGCGGGGATCGCGTGTGTCGAACCAGCGCAGGGCGCCGTCCGAGGGCTTGCCGGCGGTGCCTGCGAATTGCGGCACGCCGTCAATGACGACCGTGTTGTGGGCGGCGGCGGCCAGGGTCCAGGCGCGGTAGCGAGTATGGGTGTAGCCGATGTCGGACAGTGCCTCCCGGCCTCGTGCGAACAGGATCAGGCTCAACTGATCGGCGTGCTGATGGCCGTACCCTCCGGACCAGGTCAGATGCAGTTGCGCCTGTCTGTCGCCGCGGCCGGCGCCCAGCGAGGCGTGGCCCAGGGCCGGCAGCAGCCAGGAGCGGCTTTCCTCGATGGGTTCGCGGCGGTCAGTCGACCACGTGTCGTGAACCGGCACCAGCCGTCCATCGGGAAAGCGCATGAGATCGAGCGCCTCCCGGGACCGGCGGATCGCAGTGCGCGCCTCGCCGAGTCCCGGCGTGCCGGGCGCGGCGGCTTCCACGACTCGCGACAGCCAGTTGACCGTCTGCTGATGATACGAGGGCGCGCCTTCGGGCCACGAAGCGTCGTAAAAGTAACGCGTCTCGAGAAAGGTCCTCAGCCGGCGCAAAGGCTCGTCGACGTAGCGCGGCTCACCAATGACCCGGCCGGCGACGATCAACGAGTTCCACGCGCTCGGACTCATGTTGCCGTACGTTTCCCGGTGCGCGAGGACCTCATCGGCCGCCTCCCGGAACAGGTCCCGCTCAATGCGGGCGGCCACATCGACGCCTGCCTCGCGCGACAGTTCGGCCAGCACGCCGCTCTCGCGGATCCAGTCGTAAGCTTGCACCAATTCAAGGGGCAGGTCGCCGTAGGCCCACCAATTCCAGCGCGCGGTGCGATAGCCGGCGCGGAAATCGGCAGGGGCGACCTTGCCGTGGTAGATCTCCTTTTGCGAGAACGGGTAGTCGTAATGAAAGCACCACGACGGGAAGACCTGGGCAAAGCGGTCGATCAGGATTGCGGCGTGGCGCGCGTACTCCTTCTTGCCGGTGAGGACGTAAAGGATTCCCAGTTCCGACGCGCGCGCGGACAGATAACGGCGCACGAGGTCGTCGCGCCGAGCCGGGAAGTAGTAGCGATATCCCTTGGGGTCCTCCCAATACGGATACTCATGGAACGTGCCGCGAGGGTTACGGACCCGCTGGACTTTCATCGGGTATTTCGGGCTTGGGTAGCGGTGGCCGCAGTAGCGGCAGAAGACCTCGCCGGGCGTCTCGGGTTTCCACGACAACTGATCCTCCTGCCGGCCGTGGGAGCAGTTGGGGCAGCCGACAAAGAACAGGCCGGACCGCGTGGGAACCAGCGCTCGCAGGGCGGTTTCGTCCAGGCTGCGCACCCATTCGGTCGACCGGAGCAGGGCGGCGACATCGGCGCGCGCGGGGTCGGGCGGATAGACCGGGGCGCACCAAGCGGTGAGCGCGAACAGGAATCCGGAGGCGAGGGCGGGGCGCATGGGTGCGTTGCGATTGTATCGCTGATGACGGGCAGAGCGATGCAGGCAAAAGGGCAAGAGTCGACCGGACTGGCAATAAAAAGCACCCGTGACCGCGGAGAGGGGACACACGGCCGGGCTCACCGGTTCGCGCCCGCGGCTTTGGCGGGGAGGCCCGGCTGGCCGGAAGGGCGCGGCGGTACCACGGTGAGGCCATGGGGAGGGGGCAGGGGCTGAGGTCCAGCAACAGCGACCGGCGATTGGCTTCGTTCGTTCGAATTCGAGGCGGAGGCCGCAGACACGGCTTCGGCGGGCGGTTCCGGCGGAAGGGGATTGTCCGCGCAGAGGACCGAGGACTTGCGCAGGCGCTCCAACTGGGCGATGGAGCGTTCGATCGAACGCTCCAGTTGGGCTTCAAAACGGTACAACTGCTGGAGCTGGTACATGGCCGCGCGGTAAGCCTCGTGGAGCATCTGGGATTCGACTTCGTCGCTTTCGGGGTCCTCGGCGCGGCCGGGGTCGTCCAGGACCTTTTCAACGCCGGCGTCGAGCAACCGATCGTACACGGTGGCGGATTCGATGCGGCCGATCCGGCGCAGACGCCACTCGGCGGCGGCGATCCGGTCGACGAGGGAGGTTTCGGCCGGCCCGGCGGGACCGAACTGCCGGTAGAAGGATTCGCGGAGCTGTTCGAACTCGTCAATGGATTCGATGCCCTTGAGGACCACGTGGCGGCTACGGAGTCCGTGCTGGAGGGCATTGCGGGCGGAGGCAGCCTTGCCCTCGGGAGAGCGAGGCCCGGTGGATCTGCTCGCGTTGGCGCG
>JBJXGR010000207.1:0-50547 GCA_046160045.1 Bryobacteraceae bacterium
CGGCCCGTCGCTGAACCGGAGCGTTATGCAGCTTGAAAGTTGTTCATGTCGGTAGATATTCGTCATCTCACTCCGAATGACCTCGCGCTGATGAAAGCGCTGTTGACGACCTTCGGCGAAGCTTTCAACGAAGTCGATAGCTATACTGCGAACCGTCCTAGTGAGGGCTATTTGCGGCGATTGCTCGGCGGTGACATGTTCATCGCGTTGGCCGCTGTGAAAAGCGGCGAAGTAGTCGGTGGTCTCGCAGCCTACGAGCTTAGGAAGTTCGAGCAGGAGCGTAGCGAGATCTATATCTACGATCTCGCCGTTGCAGCGGGGCATCGACGCGAAGGAATCGCGACGGCCTTGATTGAACAGCTCAAGAAGATCGCTGCTCGGCGTGGAGCATATGTGATTTTCGTTGAGGCCGATACCGGCATCGAAGACGAACCGGCGATCGCGTTGTACACAAAGTTGGGAAGGCGAGAGGATGTCTTGCACTTTGACATCGCGGTTGAGGGTGAGGGCAACGCTGCATAACCCTCGGCTCAAGCTGACCCCGCCCACGCATTCTTTTTGGAAACTGCGGTTGAAACTTCCACGTCCATCTCCGCGAAACACTGCAGTGGGAGGCGGGGCAGCTTAGCCGGGAATCGTTGGACCGCCAAAGGAGATACCTCAATGGGGCGTTTTGCAGAACTGGTCAGAGACTTCTTTTCACCCGACAGTGCCGAAGTGACGTCGGTGTCGATCAAGTAGCGCGCCATCGCTGCCGTCAGCCGCGCGGATGGTCTCGGAGTCTATCGACGTAGCTCACGCCATCGGCGATGTCGTCGCGATCGGCCCACATGCCGTAGAAGGGGAGGTCCTTGATGGATCGGCGCTTGCGAGTGGGCTCGCCTTCGGCTGGCACGTGCACCTCTACGATGGTCCCCTCGTTGATCGTCACGTCTTCCAGGGGACGGAAGATGCCGTGCTCGTATTTTGCTGCAATCGTCATTGCTTCGCCGTTGCAATTCAAGATACCAAGGTGGGCGGGCCCACGGTATTGGCTGCACCATTGGCAGCGAGCGCGAGAAGACGGACCTTTTTCGGCGCCGGTACGGTTGACACCGATTTCGTCGTAGGGAAATCAGTTCGAGCGTCTCCGGAGGCCGCTCCAGCATCTTCATCACCAGCCGCACGAACTCGGCCGTTTTCGGATCCGCCAACCACGTCGGCTCCCCCTGCCGCTCTCGCATCGTCTGCTCCAGCGCCAGGTTCTGCCGCTCCTGCACCATCGCCCTCACCGCCACGTCCGGTCGCCGCAATACCTCCCGAACCCGGATCTGCCGCGCCGCCTCCCGCAACTCCCGAACCAGCGCCACCACCGGCGATCCACCTTCCGCCAACTTGGCCGCCGCCGGGCCCCCTCTGCGGCAGGAGCCGTCATCATGATCAGTGAGTACTTAGGCCGGGCCTCATTTAGTACCGAAGATTCGTTTGGCCCCTTGCGCATCCCACCGCGTTCGGGTTATAAGGATACCAATCTATTGCTAAGCAGCTCATGCCATACGAGAGGAAGAAGGTCCTTGTAACGGGGGGCCTCGGCTTCATCGGCAGCAATCTGGCGATTCGAGCGTCCGCGTTAGGGGCGGACGTGACCATTGTCGACTCGGCCATCGAAGGCTGCGGAGCCAACCCGCACAACATCGCCGCGATCCGCGATCGCGCCCGCCTCATTTCCCTCGACATCGGACAAGCCGCCGATTTCGAGAACGCTATCGCCGAGAGCGACGTGATCTTCAACGTCGCAGGCGAAATCAGCCACCTGCACAGTATGCAGTTTCCCGAGCGTGACCTGGAAATCAACACGGTCAGCCAGCTCAAGTTCCTCAACATCGTCCGCCAGGTCGCACCGGGCGCCCGCGTCGTCTATGCCGGCACTCGTCAGATCTACGGGGCGCCGGAGTGCCTCCCGGTGGACGAGCGGCATCCGGTGAACCCGGTGGATTTCAACGGCGTGCACAAATACGCCGCCAGCATGTATCACCACATGCTGACGCGCATGGGCTTGCTGGACGCCGTGGTCATTCGGCTCACGAATGTGTACGGGCCGCGGATGGCCCTCCATATCCCCAGCCAGGGATTCCTGTCCACCTTTCTCCGACGTATGGTGCTGGGAGAAGGACTCGAAGTGTTCGGAGACGGCCGGCAACTGCGTGATGCGTTGTACGTGGATGACGCCGTCGACGCGTTCCTCGCCGCCGGCGAGTGTCGCAGGCCTCCTTCGGACACGTACAATGTCGGAGGACCCATGGCCCTGCCGATTGCCGAAATCGCGCATCTCTGTGCGGAGGTTGCGGGCGGAGTGCCGGTGTCGTTCCGGCCGTTCTCCCGCGAACTCAAGCAGATCGACATCGGCAGCTACGTGGCCGACTGGAGGCGCATCGAACACGAGTTGGGCTGGACGCCGAAAGTCGACCTGCTCGAAGGAATGGCGCGTTCGCTCGACTATTACCGGCAGAACCTCGATCACTACCTGAGGGTCGGACAACTCGCTGCCTCCTCGCTATGATGAATCCCGCCGAATTCGCGAACATCGCGAAGGCGGAGGAGCAGTTCTGGTGGTACCGCGGCATGCGGCGGATCATGTTTGGGTTGTTCGATCCCCTGTTTGCCCACCGGCGCTATCGCCGGATCCTGGAGGCGGGTTGCGGCACCGGCCATTTTGCGAAAGTGCTGCGCGAGCGGTATCGCGTTCCGATTGTGGCGCTCGATCTGGGATGGGAGGGTCTGGAGTACGGCCGCCATCTTGGCATTCCCGAACTGGCGCAGGGCGACATCCAGGAATTGCCATTCCGGGCGCGCAGTTTCGATCTGCTGGTAAGCATGGACGTCGTCGTCCACCTGCCGCGCGGCGATGAGCATAGAGCCTTCGCCGAATTTGCGCGGGTTCTGGAACCGGGCGGGACCTTGGCCATGCGGGTCTCCGCGCTCGATTGGCTGCGCAGCCGGCACTCCGAGTTCGCCCTCGAACGTCAGCGCTTCACGCGGACCCGCCTCGTCCGGGCAGCCGAAGCTCATGGCTTTCATGTCGATCGCTGCACCTACGCGAACTCTCTGCTGTTGCCGGTGGCGTTCACCAAGTTCCGCATTGTGGAACCCTTGATGCAGTCCCCGCCGGATAGCGGAGTGCAACCTGTCAGCTCGTGGCTGGACCGTTTGCTAAGCCTGCCTCTTCAACTGGAGTCGCGATGGATTGCCGCCGGGCTTGATTTCCCGCTGGGCCAATCTTTGATTCTGCTGGCGACTCTCAGGTCTTGATCTCAACCGCGCCCTTCAGCAGGCCCGCGATGTCCTTGATCCCGACGCCATAGCCCGCCGGCACGCTCATCTTGCCGTCTTTTACCGTGATCGGAGTGTCGAACCAGTCGCCGTATCTCTCGGTTCCCAGTTTGTACTCCTGGTAGCGGCCGGGGTCCTTCACCACTGAAGCGAAGTGCAGCATGTAGACAAATCCGAAGCCGCCAGAGATGTGCACGGTAGTCGGCATTCCGGCCACGTCCGCCATCTTGGCAACACGCATCGAACGTATCATTCCACCGTAGTAGTGCAGGTCTGGCTGCACGATGTCGACTCCCCGGTTGGCGATCATCCAACGGAAACGCCAGTCGCTGTACTCCTGTTCGCCGCCGGCCACCGGAAGAGCCAGCGTGTCGGCGACTACCTTGGTGTCCTCCAGGTGATCGAATGGGCACGGCTCCTCGAAGTACACCGCCTTGATCTCTTCCAGCATGCGCCCGATCTTGATCGCCAGCGGAGGATCGTACGAGCTGTTGGAATCGGCGTGGATGTCGATCGAGTCGCCGAATGTCTTTCGGACCAGCGGAATCAACGTCTCGGTGCGGCCCGGCATGGCGTCGGCGTTGCGGCTCATCCTGCCGCCCACACGGAATTTCAGCGCCCTGGCGCCTGACTGCTGAACGAGTTTCTGCAGGTGTTCGATCTCCTGTTCCGGGGTCGTATCGCGCCGGCCGCTGGCGACGTAGATCGGGATCTCCTTGCGAACGACTTCGCCGAACAACGCGCCCATGGGCTTTTTTGCGATGCGGCCCAGCAGGTCCAGGATGGCGAACTCGACCCAGGCTTGCGGGCTCCACAGCGCGATGCCGTAGAGCTTGTAGTTGTCGTGCCAGCGATACAGCTCCCACAGCAGGTTTTCCAGGTCGCGCGCGTCCTTGCCGATGAAAAACGGGATGACCAGGTGGTTCAGGACCTTATCGAGATACTCCGGGCGCGGTGGATTGGGCAGCGAGATTCCCTCCGCGCCGTCCTTTGATCGGACGTGAACGAAGTACTCCTTCTCCTTCTTCAGGAGCCTGATGGATTCGATGATGACGGGCGACGTGAGGCCGTCTACTCGTAGCACAGGCGCGGCGGCGGCGTGGTCGAGTTCTTCGCCCGATGGCCCGGATGGGGCTTGCGCCTTCTTTGCTCCTCCGCAAGCGGAGACTGCGCTCATCGCGGCGCCGGAAAGAAGAGTTCGTCGTTGGATTGGCACTCTTTCCCTCATGGTGGTGCTCCGCACCCGCTTCACATCTCAATCTTCGGTTTGTTTGCGATATGGAGAAAGCTTCCGGGCGTAGGCATTTTTGATCGCGGGCATGGCGCGTTCGGCGGCTTCGACTCCGCGCTGGATGAGCTCTTCAGAACGGTAGTATTCGATCCAGGTGAAGTCGGAAAGGTCGGGATTGATCCGCACATCGGCCGAGATCGCCTTGAAGTTCCCCAATTCGTATTGAAGAATCTGCATGGAGTTCATGATGATATCGAACAGATTCGGAAGGCCCCGGCTGCCCTCGAAGTAGGAGAAGGGATTGAACCGGTTGACGAACCGGTACGCGCGAGACACCTCGTTCTCCACCCCCTTCTTCATCGGCGGAACCACATTGACGGCGATGATGAAGTCGGCGCCCATGTTGCGGACGACCTCGGCCGGGACTGGATCGGCCACGCCTCCGTCAACCAGGATCTTGTCGCCGCTCTTGAACGGAGAAAAAACCATTGGCACCGAGGCGCTGGCGCGGAAAGCATCGGTGAGGGATCCTGAGCCGATCTCGACTCTTTCGCCGTTCTCGATGTCCGTCGCTACGGTTCTGCATGGGATCGTCAGGTCTTCAAATCTCTTCTTGTCCCCCAGCAGAGGCGAAAAAATATTGGCGAACCGTTCTCCGGCAAAAATCCCCGGCCTCGAGAGCGTGGGGTCGACCGGGAGCATAAAGTTCTTCTTCTTGCCGAGCCGTAGGGCCGTGTCGATCATTTCTTCGACCCCCATTCCGGCGGCATACCCAACTCCGATAATGGATCCCTGGCTGCAGCCGGCCACCAGGTCGATCGGAATATCGTTTTGTTCGAGTACCTTCAGAACACCGAGGTGCGAAATTCCAAACGCCGCTCCTCCACCGAGAGCCACACCAACCGTAGACCCCAGGAGCTTCCGGGCCAGCCTCCGCAGAGGCAATGCCGCCGCGCCATGGCGGCTCCGCCTGATGTATTTGGTGGAATCTCCGCCGGACAACGCCGAGTCCCTGGGAATCACGAAGGGTTCGCAATGGCTGATGGCGATCCGCCCGGATCTCGGGTTGTACAGATTGACTACCTGAAACCTCCTGGTGCGCGACGCCTTGTCCAACGCGGGAAGGGCTTCGGGAGTGTCTACGATGTCGATGATCACATCCGAAAAGTCCTTCGCCGACTCAACCAGAGCGCGCGGCTCGGAACCGAGGTCGTACACAATGAAACGAAATCGATCGCCGACCTTGGAAATCAGGTTCGACGACTGCTGGCTGTAGAAGCTGGACGGCTTGTCTGTCCGGGCCGGAACATCCAGCGTGAATATGCCCGGACCCTCCGATTTGATCGCCTGATTCACCACCTCGAGTGCCGTGTCCAGTTCGTTCGACATTAATTGCGCGACAGCGCCTTCGGGGCCTTGCTCGCCCGGCGAAACCCGGATCAGGAGCACGTCGGTGTCGGTCAGGTCATGAAGAATTCCAGCGAGGCTCGACGAAACCAGCGTTTTGCCCTTCAGACCGGGACGGCCGGTGACACTGATGGTACTGGAGGTCCCAAGGACAGGGGCTCCTTTGCTGACGCTTGCCAGCCGCTGGCAAAGAACCTGAGTGAAGTAGTCGAGCATTCTCGGGTCTTTGCGGAAGAAGGTGTCAAAGGCAGCCTTGGAGAGAGTGAGCAGGTGAGCCGGCCTTCGAACGATGATGGTCGCGGTGCGCCTGCCTCCCTGCAGCAGCGCCATCTCCCCGAAAAAGTCGCCGCGCTTCAACGTCCCCGTCATGCGCTGCTGTCCCTCGCCGGCCCAGACTTCGAGTTCGCCGCGCAGGACAATCGAAAAGGTATCTCCCTCATCTCCCGACCGGAAGAGCACTGCATCCTTCGGATGAGTCGACTCGACGAAGAGGTTCTGCAACTGGACCAGTTCGTCGCGGCCCAGGAAGGTGAACATCGGGATCGATCCTAAGAAATCACGCCAATCGGTCATATGTGTTCAAAACAAAAGCGGGGAGGGTCAGTGTCCCAGTCTGTCGGGACCTCACAGTTCGAAGAACCTGATGAGTGTGATCTTAGCATGCACCCAAGGACAGGTCCCGTTCGGCCTCCGGCAAAAAAAACATCGGGCCGGCGACAAGGCGCGCTACGCTGGAGCACGCTGTCGCACAGGCCAGTCACATTCCCCCGCGTTCCCCGAGCCACTCCTCGTCTGCTCCCTGGAAAACAACCCGATCTGTACGATACCAGACGGCGACCCGGGATGTCGTCATCTCGCGAACTTCCAGCATCTTGAAACAACAGCTGATCATCGCCGGCAAAGCACGGCCGACTCAGGCCGCGGGCCACTGGTCGTGGCGGCCTTACCCCTGGGGCTGGCTCTTTCACGCTGGTTCCGGTTTCTCATGCTACGCTGAGGCCGAACTATGTCCAGCCCCGGTGTGTCCCGCCGTTCGCTCGCCGGCGCACTCGCCGGGGGCACTTTGCTCGCGGCGCCATCCAAACCTCGTCCCAACATTCTCTGGATCACCTGCGAGGACATCGGTCCTCATCTGGGCGCCTACGGCGATCGCTATGCCGATACTCCCAACCTCGATCGCCTGGCGGAGCGCAGCCTGCGGTATCGTACCTGCTGGTCGAACGCGCCCGTGTGCGCTCCGGCCCGCACCACCATTATCTCGGGGGTCTACCCCACCAGCACGGGCTCCGAGCACATGCGCAGCAACACCCGCATGCCGCCCGGCATGAGGATGTATCCGCAGATCCTGCGCGAAGCCGGCTACTACGCGTCGAACAACGTCAAGGAAGACTACAACCTCGAAAAGCCCGGCCAGGTCTGGGACGATTCGAGCAACCGCGCGCATTGGCGGAACCGCAAATCCGGGCAGCCCTTCTTCTCCATCTTCAACTTCACCATCACCCACGAAAGCCAGATTCGCAGCCGGCCCCATACGCTGGTGCACGACCCGGCCAAGGCGCCGTTGCCGTCGTATCATCCGGACAGACCCGAGGTCCGTCACGACTGGGCACAGTATTACGACAACATCACCACGATGGATGGGATGGCCGGGAAGGTGCTCGCCGAACTACAGCGGGACGGGCTGGCCGAAGACACCATTGTGTTCTTCTCCGGCGACCACGGTTCTTGAATGCCCCGCAACAAGCGCTGGCCCTACAATTCGGGCCTGCGCGTTCCCCTCATCGTTCATGTTCCCGGGAAGTTCCGCCACCTGGCGCCGAATGACTACCGGCCGGGCGCCGCGAGCACGCGGCTGGTGAGTTTTGTCGATCTGGCGCCCACCTTACTGAGCCTGATTGGCCTCGAGGCGCCCGAGTGGATGCAGGGACGGGCATTCCTGGGGGAGCACCCGGGCCGCGAGCGCGAGTCCCTTCACGGATTCCGCGGCCGCATGGATGAACGGTACGACATGGTGCGGAGCGTTCGCGACCAGCGCTATGTCTACGTTCGGAATTACCTGCCGCACCTGATCTACGGCCAGCACCTGGCATACATGTTCGAAACCCCGACGACCCAGGTATGGAAGCGGCTCTACGACGAAGGCAAGTTGAAACCACCGCAGTCCGTGTTCTGGGAGCCCAAGCCCGCCGAGGAGTTGTACGATCTGGAGACCGATCCGGACGAAGTGAACAATCTTGCCGGGTCGGCACGGCACCGCTCCGTCCTCGAGCGGCTGCGAGCCGTCCAGCAGGATCACGCCTTCGCCGTTCGGGACGTTGGTTTCCTGCCCGAGGACGAAATTCACTCGCGGTCGATGGGTTCGACCCCCTACGAAGTGGGCCATGACGATCGGCGCTATCCGATGGCCCGGATCATGGCGGCGGCGGAATTGGCTTCGTCGCTCCAGGACGGAGCCACCTCCCGGCTTGCGGCCCTGCTCGGGGACTCCGACAGCGCTGTCCGCTACTGGGGTGCGACCGGAATCCTGGCCCGAGGGCCTGCAGCGGTGGCCGAGACGAGGCCGGCATTGCGCAAGACACTTGCTGATGCGGCTCCCAGTGTTCGCACGGTGGCCGCCCAGGCGCTCGGACAGTACGGTGGAGCCGACGATGTGAACGCGGCACTGCCGGTGCTGGTGCGGTTGGCCGATTGCCGCAGAAATCCCCTCTTCGTGGCCGTTCGCGCCCTGAATGCGTTGGACGCCCTGGGAGCGCGGGTCAAGCCGGCGGCGGACGCCATCCGCGCCCTTCCCGTGGCGGGTGAAAGCGTCGACGCCCGCATTCGGGAGTATCCGGGACGGCTCCTGAAGGAGATTCTGCCGAAATTGTAGCTGGCTCATCATCGCTTAAGCCCGGCGGGCCGCTTCTTCCGACCCGGTCGACCGTCCGGGAAACAGCCGGCGGAAGAACGATAATAGAGTCACCGGAATCGATGCGAAGCCTCTCCAAACGAACGCAGTATAGCCTTCGCGCCTTGTACGCGCTGGCGCGAAGCTACAGGACGGGACCCAAACTGATCGTGGATCTTGCCTCCGAGGAAGTGATCCCGAGGAAGTTCCTCGAGCAGATCCTGCTCAGCCTGAAAGGCCGTGGGCTGGTCGACAGCAAGAAGGGCCGCGGCGGAGGGTACTTCCTGGCGCGCCCTCCCGACGAGATCACCTTGGGCTCGGTGATTCGCATGATCGAGGGTCCGCTGGCGCCTATTCCTTGTGCAAGTGAGACGGCGTTCCGAAAGTGCGATGAGTGCGTGGACGTGGAGACCTGTGGAACCAGGCTGGTCATGCGCGAGGTGCGCGACGCCATCGCCTCGATCCTGGACCACACGACCTTGTCCACGGTCTGCCAGAGGGTCGATGACGCGCGCGAGCGTCGGAGCGACGTCGGTGCCTTGATGTATTACATCTGACTGAATGGGCGAAGCCCAGGGCAACCTTTTTCATCCATCGCGGCAACAGGGCCGTGTCGTGGATTCATAAGGGTCGAAAATTCCTAACCTACTCCGAATCTGGGACTTGCAGGTTTCCAGAATCGCATCCCCCTTGACACCGCGATATCCTCAGACCGGACATGGCAGACCTCTCTCAAACCGCCGTCAACCGCCGCAGCGCCGGTGCCTGGCACCGGATCGAAGCCAATCGAAGCCATTCGACGAACCCATTCCGTTCCCGTAGAATCAATCACTTCCCTCCAAAATTGGCTTCGTTTTGCCGAATCCTTCTCGCGACCCTGCAGCCCTAAACCCGAGCCGCGACGCTATGCAAGAGCATTCCCCATGAGCCAACCTCAGCCCTCGACCGGTGGTGCGTCACTCACGGGGAGGCGCCAGAGCAGGAAACAGCCCACCAGGAGCAAGATGCCCGCGATCTGAATCATGCCGCCCAAACCCAGAGTGGATTTCAGGGCACCACCCGCGATCGCGACCACGCCGCCGGTCAGCGTGCCGGCCATATTCAGCAAGCCGTAGCCCGTCGAACGAAGTTCCGGCCGCGCGATCTGGCAGAGGACCGGCATCGCATTCGAATCGAACATCCCCCTGCCGACGCCAAAGACCGCCAGACCGGCGATCAGAACCCCAGGGATTCCCGTGAATCCGACCAGGAACAGAAACGGCGCGGCCCCCGCCAGGCCAACCGCCTGAGTCCAGACGCGGCCCCTCGGGGTCTGGGCGCACCAGCGGTCGGCCAGGGTGCCGCCAATCAGAATGCCGGCGACGCTGCCCGCCTGCAGGTAGAAGGTCGCGGAAAAGCCGGAGGCGGCCAGGTTCATGTGGAACCGCTCGAACAGGTACAGCGGCATCCAGGTATACACCAGCCAGTTCGCAATGGAGAGGATCGAAAAGACGGTCACGACCGCGCCGAAGCCGCGCAACGTGACCAGTTCGCGAGTGGCCGCCCAGAATTTCGGTTGGGCTTCGGCGGAGGCGGCTTTCACCGGCTTCTCCTCGCGCAAGACGGCCAGCAGGATCGGCGTGTACAGGACGCCGGCCACGCCCAGGATCGTAAACGCGGCGCGCCAGCCGTAATGTTCGGCCACCCATCCTCCGCCGACCCCGCCCAGGACAATGCCCACGTAGATGCCACTGAAATGCAGGCCAGTGGCAAGAGAGCGCGTGCCCTCCTTGTGGTAGTCGGCGATCATGGCCAGGGCGGCGGGCAGGTAGCAGGCCTCGCTGATGCCCATGAGTGCCCGGGCCACGAGCATTTCCTCGATGTTGCGCGCGAGGCCGGTCGCCCAGGTCACCGCCGACCAGATCACGAGGCTGAAAATCAGGACCCGTCGGCGGCCGTAGCGGTCGGCCACGAAGCCCGCAAACGGACTGCACAATCCGTACACCCAAAGAAAGGCGCTGCCAATCAGGCCGAGTTCGATATCCGACAGGTGCAGTTCCGAGCGCACCACAGGGAACATCGAGAAGATGACCTGACGGTCCAGGTAGTTCAGCAGCGCGACGACCCACAAGGCCGCGACGACCAGCCAGGCCCGTGTGTTGGCCCTCATTCGACTACGTGCTTTCGCAGGCCATCCAGAGTGAAGTGGTCACCGCGGACAAAGCTCATCAGCTTTCCTTCCCGTGTGCGCACTTCGTCAACCGCCTGAGGCAACCGGTCCTCGACGCCGGCCGGTACCATGAGGATGCCGTTCTCGTCACCGTGCAGCAGATCGCCCGGCTTGATGACCACGCCACACACCTGGACCGGCAGGCCTACGCGGACGATGCGGAACTGGGCGTGGCTGGCGGCGGCGCCGCGGGCGAAGTAGTGGAACTTGAGCGCCCGGACTTCGGGAATGTCCCTCACGGCGCAGTCGCTGACCAGACCGATGGCGCCCACGCGCGTGAAGATGGTGGTCATCACCTCGCCGCAGTGTGCGGCAAAATCCGGACGCGGGCCGATCTCCTGGAAGGCGACCACCGCCGGCTTGGGCGACCGGTCGACGGCCTCGTAGAGTTCCATAAAGCGCTCGAAGTCGAATGGCTCGCTCGAGGCCATCGTTTCCACCTGCGCGGTGACCGCGAAGCCGCACATCCGCCCGAATTCGGGGAAAAGGCAACGCACCTGGAGGGGAGTGAATCCCTCCGTATGCGGGCGAACGTGAAGCAACTCAATTGCATTGGAGAGCGTCGGCGTGTCCACCGACTTGAGATAGTCAATCCATTCTGTGGAGGTCATGGTTCTTCAGATTGTGGATATTTGATGATACAGCGGCCCGCACCGGCAAGTGAGGAGGCTTCGCTGGTCCGCCGGGCGTTCGAGCTAGACGACACGAAAGGCGATGAAAGCGCAGGAATAGGCGAGTCCGGTCATGTAGGCGAACTGGATGGCCGGCCACTTCCAGCCCCCGGTCTCGCGCCGGACCACGGCCACCGTGGACATGCACTGCATGGCAAAGGCGAAGAAGACCAGCAAAGCGACCGCTCCGCCCAGCGTGAGATCCTTCTGCAGAGCGGTTTGCAGGCTGCGTTTGTTTTCCTCGCCGCCCTCGATGCCGTAAATGGTTCCGAGCGTTCCCACGATGACCTCGCGTGCCGCGAGCGACGAGATCAGTCCAATGCCGATCTTCCAGTTGAATCCGAGCGGCTTGATGACCGGCTCGATGGTGCGGCCGATGGTGCCGGCCAGGCTGTGCTCAATTTCCGGTGGCTTGCCGTCGTGCAGCGGAAGGTGCGCCAGCGCCCACAACAGAACCGCGACGCCGAGAATCACCGTCCCCGCGCGCCGCAGAAACACTTTGCTGCGGTCATACAAACGCAGACCCAGCGAGCGGAAAGTCGGCCAGCGATAGGGCGGCATCTCGAGAATGAAGGGAGCGCGGCTGCTCTTCAGGATGGAAGACTTCAGCAGCCTGGCGGTGAGGATCGCGGCCACGAAGCCAATCGCGTACAGGCCGATCAGCGATAGCGCCCGGGTGCCCAGAAAGCCCAGCACCGGCCGCTCGGGGATGAAGGCGGCGATAATCAGCGTATACACCGGCAGGCGCGCCGAGCAGGTCATGAACGGCGCGATCAGGATGGTGGCGATGCGGTCGCGCTTGTTCTCGATGGTGCGTGTCGACATGATCGCCGGGACGGCGCAGGCGTAAGCGGACAGCAGGGGGATGAACGACTTGCCCTGCAGGCCAACGCGCGCCATGGTGCGATCGGCGATCAGGGCAGCGCGCGACAGGTAGCCCGAATCTTCAAGGACTCCGATGAAGAGAAACAGGATGAGAATCTGGGGCAGGAAGACGATCACCGACCCGACACCGCCCCACACGCCTTCGATCAATAAGGAACGGAGAATCGAATCCGGCAGCACCGCGCCAACCCAGTCGCCCGACAACCTGACCATCGACTCCACCCCGTCCATCAGCGGCGCCGCGAACGTGAAGATACTCTGGAAAACCAGCATCACGACCAGAGCAAAGATGGTGGGGCCAGCAAGGGGATGAAGAAACACGGCATCGAGGCGGCGCGTCCACTCGGGCGGCATCGGAGCCTGGTAACGCGATCCGTCCCCGATTTCCCGCGCCCAGGCGCGGCAATTGGGGATATCGGAGATGACCGGCAACTGCACGGTGGGCGTCGCGCGCGGCAAGGCTTCGCCCAGGAAGCGGGTGACCTCGGTCACGCCTTCTCCCCTGGCTGCACTGATCAACACGACCGCTGCGCCCAGTTGGGCCGACAGCAGCTTGACGTCCACCTGGCCGCCGCGGCTGCGAAGATCGTCCGCCATGTTCAGGACGACCAGCGTGGGTAGACCCAGTGCCAGTACCGGCGCGGCCAGCAGCAGATGCCGACTCAGACTTGTGGAGTCCAGAATCAACAGGACTGCTTGTGGTTTCGGCATGCCTGGCCTGGTGCCCAGCAGCACGTCGTGGGTCACCTGCTCATCTTCGGAGCGCGGCGAGAGGCTGTAGACGCCGGGGAGATCGACCAGCAGAATCTCATGTCCGTCGTCAAGCTTGAGGATGCCGGTGTGCTGCTCCACCGTGACGCCCGGGTAGTTGGCGACCTTCTGGCGCAAACCCGTGAGCTGGTTGAACAGGGTCGACTTGCCGGAATTCGGAGGACCCACAATCGCAACGGTACGAGGCCGGTTAGCGGAAACGGACGGCAAGCCCTTCACCGCAACCGGACCGCCGGTTTGCGGATCGTGGCAGGTGCTCATGTGACGTCCCGGGGGGAATTCTGCGGACGAACCTTTAAATGCAGGGCGGTTTCGTGACGAATGGCGAACTCGGAGCCGTCGACACGATACACGCGAGGATCGCCGCCCGGGGCCGACCCTGCGGCGGCGACGACCGCTCCGGGCAGAAAGCCCAGTTCCATCATGCGCCGCGCGTCTTCCTCAGCGAGGTCCAACCGCTCGATTACCCCTTGCTGGCCCTGAGTGAGGTCTGAAAGGGATCGCAGGCTCAAGCTGGAGCGATTGTGCTTCTTGCTACTCAGTTGCAACATCCCAACTTCAGTATTGGGCGTTTTCAATCGCTTGTCAACCAGGTAATTCCTGGGCTCGCTCCACGCCGGGCACCGGGTCTACAATCAGGAGGGACCTGATGGAAGCCACTCTGCGAGGATCGTTCTGGGCTATTTACCTGTACGACGTCGCCCACGCCATCGACCTGGAACGGCTGAGGGTGGTATTGGGCGCGGGCGAAAGCCGAAGGGTAGGGTTCCGGCACCCGGCGCCCGAGTACGCGGGCTTTGAAAAAGCGCCTGTTTTCGAGGTTTTGGAGCCAATCGCGCTCGAAAGCGGAGAACGGCTGAATCGCCAGGCGAACTACTACGAATACGGCGTGGTGAGCGTCAAGCTGGAGTTGCCTTTTGAACTCGGCTGGCCGGAGATGGTGGAGCGGTCCAGCCGGTGGATGGCTTCGGCGGAACTCGAGCGAAGGGCAGGACAGACGCTCACCGATATACTTCAACAGGTGGCCGCAGCACTGGCCACCCCATACGCACAGCGTCTCTCCGAGGACTACTACGTTATTCAGTTGCAGCGGAGTGACCAGTCCCTTACCGCCGCGGAACTGATCCGCGAGCGTGGCGAGGTGATCGGGCAGATGGTCCGAGGCGAGACGGTCCCTCTTTCGCCAGAGGAATGCACCGAAGTGCTGGCTGCGCGAATGTCGTATTACGCCAACGACGTTGCCATCGTCGGATGGACGGCGGCCGTAGTGTACGATTCGGCCGAAGGAGCCGAGGCGACCATTCAGTTGCTGGAATACGCCAATCTGCAGCTACTCGAATTCCGTCACTATGACGGCAAGCTGACGGAACTCCTGGCGGGCGCCTATGACCTTCTGGAGAAAAAGAAGAGCTTCCTCTCCCGCTGGCGAATGGCGCGGGAGGCGGAACGGATCAATGCCATCCGGCTCGACTTGAGCGAACTCACCGAACGCATGGACGCATCGATCAAGTTTCTGAGCGATATGTTCTCGGCGCGTTTCTATCGCATGGCGGCGGCGCGTGTCGGTGTACGCGACTATCGGGACGCGGTGGAAGAAAAGCTGCGCACGGCGGGCAATCTGTACGGATACATGATGGACGAGTTCCACCAAGGCCGCGCGTTCGTCCTGGAATTGACGATCGTCATCATCCTGTTCATCGATCTCTATTTCCTGTTTCGAGGCAAGTCATAAACTACAATGGGTCTGTCCCGCTCGAAGCGGCAAAACTGAAGTTGCGCCTGACGAGCACCGGTGCTGCTCCTATGATGAACCGCAGAACTGCTATCCAAACGATGGCCGCAGGGGCGATGGCGGGCGCCGCCGCGGCGTCCCCGAATCAGTTGCCGCTTTGTCTATTCTCCAAGCACTTGCAGTGGACCGGCATTGCGGAGGCCGCTTCGGTGGCGGCTTCCCTGGGCTTCGATGGTGTTGATTGGACGGTCCGCAGCGGCGGCCACATCGAACCGGAACGCGTGGAAGAAGACCTGCCGAAGGCGGTGGAAGCGACACGGAAGGCCGGCATTGCGACGCCGATGATCACGTCCGGCATCGTCGACGCGTCGTCGCCGCACGCGGAACGGGTGATCAAGACCTGCGCGGCGCTCGGCATTCGCCGCTACCGGTGGGGCGGATTCAAATACACCGCCGATCGGCCGATTCCGGCGCAACTCGACGAGTTCCAGCGCCGCGTTCGAGATTTGGCGGCGGTGAACCAGCGCTATGGCGTGTGTGCGATGTATCACACCCACTCCGGCCGCGATCAGGTGGGTGCATCTTTCTGGGACCTGTATTTATTGCTCAAACCGTTTTCCCTCGATTCGGTTTCCGTCAATTTCGATATTGGACACGCAACGGTGGAGGGCGGTCTGGGCGGTTGGCTACACAGCGCGCGGCTCCTGCTGCCGTATACCCGCGGCATCGCCATCAAAGATGTCCGGTGGGGCAAGAACGCCAAGGGCAAGTGGACGCCGGACTTCTGCGCTCTGGCCGAAGGCATGGCGCATTTCGCCGAGTTTTTCTCAATGGTGAAACAGGCGGGGTTCACCGGTCCCCTGCAATTGCACTTCGAGTACGACGAGCTTGGCGGCACGGCTTCCGGCAAACGTGAGTTGAGCATCCCGAGGGAGCGAGTGATCGCCATTTTTCGCCGCGATGCCGACGTGCTGCGCGGAATCCTAGGAAGGGCAGGCCTGCGATCATGAGGTCGATGATGATCCTGGTGGCGGCGGCGACATTGACTGCGTCCCCGATGTCCGATGGGGAGATCGAGCAGTTTCTCAAGACCTTACTCGAACCGGGCAAGCGGCATTTGAACGTCGAACCACCGGAGGGAGCCTACCTGCGAGACCTGGCCCGAAAAGCCAAGGCGAAGCGCATCCTCGAGATCGGCACCTCCACCGGTTATTCAGGCATCTGGATGGCAATGGCGCTGCGCGGCGGCGGAAAGCTGATCACGCTCGAGATCGATCCCGGGCGCCGCAAGGTGGCGGAGGAGAACTTCCGGACGGCCGGCTTGTCGGACCTGGTGGAGGTGAGACTGGGAGACGCACTCCGTGAGATTCCGAAGATCGACGGCCCGCTCGATATGGTGTTTATCGATGCCGAGAAGTCCGACTACTTGAAGTACTACGATCTGGTGATTGGAAAGATGCGCAAGGGCGGTGTGATTACGGCGCACAATGTGGTTTCCCATCCCGCGCCGATGGCGGACTTCCTCGCGCGCATCAAGACGGACCCGCGTGTAAGAACGGAGATTGTCACGCCGGGCTGGCAGGGCATTTCGGTCAGTTGGGTGAGATGAGATGGTGTCCCGGCGATCCCTGTTTTCCGCGCCCGCGCTCCTGTTGAGCAGGGCGCAGGCCACCAGGCCGCGCCCGAACATTCTCCTCATCGTCTCTGAAGACAACGGTCCGCATTTCGGCTGCTACGGAGACCGGACTGTGCCGACACCGCATGTCGATGCCCTGGCCGCGAGCGGGAATCGGTACGAGAACGCCTATGTAACGCAGGCGGTGTGCAGTCCGTCGCGGTCGTCGATCCTCACCGGCCTGTACCCTCACCAGAACGGACAAATTGGCTTGGCGACCCACGCATTTACAATGGTGCGGAACTGGCCTACGTTACCTGGGTTGCTGAAGCAGGCAGGCTACCGTACCGGTTTGATCGGCAAACTCCACGTCAATCCCGAGCCGGCATTCGCCTTTGACTATCGATGGGCCGATCGGCAGTTCCTGAGTTTCGGCCACCGCGATGTAGGCAAGACCGCCGAGGTTGCCGGCGAGTTCATGTCGCGGGGTGGTCCCTTCTTCCTCATGGTCTGCTACGCCGATGCGCACCTGCCGTTCCTGAGGCAACAGGCTGGTCTGCCCGTCCATCCTCTCAACGGCAGCGACGTCCGGATGTTCCCGGCGGTCGGCATTGACACGCCGCGACTACGCGAGCACGTGGCCAACTACTACAACTCGATCAGCCGGCTCGATTCGGGAATTGGCATGCTGCTGGCGAAATTAAAGGACGGAGGCCAGGAAGACGGCACGCTGGTAGCCTATCTGGGCGACCACGGAGCTCAATTCTCAAGAGGCAAAACGACCAGCTACGAGTTCGCGCTGCGCATTCCGCTTGTGTTGCGATGGCCGGGGCGGGTGAGGGCCGGTGGTGTCAACCGCGAACTTGCGTCGACGGTCGACCTGTTGCCTACCCTGCTGGACGCCGCGGCAGCGCAGGTTCCGCGAGGTCTGCCAGGCAGATCGCTTCTATCCGGCCGCCGGAATCGAAAAGAACTGTTTTGCGAATGGAACACGAGCCACTCGGTACCCGGGCCTTCCATTTTCTATCCGCAGCGCACGGTGCGCGACCGGCGCTACAAGTTGATTCTGAATCTCCTAGCGGGCCGCCGGAACCCGGCCGAGCTGTGCTACACGGCGCAGGTTTTGATCCAGACTGGCGCTACTCAAGCAGAGATCGATGCGTCAGCGGAACCAGTCCGGAACGCCTACCGGACCTGGCGCAACTCCCCTCGCCTGGAACTGTACGACCTGGAAAAGGACCCTTTCGAATTCGTGAACCTCGCGGAGCGTGCCGAGTTTTCCCGGATTGGAAGCCGCCTGCTGGCCAAGCTGACTGATTGGCAGAGGCAGACGTCGGATCCGCTTGCCGATCCGGCGAAGTTGGCCCTCCTGGATGCTGAGGATCATGAGGTGTCCAAGCGTCCCGATGGTGCGCGGTCGCGTGGTTTTCGATGGCGTTACCCCGAATACCTCTACGCTACTCGATCCTGACCTTCGCGAAGTAGATGCTCGTCTTGCCCTCGTGCGACGAGTAGTAGCTCATCCAGATCAACCCCCGGTAAAACACCATTCCGGCGTAACTCGTATCTCCACCGGACGGCAGTGTGAGCACTTCAGTGATCTTCGCGTTCTCGACGTCCACCTGGCAGACCGACGTACGGCGCTTTCCGTCGTACAGACGGACGGTCGCGATGAAGCGTCCATCCGGCAGGCGGATCATCTTCGGCCCGCCCGTTTGCGCGTTCAGGTTCCTCCATTTCCAGTCCGTGTAGGGCGGTTTGGCGATGCCGATTTGCCCGCTGTTATCCGGCTTGTGATCGCGGCGCAACAGGCAGTAGGCAGTCCCGTCGGGGCCAAAGGCGATTGATGACTCGTTGGCGTGATCGCGCTGCCACAACCGCTCGAACTTGCGGCCATCTGCGCTTCGATAGAGGCGGATAAATTTCTCGCCGCCGCCATCGTAGCCAATGCTGTAGGCGGCGCCCTTGTACCAATCCATATTCCAGAGCCAGAGGCCCGATTCGCCGATTTGGACAGGCACACTCCACTTCTTTCCGTCCGCGGAGAACCAGGCATGAGTGTCGTTGGGCGGGCGGGGCGTCTTCAGGTGGCGAATGCCCCCCGTCAGCATCAACTCATTCCTGCCGGTGATCGATAGATGCGGATCCCGCAGGTCAGCGACCTTCGAGGTCAGCAGAGCAGCAGATTCCCAGGCTTGGCCATCTTTCGAGACCAAAACCCGGAGTGCGCCGTCGTCGCCGACGTGGCTCTGCGATTCGCGAAACGTCATGTACCACTTGCCCTTGAATTGGATGAGATCGGTGAAGGCGTTGTGCTGTCCCTGGTCCCACACCTTGCGGTGTTCCACCAGAGTTGCCTTGGTATCAGCGAAAACGGCCGTGGCCGCGAGGAGCAGGAAGCAGATGCGGGTTCGCATGGAAGGTCTATTCTGGCACAGCCACCCGGCCGACGTTAAGGCCGAACCCGTTACTCTCCGCCTTGCAGCCGCCGATCCAGATCCATAGCGATCCGTGGCAGCATCTCCGGATTGTGGAGGAGATTGCGAATCCCGGTGGCGCTGTGATGCCGGTAGAACAGTTCGATGGCGGCCAAGGACAGCTCGTAGGCGATGCGCGCCTGCCGGTCTCCGAGAGACTGCCAGCTCTGGGCGAGTTGATTCAGGGTGGGGAGCTTCCGGTCCTTGGCAAGTTGTTTCAACATCTGCCACGATTCGGCTGATACGGTCCGCCCGGTCAGCTTTTGCGCCAAGCCTTCGTGAAGCCAGGAGGGCCAACTCCCGATGTTGGCCAGGCAAGCGTGCACGATCTCGTGGGCGAATGTGTTCCGCATATCCTGTGAGATCGGGCCCCGGCTCAGCAGGGGAACGCGGATCTTGCCGTCGTACGCCGCGGCGCTCCACTCCGCCGCGCGGGTGCCTTGAAAGTACGCATCGCGGCTCTGTACGATCGTCGTAATGCGCTCGTCCGCGCGGCAACCCAAGGTGGCGGAGACGCGGGCGAACTCCTGTTCCAGGATTTCCATCATGGCGCTTGCGGTCGCCGAGTCGGCCACAGTACCGTCGTAGCGGAGGGTGAACCTCATGCCGACCTTGACTTCCTTGCTGCGGTCGGCGGCAGCTTCACGCCTGGCGTCGCGATACCACTGATCGAGGGCGGGATCGGGCTTCAGGTCGAGAGACTCGCGCCAATAGAACAGCGCGTCGGCCATCCGATCGTTGCGGTACGCAGCCATTCCGGCCACGGCCAGCAAACCGGGATTCCTGGGATGCGCGTGAAGCAGCCGTTCCATGATTTGCTGCGCCTCGTCGGGTTGATTGCGCTGGATCAACTCCATCGCGCGGTTCACATCGGAGTGCACAGACGCCGGAACGGCGAACTGCCGGGGCGCCTGTTTGGAAACGGCTCCGGAGACCGGCTCCTGTTTCAGGGTTGCCGAAACCATCACCGGTTTGGCCGCCTTGCGGGCCTCTTCAAACGCCTTGGGGTCGGACAATGCTTCGGAAAACACCCACCCCTCATGGGGCTGGCCGGCGAGCGTGACCGCTACCAGGAAACATGGCTTGCTGGATCCAGCCAGCGAAAAACGGATCTTCACCTCGGTACCCGCCGGCAACCTGGCTACTTCCGAGTCGGTGTCGCCGCACCCGCTGCGCAGGGGATATTGATCCACATGCACCGTCTGCACCGCAGCCGCGGCCGCCAGCAAGAGGACGGGAACCCACATTCCCTTCGAATTATACGGGCGATCCGACGCCAAGTCGTTACTGGAATACCCTCGATCGCCGTTCGAAAAACCCTTTAGTCGAGGCAGGCGAGGCAAGCGATGCCTCCTCAGGCTACCCACGTGTCGAGGAACACTTCCGATGTCGCCACACCTGCCCACAAGGCGTTCAGGTTGGTCAAACGGCGAGGGCGTCCCCAGCGCGCCCCCGGGCGCCGTGTAGAAATGTCGCCTCTTGCCTGCCCGTCTGGGAAGTGCATGTTAGTCTGCGGGCGCCAGTGAAGCGAAGACGGGCTCTGCTGGCGAACAACCCGATCAAGGAGTAGGCGGCCGGAACTCATCTGTGAACGATGAGCGAGAGCGTGATCCTCCCGGCACGTTCTTCCACCTGGGCCCGGGGCCGACCGGCGGGAGGCGGCACGGTCCAGCCCAGGGTTTGGTTTTGAGGTTGAAACCACATCGGACCACCCATGCCTTGAAAACGCTTCCGGGGTGCTCCGGGATGGTTGTTGGCTTACACAGAGTCTTGCCTTAATCCGATTGGGAGTGATTTCGAGTCACCGCCGCATCCACTGCACTTCAGCCTGAAGGTCAACGACGCCAGCGCGCGTGGATTTGTCGATCACCTCAAAGGTGAGCACATCGTCGATCCAGTCAAGGCTAGAACCGTCCGGATGCTGTAGCGCGACAGTCAGAGTATATTCCTGCGGAGCTAGATAACACTGGAAGGAAAAAGAAAGCTCGAGGTTCTCGCCTGCTTCGAACGTGCCAAGCCGGACATTTTCGATTTGCGTGTTGGTCCCGTAGATGTCCATGCCGATTCGGTTTCGGATGAGGATGCCGATCATCAGATCCTGGACCTGCCTCACGAACCGGGCCACTATTTTCACGACACAGGGTTCCCCGCTCCTAAGGGAGAGGAGTGGTTCATTGGTTCGGTTCAGGAGTTGAACCGACGCGACCTCAGCCGAGCCGTCACCATGGCGGTGACTGCCAAACCCAGGACGAACTGGATCGCTGTCTTCCCGGCGCTGTCTTTCCAGGACCAGTCCAATGTAGTGATTGATGACGTCCTTGGGAACGCCCCGACTCTCGATCGCGCCATTCATCAGGAGGATGGTCCGATCCGATAGCTGTTTCACAAGTCCCAGGTCGTGTGAAACAAAGAGAATCGTGGTCTGACGTCTGCGCAGTTCCTGGAACTTGCGCACGCAACGATTCGAGAAGACGGCGTCTCCAACGGCCAGCGCTTCATCAACGACCAGAATGTCCGGTTCAACATGAATGGCGGTCGAGAACGCAAGTCGCACGTACATGCCACTGGAATACTCCTTCACCGGTCGGTCAATGAATCGTCCGATCTCCGCGAACTCTTCAATCCTGGGAAGGGCCCGCGTAATCTCCACGCGGCTTAGTCCCATGATTTCACCGTTCAGGTACACATTGTCGCGACCTGTGAACTCCGGATTGAACCCGGCGCCCAGTTCGAGGAGCGCGGCGATCCGTCCTTGCGTCAGAATCCGTCCTGACGTTGGCTGCAGGACGCCGCAGACCATCTGAAGGAGCGTGCTCTTGCCGCAACCATTCGGCCCAATGATGCTTAGTGTCTCACCACGCTCTACGTTGAAGCTGATGTCGCGAAGGACCCAAAAGTCCCTCGCGCTTGGAGAACCCTTGAACGCCAACAGACCGCGCAGACGCTCTGTAGGATGATCAAACAACTCAAACTTTTTGGATAAGCTCTGAACGAGTACCACTGATGTCTAAGATAAGAAAGAAGGCGGGTCAATCACAACTCAGCCCAGGTAGTGGCTCTTCCGGTCGCCCCCGGCGATCGGAATCGGGTAGCCGATCAGGCAGAATTGATCCATCGCCCAGATCACTGCTGATTCGAGCCCTTCGCCCTTCGACAGGCCGACCTCCTCAGCCCACGGAGTCGTGTGGTCGGAGACTCCAATCAGGTGACTCGCGGCAGTGCGCGCAAAACCCTTCGCAAGTGGAAAGACAACCGCGGCTTTTGCCTTGTTCAGGTCTCGACCCAGCGTATAGCCGAAATTCTCGGTCTTGAGGCAATTCAAGTGGGTTGGTACCCAGGAATCCTGTGGGAAATTCGTCGCCGTGTTCCACGCACTCTCATTGACATCCAACGGAAACAGCACCTCGAACTTGGAATCCGCAAACGATTGACGAACGAAGCTGATGATGTTGCTCGTGTAGGACCCGATCAGTCCGCTCAGGTAGTGTGTCTCCTCAGAATACATGTCAGGGTCGAGGCTGTTCGACGAAAAGACAGGCAGAGGACGCCCGAATGTGCTCTGAAAGGTGCTGGTCGTATGATTATCGTAATACGGCATGCCCGAAGCGTTCGGGAAGTACCACCATTGCACCTCGCCGAACTGCAGATATACTGGCACCTGAGAATCGAACATGATCTGCGCCATGTCTCGGTACACATGTTTCCAGAACATCAGGCTCTCCGGCCCGAAGTTCGTCTGAATCGCTGGGGTATTCAACAGCACGGGTTCACCGTTCGGATAACGCTGGGCGATCGAGGCTGCGGGTGAGGCGTCCCCGTGCTGGACCTCCATACTGAATGCGGCGGTCACCGGAATATTGGCGTCCCGTAGTGCGGCGAAATAGCTGGTCGACCAGTCGCGGACCGCACGGTTCAACCTTGGACTCGCACTCAGGTCCGTTTGCCATGTCGGGTCAGAACCGCCATCGAGGAACCACTTTCCGCTGGCAGTCTCGTATCGCCCAAAGATCTGTCCGTAGAAGCTTCCGCCGCTGTCGTTCGGTGATACTCCGATCCACCATGAATTGCCCGACGTGCCCAGCGATCTTGATCGAACGGTGAGGCGCGATCCGCTCGATTCAGCCCAGATCGCCGTGTACCCGCTGTTCAGGACTAGTTCAAACGCCTTCGCGATACTTTCGCTAGTGTCGCCGATGAGATTCAGATGCTGCACCACCGATTCGACCGGCCCGCTGCCGATTCGTAACTCTGTGATAGCGCTGAAGGTTGGAGTTCCCACGAAGTCCACGTCGGCTTGGGCGTAGATGTTGCCGGCGGCAACTAGTTCATAGAAGAGCAGAGCTCCCACGTAGTGGTTCGCGCGACCTCGAAAACCCAGCGAATTCAAAATCCATGCAGTACGTTCCGGAGGAAGCGCCAACGAATGGTCCGTGTCCCAGTCGGTTGCCAGCGTGACGCTCGGATCCTGAACGGGGGCAGGCAAGGACTCGTGCGGGTATGCGATCTCGAGGAAGTCAAAATAAACGTTCCCAGAACTACTTGCCCGGCGGAGTGTGACTACGTGATCGACACCGCCCGACCACACCCCGAGCGGAAGGCGGACTAGCACATCCTCGCCTTCCAGTTTCGCCTCTCCGCTGATGACTGGCGCGCCATCCACTAGGACCTCCAGACGTGCAGATGACGCGGTTCGGCGAGTGCCCAGAAATAGAGAATGTTCCTCCTGAGCTCGATACGCGAGGTGCACCGCGGCGTCGGTCGAGTCGCTGGAGCGAATGGAACCACCCGAGTAGTTGCCTAACTCCTTACCCCAATCTCCTGTGTAAAGAAGTCCCGGGGCATCGTCCTCGACCCTCCTCGAACCTTCTCCCGCAACCTTGTAACGCGTCTTGGAACCGCTAACCTGCCAGTCGGAAACAACCACCAAAAACTCCTGGCGCTCGAAACTCGAGGGCTGTAAATCGGCCGAATACGTCCAGCGCATCTTGCGCACACTACTAGTTGGAATCAGGTCGTTGTTGGTGTCGCGCAGATTCGAGAAATCCAGGCTGATTCTCCACCTGGTGGGTGAAGTGCCGCCGCTGAGCCTGCTCGATGACGGCTGCCAACTTTCAGTTTGCGCTCCTGCAACATTGGTGTACACTCCGATCCGATTCCCGTTTGCCCCGATCGTGCTCGTTTGAACAGTCGATCCTTCGCCTGTGTAGCGTAGAGTGATACTTGCGCCTGACGCGTTAGCGGTCATGACCGAGTTGGCCGCATTAATGGACGAGGTCAGGTTGGCCACGACATCTACGAGGCTCTCGCCGGCCGCCACCCGATGCGTGAAGTGCTCGGACAACCAGGCCACCTCAACGTAGTCGTCCGGAGTGGGCGAACCGCCTAGCGTAAACGTGGCCGAAGCGGGCTGGTAGGAGCCGGACACCACAACTGCATGAGCCTTTAGGGGAACACGGCGGACTGTTTCGTCGCCCAGGCCGTTCTCTACCCACAGTCTCAGATACGGCCAGTCCACCGTTGGGTAAAGATTCGAATCAATGGAGATGCAGTTTGTTCTCTCTTCTTCATATGTCAACTGCAGGCCGCTCAGGTCACCGTCGGGGAGCTTGCGAAACAGCGGATGTTCGAAGGTGTTATCGCGATTCCATTCTACAACTGCCCAATCAAATTGCTGCCGCCAACTTCCGCTGATCCGAAAACCCGTCGCCGAGGCTTCGCTCATGGCTGCGATTGCCGAAGGACGTTCAAAGTAACACTGAAGATCGCGATCAGGACGAAGTTTGGTTAGGTATTCCGCCATTGTGGCCTCTCGTCAGAGCTGAATTGTGACCGTGAGATCGCTGCCGGGAGTCGTTGCCCCCACTGACAGAACGTCAAGCGAGAGCTTTGATCCTTCCTGGAGGACCGGAAGACCAAACCCGTTGACCGTGTTCGAGGTAGTCGAACCGTTGGGAATCGTAAGTGTGCACAAAGGTGCGGTGCCTTGCCGTAGACGGAGCAAGATTCCGGAGCTCGACGTTCCGCTGGGAGCCTGTTGGACGATTGCGTGAACAGAGCCTATGCTCCGATCCCTTTCCGTCACGAAATCCGGCACCGCGCCATCCTGAATAGCAAGGAAGCCGCCGATCGTGAAACTGATCTGACCTCCGGAGAGCGTTCGAAGGCCTCCATCGATAGTCTGGGTGACGCATGCGGAACTGACAGGACTGCCGCCGAGACCGTTTGAAACCTGGACCTCTGCGCCAGCAATCCGTGCATTTGGAAGAAAGACCGGATACTTCCAACTTCCACTCGCTGGACTGCCGAAGAAGTCGCGAGGAAAAGCAATAGTCGAAGTCTGTTCCGACAATTGAAACACGGCGCTGCCATCATTGTGTGCGGTCGGGAGGCTGCCTAACGTTCCTCGAATCACCCGAAGTGCCTCGCCGCTCGACAAGACCTCCATCACGCGCAGGATCTCATTGTCGACTTGTATCAGTGATCCTGTGCTGATCGAGTGAGGAATTGTCACCCCGATAAGATCCTCGTTGCTCGACAACGCTGTTGCGAGGTTCACACCCGAGACTCCTTGCAGTTCATTCCAGAAGAACAAGCGCAAGGTGGCCGAAGTGACACCTCGTGTATTCGATAAGTCGGCAAAGGAAATGCCCGACAACTCGACGAATCCCTTGCCGTTCGCAGGGAGCGCCAGCGAAAACTCCGGCGCAGGCGGCGGCCCGAGGTCGTAGCCAAGCGCACCGCCCCCACCGATTGTCCAACGGCTTACCGTCGCCAACTCCTCGGGAGATTCAACGTCACTGGCGTTGGCGGAGCGACCGGAAATGTGGATGGTTGCGCCGGAACGGTTGGGTACCTGGACTGCCCCTGGACTGCTTGAAGCGGTGCCTCCAAACCGCCATCCGCTCTCCACTATCACAAAGAAACTGCTGGCGTCCGGTTGTTCGGCCCAAGGGCGGCTCAGGATCATGGCTGTCTCACTGTTCGAAAGAATCCCCCGTTCTTGGCCGCGTCCGGTTCCGCGGGTGATCCGTACGATACGTCCCCGATGTTGATTCGTCTGCATCAGGAGCGCACCGTTTCCGATAGTCTGATCGCTGTGTATGGTGGCGGAAACTTCCGGTTGGACCTCGAATCGCCAGTAAAAGTTGGCGTGATGAAAGTCGGGGTCCCTGGGAGACGCCAACTGGTAGGTTGCTCCCGTGTCCGTGTACTGCGCGGCGACACTCAAGTCTTGCGCAAGTAAATACAATTGAGATGGGCTGATTCCTCTGTACACGCGAAACGTGGAAGTGTTTGAAGGGAAGCTCAGCCGCTCAAGTGTCACCGTCCTGTCGCTTGCGCCAGGCGGAATCGACGCCCGTACGACGAAAGAGAGTTCGCTTTCTTCGCCGCCCGACCCCACAGCGCTCACCGCGTAGTAGAGGACTTGATCGGCCTCGATACCTCCGCCAGAACCGATCACGGGCGCCAGACTCAGCATCGGTACCCCCGTCTCGAAACCTGTCCCTTCGGGCGGCGCCGTGAATCCAACCAGAATCTCCACGGCCGACCCACCGTCTGACTCGCCCGAAACCCTCTCTGAGAGGTCGAAGCCGATATTGCCTTGCGAGTCTAGCACTGCCCCGATTAGCGGTTTCGGCACGCCTGACCCTAATTTCGGTTGTCTGTGGCTACCTCGGCCGCCGACATCCCCCATGTTGTCATCGCCAAACCACTCGTCTCTGTGTATCTGCCCCGTGATCTTAGCTGTGCGAAAGCCGGAGCTCGGCTCGATCCTTATGACCCGGAACAGTTGACGCAGGAAGCCCTCTCGCAGGTATGTCAACGTGATCGGATCTCCGGGCTGGAGCCCGATTGCGCGAACACTGGTTTCAAATTCGACATAGGTGTTGCCGCTGACTGAACGGTCGAGACATAACTTCAAGACTCGTGCTGCCTGATTGAAGTTTGCGATGCCAGTTGCGTAGACGGGTCCTCCGATCTCCTGGCCGATGCGACGGACGTCGTCCACGTCTACGAGCGAGAGACTATCCTGCTGGTATTCGTTGAACTCGTCTTGAAACTCCACGGCGAACCTGTTGGGGGTATCACTCGTTGACCTCGAGAATACGCGCAGGCTGGACTCGCCGCCCTCGCGGCGTAGTATTCCACCAAAACCCGTTGTACCGTCTCCGAACTCATAACTTGGCCATCCTCCGTTGAGTGGACCGTTCGCGTTGCTCCCTGGAGGCTTCGTCGGCTGTTGAACGGCCAACGCATTCTCGACCCTGACTTCGAGCAGTCCCGCCATCGAGTACGTTAAGAACAACCGCGCTGAATTGCGGACGCTGCGCACCACCTCCGCGGCAGTCCGGCGTTTGCGCAACGCTATGTTACATTGAAACCGCGGAATGTGAACAGTGTTGCCGTGAAGGTCTTCTGCATTGATCGTTTCCTGACAATAGGCAGCTGCTCGTGCAAAGCTACCGAGGTCCACTTCGGAGGTCATCCAGCCGGTTCGACGGAGGACGTCAAGCAAAATCCAGGCTGGGTTATTGGAATACCAAGTACCAGCGTATTCGCCGCTCTCAGTATAGTGGGGCAGCCGCAGGCCTTTCATCAAAACATTAACCCTCGGTAGGCTCTTGCCATCATCGATCCGGTTTGGTACGGCAACCGACAAGTACGCCATGCTCCCGTAGGGGTCGCCTTGAGGAATGCCCGCACCATCTTTGAAATTCAGATTAAACCCTCCCGTGCGATTACCGGTGCTGGCCACGTTGAACCAACCCGTTCCCGTCATGCTCCGTCCGCTAACTCCGAGCGGGATCTCAATGTTATTCACCACGACTTTCTGCACTTCCTCGATCTCGCCGAGCCCGAGTAGGACTTCGAAGTACGTAAGGTTCCCGTCGTTACGCGAAAAGACCACCGGCGGAGTGCACCATGCCATACCGTAAACCATCGGAACGAAATCGTTGAAACGGGCTTCGTTGTCGACGACCGGTGACTGGTGCCATGCTCTATCGCCTGAAGTTCGGACGAGGATGGATGCCGGCACAAATTCGATCCCGCCAAAGCGCTTCGTTGGCCTCAGAGACGAATCCTCAGAGAACATCCCACGCTGCTGACAGTCCTGACGCGTGTAATTGCAGCTGGCGAAGGGAGCCGTCCCGTTCATGTTCCCAGCGCCACCTTCGACCTCGGGCGAGTAACCGCACTTGAAGAATGGAGAGTATTGACCCTCTGGCCCCCCAGCGCCGCCCTGGGTCCGCTCTTCTGAGGAGCGTGGGAATTCCCACGGACACCGCTTTTGTATTCGCACACTGGGCAGCAACACTCGCTGCAGGTTCATGCGATTGACGGCGCTCAGGCGGAACTCCTTCTCAGTAATCTGGTCCGGTGGATTCAGCAGGCCCCGAAACAGAACAACGGTATCGGTAGCCGCCTGACTGGTGGTCAAATCCACGAACAGCAACGCCACGGTGAGATCCCGGCCTTTCCAACCAACAGATCGTTCCACCTGCGAAAAGTGTCCGTCGGCGTTTGCCAGCACCAACGACACTCGTGGAATAACATCTACACCCTGATCAGAGGCCGTCGAAACCTCGAAAGTATTGTGTCGCACCACCCTTGGCTCATAAACCTGGCCATTAACGAGCAATCGATGAGTGCTCCATCTCTCCACGGTTTGATCGGGAAGGGCGCACTCAAACAGAAATACCGGCGTCTCTGTGACTGCAGATTCCTTGTGTTCGTAAATCGATTCCATGGCTAATTACTCACTCGGCTACCAATTCCCACGGTCACTGAGTACGAGTGCGGACTGTCTGCGGTGATTGCAAGCTCATCGCTGAGTAGCCGGCTATTCACGTAGATACCACCTCGGCTCGATGTTTGCTTGTAATAGGACGGGCTGGGCTGGGCTTCCACCTGTAATCCAAACAGATCAATCGCGCCCCAGGGCTCCAACTCAATTCCAAACTGGCTTGTCTCGCAGGTTTCGACAAGCTCGCCACTGGTCGACAGGCGACGCCACACTGGACCGACCGCTTCGGTTACCACCGTTTCGGTCACTGCCCCACGACGGACCAGCTTCACCGTTGCCAACGCTTCGCTGCGTACGTAAACGCTAAAGCTGTAGGTACGCCCCCCTGGGCTGTCGATGGTTTGTTTGAACCTGCTGGCGTTCGTACTGGTGTTCGTCACCTTCCAGGCCCTTCCGCTTCCGAGCGGGTCTGCCAGGCCTGGCTCCAATTGGACCCATGCCGCCCTCTCCCAGACGGGTTCGTCTAGTTTCTCGCTCCAAACCAGGAGATTGTCTGTCGGGTCGCAGAATGTGAAGTCGAGGAGCCTGCCCTGGCATTCGCCGAAGAAGCTCAATAGCCGACCGATCTCGCTGTCTGAGAGGTGCTGGAAAGTGAGGCTCCACTCCACTCTGCCGGTGGCATCTACGGCTCGAACCATCGATCCATCTGCGGCCTCATTGATGATGACGCGCTGTGCCGTTCGTTTGGAAAATGGAAACTGGGTTACCGCGCCGGTCTCCAACTGCGGAAACACTCTCGTCATAGCCACGCCCGATTCTGCCGCACGACGAGAACGCCTCGTCCGCGTAGTTCGTCTGTCATCTCAAACACAAGGCGCGACGACTCGAAGCTACAGTTCTCGTAGTCGACATTCTCTACCGGATCCAGGAATGAGAACGTTCCAAAAGCGCCTTGTATTTCCAGAAAGAAGTGTTCGAGAGCTCGAATCTCTGCGGGATCCAGGAGATCGAGCTGGATCACCCAGCGGCGCAGCGGCCCTGGATAGTCTCTGTATGCCTGCGCGGTGCCATCGACGAACTCTAAGACCTCCGTGCGGTACCGGACGCGATGCTCCGCCGGGTACTGAAGGACGGCACCGGTCTTCAAGAGAGGTAACCTTGCCATGGTAGTTAGATATCGTTCACAATGTCATTAATCGGGTCCATATGAAGCATTGCTTCGCGAACCGCTCGTGCAATGTCGTGGCTGCGGTCCAGGAATGACCGGCTGTCAAGGGCTTGGATCTGAACCGTAATGTTCTGATCGTTCCTGGTTGGAGAGGCCTCGCGCGGAATCCCGCGTTCATTGTAGGTGAGCCCCGACAACTCAACATTGTCGGCCCCTGTCCATCGACCTGCCGCCTCAAGCCGGAGCCTCGGAGGAGCTTCATATCGAACTAGTTCGGGTAGCGGTTCAGAACCGCCTCCTCTGAACAGCCGCGCGATCGAGGTTAGCGCGGGTATCAGGCCAAAGCCGCCGGCTAACGCCTTCCAAACACCTGAAAAGCTTCCCTCGTCTGCCTTCGTCTTGGTGGCGGCTGCGGGCACCACCGAAAGCGGAGATGCAGGCACCAAACTACCGAGAAGCTGCAGTCCCTGACTTAGCGCATTCGAACCTCCGTCGGCCGGTGCTCCGAAGCTTTGGCCGCTTTCGGGGAGACCGGGTCCTGCCGTCGTCCGCGCCGGGATGGCGGCTGATTCCCCGACACGTCCCGTAAAGTTTGTCGCTGTGTAATCCGCGGCCTTTCCTATCCGAAGATCAGCAGCTAGAGTTTCGAACAGTTGCGTCAGGCGGTCGGACTCGTGATCTTTAGCCATCGTTTCTTTCCTTCTCCAACTCTCTTTCGACGACAAGGAAGGCTTCTACGTCCTTCGCTGGCAGCTTTGTTGCTTCATCTGGCTTCCAGCGGTTCCAAAGGCCATGCAGTTCCAGCCACCTGACGCTCGCCGCCGTAATCAACGACTTTGGGCATCTATCGGTTGCCCCGCCCTGCCAGACCCAGACAGGCCGCTCGTCCGCGGCGCCCGGCAACCATGCGCACTTTCGGCTCTTTTCGAGACCGGACTTTCTGCATGCGTCACACTTCCAACCGGCCCCATCGGATCTTGCAAAATGGAAGGCGACAATCAGTTTTTTCTTTCGTCGTCACTCAAGCCGCATTCGCTGGCTACGGCCTGAGCGGCCTCTCGAAAGAGCGCTTCGGGTCCTTTTGCCGTCAAGCTGTCGGGTGTTGCGGGCTCTCCGTCGATGTCCAGACCCCGAACTTCCTTCACGCCCCATCGCACATACAGCTTCTCTATTTCCGCCGCTATCAGTGCGGCCTCCATCTTCTCCGCCGATGAACCTGCAGCGAGAAATTCATGACGAACGGCCAGTTCTCTGACCTCTCTCGCGAGCTCCAATCGTCGCCCGAACGAGATCTTCCCGATAATCAACGAGACGCCGGGAACAGTCTTCGAGTAGTGCTCGACTGCGCTTTCGTAATTCATCGCAGCTATCCGAAGGACACGACGATTTCATCGTCTGTCGTGCCCTGAGCCCGTGATTCCTGGAAGTGCCACTTCAGCCGCCGGTCAGTGTCATCAAATTCGGGAACCTCGGGGACCAGGCTTTTCATGTACATTCCACACAGCTGGCCGTTGGCTTGACCGAGTTGCATCATTACCGATACGGGCGACTGAGTGCGCGCTGCCTGGTACAATGCTTTCGTCTGGGCATCGTCCTGCTCATAGACCTCGAAGTCCAGCGACACCGACCGTCGGCCGGGCACTACGCATCGCGCGAGTGCCGAACCGAATTCGAATGCTCGCAGATCAAGATCGTTGTCAATCACGACCGAGGCGTCCGTGAGCGTATAAAAGCGATCCGGTCCTGTGCCGATCCACGCTTGGCCCAGGTGGCCGGGAACGATCGAATGGTCGAACGACCCAAGTTCCGGCTCGGCTGGAAAGTTCGTCAAATCACCGAGACCGGCAACAAAACTCGAATTGTCAATCACATCCTGTGCTGGGCCGCTGAACTCAAACCCGTGGTAGTCCCCGTTCACCGCGATCTTGAGTCGATTCACCGCGGCGCCGTTGACGATTCGCTGTACCGCCGAATTGGGCGTCCAGTAGTCGAAAACGCTTGCGCTTCCCAACTCCGTGAGCAGGCGATAGGTGACTGTGGGCGAAACCGCGCTACCCACTATGGGCATGGTCGATAGCGGGCTGTTTACGTGCACTGTTGTTGAATCCAGAATGGCGTCGACAAACCTCATCTCCCCACTTCGTACAACAGCTTGGCCGACCGTCAGCCCGTGCGGATTAGCGAACTTGATTTGCGAAACTGTGGAACCCATGGCAATCGTTCCGCCTCCAAAACTCTGCGGTGATCCGCCGAGTGCGGCCTCGAACAGCGGGCCGTAACTGGGCTGTCCCGTCTGACTCCAGTTCGTCATGTACGTGCGAAGTGCAAACGATGTCGTTCGACGCGTCCCTGCCGGAACCCCTGGAAACGTGCGGCTCCCTGTTTTGTCGCGTCGCTCTCGGACTGCGCTCTGCTGTCGCGCGGCAAACTTCACGGCGGGAATCCTGTTGCCGGCCGTGATCCCTGGCACTTGGCCATAGTTGCCTTCCACCGCTACGTATAGCCGGTTGGCGTTTGATGAGATGTAGCTGGGCATAGTATCTCCTCTTGTCTCTCTGCTTCCTTTCCCGGCCGGACGCCGGGCCTCAACGCGTTTCTAGTGATGATCAGTCCCAGCTGGTCCTTGACAACTTCGCCTCCCACCACGTCGTAGGGCAGGCGCCAGCCGGCCTCGGCCCGTCGTTTGGGCTGTCAATTCTTGTTGCGGACGACACACTAGAGGCTCAATTCAACGTCGAATCGGACGGCCGCGCTCTGAACGTAGTTCTTGCCGCCGTGCTTTGCCGGACTGAAGCTCACTTCGTACCCGCCTGCATAGAACATTCCGTTTCCCCAGTCGCCCCGGTTCTGCTCCAGCACGCGAGCAACCGCGCCTGCGTAGAAATGTGCCAACCGGTCAATCTCCTCGATTCGATCGTGCGTCACCCTTAGCTCCACACAGATCCTCGCTTTTCCTGAGAATTGACGGAACTTCTCCTGCAAGCTGTTCACCAGTTGCTCGCATTTCACCTGCGCTACTGGGTAACGCAAACTTGGGTTTTTGTCGATCAACTCGGCCGCCAGATTTGCAGTCATGACAGAGCATTCAGGCATTCCCGCCGCCGTCAGCCCGTCTCCCTCCACTATGGCCGCCAGATTCTCTGCGATTCCCGCTGGCCCCGCCAGCAACTGAGCCGTGCGCTCTACTGAACGTCTCGTGATCCCGACCACGGCGCTACCCCCTTTGAAACGTCGCCTGGATTTGTGTGTAGGTTTCCGGTTGTTGTCCCTCTCCGGGCTTCGGTCCCGACGTGCTGATCACGTTCGGTGCTATCCAATCCGCCCCTGTCGGTAAAGGTGATCCATTCTGCCTGGATAGTGAATCTGGCTCTGTTCCGGCATACACGTTCCACCCGGTCACGTTGCTCGGATAGCCCGATGACTCGACTGTTATGCCTTCGTCAGAACCGACCGTGTAAGTCGTCACAAGGCTCGCCAGGCTCTCCTGCCCAGCCGAGTTTACCCATGACACTCTTACGTAATACAGGCCGGAGGCCACGCTCCCGGTCGTCACCGTGACGAGTGGCGGCGGTGGTTGTGGCACCGGTTCGGCGACCCAGCCGGCGCCCAGTTCGAACAGCATTCTCGCAGCCCATTTCGCCAGGTCACGATACTCACTCCACCTGCCTTTGTACCGGTCATGCAGACGGCTGCAGTAGGCATCTCTGTATGTGACCGCGATGGCATGGAATACCCAATACAACCGGAGTGCCGGAGTGACGACAATCTTACTGAGAGACCCGTTTCCCTGTGTCGTCAAGCCACTTCGTACAAGCGCGCTTTCAATTTCAATCCCGATCTCGTCTCTCGCAATCAGGATTTTCCGCTCAAGGTCGATTCCTTCGCCAGCGGCGACCTCCAGAATCCCGGTGTCTTGGGCCGCAAGATCCTCCAGGCCGATTACCGGGCTGTCCATAAACAGTGCCATGGGTTACCCTTCGTCTCGCACTTCCCTCAGACTGCGCATCTCGCGTTCACTCAGGACCGCCACGTGCACTCTGGACGCAGCCGCCGCTTGATCAGCGGCCTTCTTGGCCTCCGCCTTCTCCGTTCGAAACAGTGCTGCCTCATCGGGGCTCGCCAGCCTGGCTTGTTCTTCCGCGACCATTCTCGCTGCGACATCACGGGTCACCTCAGTCAAACGGCCCGCTCTTCCGCCATCGGACGTTTCCAGACTCACGATTGCGGGAAACTCCTCCTCAATCGACTCCCGCACCTCTCTGATCTTCTCGTAATACTTTTTTAGGTCCATAGTTTTCCCTCGGTTTCGCACTCAAGAAAATGGCCGGGTGCGCCCAAGGGCACGCCCGGCCAAACGGTCCGCATCTACTTCGACAACTAGCTCCGCACCTGTACACCGAAGCTGTTACGAATCACTGAAGACCCATACAGCACGTCTACAGTGAACTGCTGGGCCAAGGTGTTCGGTTGGTAGCTCATCGTCACCCGCATACCAAAATTCCCCAGCTCAGCGTACTCTGCGATCGCTCCGGTTCCCGGCAAAGGCTGGGGTAACCGGCGGATCACCAGGCCGATCGCGTTCTTCGAGAACGCCATGTTGTTGGTCGTCACGGGAGAACTACCCGTCTTCGCGACAAACTGTGAACGGAACACGAAGAAGTCTTTGATCTTTCCAACCGATCCGTCGATCAGCGCTCGCAATCCGGCTTCTCCCGCCGTCTGAAACTCGCTGAACCGCGGAATCTGGCGCAATTGAGAGTAGGCGGTCGAGTCCACGACCAGGTACTTTGGCTCGTTCGCCGGTAGCTTTGCCTGGAACAACGCGGTTTCCGCCGCGTCAACAACCGATTCCGCCAGAGCCGTCCCGGCTGTGCCTACGGCCGCGTTCGCCGTGAACCCTGGGTACAAGCTCAACAGGTCGCTCTCGATCTTTTGCGCGATTGCGATCACGGCTGGCTGCATGTAGATCTTCAGCAGGTCCGGAACCGCCAGGACTTTTGTCACGTCCGGGATCTGGAACGTCGCCTCGACATGCGAGTTTAGAACTATCTGCGCCGTGCTGAGGCTCGGGTTCTGCGTCGTCACCGTGCCGCCTTCGGCGATGTTGTTCGCCACCAGAGTCGGCGGGATCACGACATTCACCGTGTCCCCCGCCTGTGCAAGCGTAGGCTCATAATCACGATTCACGAGGTTTCCCATCACCAGGTTCCCCACTAGCGCTGGCAGTGCATCGGCCGCCACTAGTTTTACGATCGCGTTTGCTACATTGGCTGACGTAATTGCTGGCATTCTTTCTCCTATTTATCTCCAACGGGGTGTCCACCCCGCTCCTACTGCCCTTTCAGGGTCTGCGAGGCAACTCGCAGTATTTCGAGCCGCGCACGCTCCATCTCGTCGCGGCTCATTCCGGGACGGATCTTTTCGATTTCGATCCCGCCCCCTGCCGGATTCACGCGGGCGCCAGGCGTTGTTCCAGACCCCCCGCTGATCCGCGCTGGAAGAAACTCCGGATTCGACTGCACGAATTCCAGTACGAACTCCTTCAGCGGCACCGCGCCGCTTTCGCCGTTTCCGATCAGTCGCCCGTCCTCCGTGCGAACGACGTCGCCATGGATCGCCTTATACGCAAGGTCGACCTTCTGCACGCCGGCTCGCTGTAGCTCGCTCCGGATCGCGCTGCTTCGTTCGGCTTCCTCCGCCTGCCGCCTCGTTCGATTGTTTTCCTCCACGAGTTCGTTCAGCCGGCGCTCCAGTTGCTCTCGCCGTCGGCGTTCATCAAGCAGTTCCGCCTTGTAGGCTGGTTCTGAGTTCGCCTGCTCTCGTTGCCGATACTCCTCGACCACCTGCTTGATCAGTAATTCCACCTCCGGTGCTTCCACGTTGGTCGAGTCTCTTCGTTCCTGTTCCATTCACCCAATCTCCGTTCTAGTCACCGAAGCTCGCGTCGATTTCCCGCGAAATCCGGTCTTTGATTTCTTGCCTTGCATCGCAGAAATACTTAAAGGCAAGCTTTTTGTAGAGTTGCTTCTTCAGAGTCACCGATTGGATCCCCAGGTCCACCAGCTTGCGGGCATCGTCCAGTTCCACGCCGAAGTCTCCGATATCGAACTCGTCGAGCCCCGATACGTCGATGAGCAGGTCGTCCTGCCGGGCATACTCGATCGCCCGCAGCACCTGCATCATGCACTCCTTGATGGCGTCCCCGTAGGCCCGCAGTACTTCCTGCGTGATGCTGAAGTCTCGTAGTTTGCTCAGTCCCGACTGCGTCAACGCGCTCGATTGTGGGCTCGCGGCTTGCGACATCAGGTAGCTGACCCTGTAGATTTCGTCTTTCAATCGGACAAGGTTTTCCGCCGCGATCTCGTAGACACTGCCCGTCGGCTCGGTCCAGCCAAAACGGTCTTGGGGCCCCAGTTGGATGTAGTAGCTCTCACCCATCACCTGCGAAAAAGGCTTCTCGGAATAAACAACCGGCATAGCAAAGAGCCCCATCGTCAACGCCCACGCCAATGCGTTCGATTTGTTAAAGTGCTCCAGCTGAAGAAGTGCTGCTTTGTTCATCAGCCAGAGACCTTCCGAGATCCGCACGTCAAACAGCGGTACACGCTTCACCGAGGCCAATGCGTGCGGACCCCGGTCGGTCTGCCTCAACTCCGACGCGGCTCCCGGCCCTTCGATTCGCTCAAAAGTCCGGAATTCTTCCCGGTCGAAGTATGTCCATTGCGTTTCCTTCCTCCATTCGCTGTCATCGACGCTGTTCTGGCGTTGCGACTCCGTTCTCAGAACCGCCCAGAGCAGGTTCCCTTCGCGATCACGACTCCAGTTAATGACTTCTTCGGGCGTATAGCTGGCAAGATACGCGCGAGAACGCCCGGTTTCGTCTTCTTCAGCCCGATTCTGTGGCGTTACTGCCGTCCGTGGAAAGTCCACCACGACGTAACTCGTGCCGTATATCAGGGCCTGCACTAGCTGACTGCGGAAGAACTCCGCCAGATCGGTGCCTCTGAGGTCGCAGTTTTCCGTCAGATCGATGTAAAAGCGCCGCCCGCGCTCGTTCCTACCTTCCACGAGGAGCGCTGGCTCCCGCCGCATCAGCGTGGCTGCGTACCAGTCGATAATTGATCCGATGTAGTTCTCATAGAACACTCGATTCAGCCGCTCGGAGTAAACCTCTTGCGGTTCTTTGCTTCGTCGGACCAGATACTCCCCTGCATTTCTTCGGAACTGCTCTCCGCCGGCGTAGAGGTCGCGGTACTTCCTCCACATCGCCTTCTTCCCTACGTATTCCGGATGCTCTCGATTGATCCAATCCATCGTTTTCCTGCCCTTCTCTTAGGTGGACGTGCACCTCGTTCCTGCGCACGACCTGCGCTACGCCTTCAAATTCCTTAGAACCAGCAAAGAGGCTCGCTCCGCTCCCCGATTGGGGCCCTCGTTCGGCACTCCTGCCAAATCAGGTAACCGAGCGCGTCCGTTAGGTGGGTACGGCTCTTATCCTTCGTTTTGTCGATGTCTGTTGTGTTCTCGACGTAGCTAACTTGTTCGAAGTCCTTAACTAATTCCTTGCACCGGCGATCCACCACAAGCAGAACGTCTCCTGATGCGGTTCGCAGTTTCGCGTTGACCAGGGTCACTCGGTCTCGCACGCTCGGATTTGCCCGCGGAACGCGGTACTCGGCACGGATTCGCTCGTTGCCGAAGAACTCCGAAATCACCTCGTAGTCCGAATTTCCGGTCGTTTGCTGATTCCTTCCCGAAGCGTCCCCGTACACGATGATGCCCGCCGGGTGACGCCCGTACCGGTCGAGGAAACAACGGCATGCATCTGCCGTTGACGACCGCCTGAGAACTATCTCGTCAATCACCCGAATCCTCTCTGTGTCAATCTGCGCGACGACCGAACTCATTGGGTCCACGTTGAAGTCCAAGGCCCAAAGCATTGGCAGCGCTGGATCGACATTGAGTTCGGTCAGGTGTTTCTGCCTCTCGAAGGCGTGGTAAACCAGGCCGCCTGTCACATTCAGGTATTCACCCAACACCTCCTGCCGATAGAAGAGAGGATCGTAACTGCCCTCGAGCCTCTTATAGAAATCCGGGATCTGACCGAGCAGAACCGTGTTCTCGAAGGGGCGGGCTACGATGACGTCATAACCCTCCGGTGGACCTGAAATAAAACGGCGATGAACCCAATCGAAGCCCTTCGGAGTCCAAACCCCAAATCCACATAACTTCGTGGCGAGAGGATCCCGCAACCTTCCTTCGAGCCGTAACCATGCCGCCTCTGGCGTGTAAGTGAGTTCATCAAGTCCAAACCAGGCCAGATTCGTTCCCCGCAGCCGTTCAAAATCGTCGACTGCGCGAAACAGAATCCTGGATCCGCAGTCCTCAAACTCCAGAATGTTTTCCGCCTTATTCATTTCGTACGGAATTCGGCTGCTGTCCAGGATATCGAGCAGTGTCGCCTGCGTTGCATCGCGGAGCATCGGGAAAGTCGGGGCCCCTAGCAGCCCCAGACGCCCGGAATTGACGTACGCCGATCGGATCGCCTCCTGACACAGCGCAAGGCTCTTTCCCGAACCGATGGGTCCCGAGAATCCCTTGAATCGCGCTGGTGATGAATGGAACGCTTTTTGTGAAGGCAGCGGATGGTACTCTATTTGCCGCTGCAGGACTCCTCCTTCTGGTCCACCCATGTGATCTTGATCTCCTTGGTTCCCTCTTCCCCCTCACCTAGCTCCCGTCGTAACTGCAGAAGTCGGATGTAATCCCCCACCGTTGGTTTGACTTTGTCGTCCTTGAGGAGGGCCTCGAAACGCTGAATCACTTCGTCAAGGACTTCGGCAGCACGGCCGCGCCGGCCATTCTTTGTAGCCGTCTTTTTGACCGTCCCTCGGGTTCCTCCTTCCTTTGGTACAGCGCCCGCAACGTCGGCGTCGGCGGCTCCGGCCTCACTCGGGACGCCGGCTTTCGCAACCTTCTTCCGTCCTCTCTTTTCGCCAACGCTTGGCGCCTCGCCCGCCTTCTTGGTCTTTGCCGTCTGCGCCTTCACGCCCTTCGCCATCTTGCCTCCGTCAGAAAAAACAACAGCCAGCCCGCGGGCTGGCTGTTGTTGACCAGTTTCATCTACCGTTGAAGCCTTATGCCCTCTTCATCTTGAGAGCCGCTAGTAACCTCTGTCAGGCCTTTGATTTTCGGCTGCGGTCGGAGGAATCCGATGACCATCTCCTCCTCCCGCTTTCAGGCTACATTCTTCCGCCAGGTGACCAACTAGTCCGAAATCTCTATCATGTTGATTCTGCAGAGATTATTTTTTTTTGACCGTTGTGAATGACTTTTTGACTTTTTCGCCCATGTTCGATTCTCGGTCGGCCGGGAACGTGCAACTAGTTGTCATACTTAGACTTATCGACGCATCAGCAATTCCCGGCGACCTGCCGGCAAATTGGGGGCCCGCTTGCGTTCTGCGCCCGAAGCGTTACAATGTGAATGGAGTTGTCGGATCAGCGGAGTGGGCGAAAGCCCACTTTTTTGTTGAAACCAATAGCACAATGCTCGTTGCATGAAGAATCCGGTCGCCGCCCGAGTCGAACATATCGTTGAGCGAGTCGCTGCCCCTGAGGGTATTGAGGTGGTCGACGTCGAATTGAAGGGCACCGGGCGGAATCGACTGCTTCGCATCTCCATCGATAAGGCTTCTGGTGTGACCCATGCCGACTGTGAATTGGTCTCCCATCACGTTGGCACCCTCCTCGACGTCGAGGATGTAGTTCCAGGGGGTTCCTACACACTCGAGGTCAGCTCTCCCGGGGTAGAACGCAAACTCGTCAAGTTAGCTGATTTCCAACGTTTTCAGGGGAAGAAGGCACGAATCGTGCTCTCTGAGCCGGTTGAGGGTTCCTCACATTGGGAGGGGATCCTGGCAGGCGTTTCCGGCTCCCTCGTCCGTTTGTCAACCTCGCCGGAAAGAACGATCGCTTTCCCTTTTGAGAGAGTGTCAAGGGCCAACCTCAAGTTCGAGTGGTAATCTCCGCACAGCATCAGGTTCATCATGGGTTCAATAGTCCAGTCCATCGAACTGTTAAGCAAAGAAAAGGGCATCGACCCGCAGATCGTGTTTGACGCCGTCAAAGACGCTCTCCTGGTCGCGGCTCGGAAGCACTATAAGTCCAACGAGGACTATGTGGTCGAACTGGATGAACGATCGGGAGCGATCCACTTGTTTGCCGTCAGGAAGGTCGTGGAGGCCGTCTCCACTCCGGGCAAGGAACTGACCCTTGACGACGCCCTCAGGCTCGATCCCACCGCCGAAATCGGCGCCGAGATCCGCATTCCAAAGCCAACCGACATTCTGGGTCGAATCTCTGCCCAGACGGCAAAGCAGGTGATCTTCCAAAAGGTCCGTGAGGCTGAGCGCGAGACGATCTATAACGAGTATGCGGATCGCGTAGGCGAGTTGGTCAACTGCACGGTGAAGCGCCTCGAGGGCAGCGACATCGTGGTGGATTTGGGAAAGACCGAGGCTCGCCTGCCCAAGAAAGAGCAGTCTCGTCTCGAGGGCTTTTCTGTCGGCGATCGCATTCGCTGTGTCATTCGCATTGTAGACAAGTCCAGCAAGAACCCCGGGGTGACTGTCTCTCGCGCGGCTCCCGAGTTGGTCATGCGCCTGTTTGAACAGGAAGTGCCTGAAATTTACGACAATACGATCGTGATCAAAGGTTGTGCCCGCGAGGCTGGCGAACGCACGAAAATCGCGGTCTACTCCCGGGATCGTGATGTGGACAGTGTGGGCGCCTGTGTGGGCATGAAGGGCATGCGCGTTCAATCCATCATCCGCGAGCTTCGCGGCGAGAAGATCGACATCATTGAGTTTTCGGAGGACCCCGTCGTCTTTGCAACCCACGCCCTCAATCCAGCCAAGATCACTCGAGTTGCTGTGGTGGATGCAACGCAGAAACACATGGAGGTCATCGTTGATGACTCTCAGCTCTCCTTGGCGATCGGCAAAAAGGGCCAGAACGTCCGATTGGCAGCCAAGCTCCTAGGCTGGCGGATTGATATCAAGAGCGAGGAAGAGAAACGCCAGGAAGTCGAATCTGCTATGGCGGCGTTGGTTGCTCCCGGAGCTCCAGTCTCCATTCTGATCGACTACGGCTTGGCCGAGAAGATCGTTGAACGGTTGATCGAATCCGGCATCGGAACAGTGGAGAAACTCGGAACCATGACCCCCGAACAACTAGAGGAGATCCAAGGTATCGGGCCCAAAATGGTCGAGAAGATTCAACTGGCGGTCAATCACTACTACGGTCAGTTTGAGTCCGAGGCAGAGTTCGCTCCTGAAAGTGACGAAGCGGCAGACTCATCCGCGGAACTGGCGGACGAATCTGCGATCACCGCTCCTTCGGACGTCGAGATGGACCCTGTTGTGGGAGACCCGCTCCCGGGCGACGGGTCTGATACCATAGTTTCGTCGGAATCCGAATCCAAACCCCAAGAAGGAGCTAGCGAGCGCAGCGACGGGTAGCCCGTCGGTCGATTGGATGTTCCTTGTTATGAGCAAAATCCGTATTAACGTGCTGGCTCGGGAGATGGAGGTGAAGTCGCATCTGATTCTCGAAGCGCTGCCTGAACTTGGCATTACCGAGAAAATGACACATTCCAGTTCTATCGACGACGATCTCGCTGCCAGGATCAAACACCACTTCGGTATCCCGTCCTCTCACGTGTCAGGCCAATCTGCTGCATGGGAGCCTCTTGAGGAGCCCCTCGTCGCGCTGTCTGATGAAGCCCCTGTTGTCCCTCCGGCCGACATGCCCGAACCTGTTTTCGCACCTCCGCCAGCTTCGACCAGTCCTACCGAACCTCAGCAGCCCGAAGCCCAGCCCGACAGGTCGGCTAGGCCCGTATCTCCTCTTCGGCCACCCCTCGCCGCTCCAGGATCAGCGCCCTCGGTGCCCCCGGCCTTCAAGCCCGTTCAGCGGCCGCCCTCCCCTTTGGTACCTCCCGTTGCTCGCCCTGGCGTTTTGCCGTCCAGGCCTTCGGCTGGTTTAGCCCGGCCGGCCCAAGCCCCCGGCGCTGTGGTTTCCGGCCCCAGGCAGCCGCTTCCATCGGATGCCGGAGAGCCATCGAGGCCCGTTGTGGTTCCCAGGACTCCCCCTTCCTCTCGCCCGGACTCGTCTGGCGCGCATCCTTCCGCTGCAAGCGCGACTTTGCCAGGTTACCCGCAGGTCCCGGGTCCGCCAAGGGTTGCCATGGTACCTGGACAACCTTCTCCCCAAAGGCCGCGGGGGGTCCTCGCAGGCCAACCAGCCCAACGCCCCGTGGTGCCACCTCGCCCCGATCTGGTCGCCCGGCTGACTCAGCCTCGTTTGGTACCGGGTCAGCCTGTGGGTCCTCGGCCGGGTACTCCCGTTCGTCCCGCATCCTCGCCAGTCCCAGGCCAGCCTATCTACAAAGGACCGATTCGTCCCGGCCAGCCTCTTGTGGCGAGACAGCAGCCCAGTCGGCCTGGTGTACCCCCTTCACGCCCGGGCAGTCCCCGTCCGATGCACCCCACGTCTCGGGCTCGGATCGAGCCCGGAGCTGAGCTCCCGCCTCCAACTGAAGTTAACCGGAGGCTCCAGGATAAGCGGCCGCGTGTCAGTCCCCGCGACCGCGCCGACCAGGAAGGGAAGCTACTCCGCCCCGTCATGCGTCGTGAGACGCAAATCGGCCCTCCACCCATTACTCGTGAGATCACCATTTCCGAGGGCATCACCGTCAAAGAGCTCTCTGAAAAGCTCGACATCAAGTCCAGCATGGTGATCAAAAGGCTTGTTGACCGCGGCATCTTCGCTACCATCAATCAGACCCTCGACTCCAGGCTGGCGCAGGAACTTGCTCGCGACTTTGGCGCCGGCGTGAAGACGATCAGTTACGAAGAAGAGGCCATGCAGGAGGTCGACGAGGCTGAAGTGGATCAGGACCTCGTCCGTCGCGCTCCGGTTGTGACCATCATGGGCCATGTTGACCACGGCAAGACGTCTCTCCTCGATGCTATCCGCGTGACGAATGTCGCCGCCCGCGAAGCCGGCGGCATCACCCAGCACATTGGTGCGTACCAGGTCGAGAAGAACAATCGGAAGATTGTCTTCATTGATACCCCTGGTCATGAAGCGTTTACCCGCATGCGGGCTCGAGGCGCCAAGGTTACCGATATCGTCGTTCTCGTCGTTTCAGCCGACGACGGGGTAATGCCTCAGACCCTGGAGGCGATTGATCACGCCCGTGCCGCCAAAGTACCCCTCATCGTCGCAATTAACAAGATCGACAAACCTGACGCTCAGCCCGACCGTGTCAAGCAACAGCTTGCCGATCGCGGCTTGCTCGCGGAAGAATGGGGCGGTGACACGGTTACAGTGCCCGTGTCGGCCAAGCTCGGCCAGAATATTGACCTGCTCCTCGAGATGATTCTGCTGGTTGCCGACATTCAGGATTTGAAGGCCAACCCGAATCGCCCTGGTATGGGGTCCGTCCTCGAGGCTAAACTCGATCGCGGCCGCGGTCCCGTCGCCACCGTTCTCGTCCGTAATGGATCCCTTCGCGTTGGTGACTTTTTCATCTGCGGGCTGGTTTTTGGCAAGGTCCGGGCTATGCTGAACGATCTCGGTCAGCAGGTTCGAGAGGCCGAACCATCCACCCCCGTTGAGGTCTTGGGGCTGGAGTCCGTGCCGGAAGCCGGTGACTCTTTCCAGGTCGTAACCGACACCGCCAAGGCCAAGCAAATCGTCATGTTCCGTGAGGCCAAGGCCAAAGAAATCGCCTTGTCCCGTTCGAACCGCCTTACCTTAGAGCAACTCCAGAAGCAGATGCAGACCGGCGAGGTCAAGGAGTTGCCTGTGATTCTGAAGGCCGACGTTGGAGGTTCTGCCGAGGTCCTTTCTGATACCCTACAGAAGCTCTCAAATGAGAAAGTAAAGGTCAGGGTTCTTCACAGCGGCGTCGGCGCAGTCACCGAGTCTGACGTCTTGTTGGCTTCAGCCTCTAATGCGATTATCGTCGGTTTTAATGTTCGGCCTGAGCGGAGCGCCACTCAGATCGCCGAGCAGGAGAAGATCGACATCCGGTTGTACACGATTATCTACAACTTGGTCGACGAGATCAAAGCGGCGATGAGCGGCCTTCTCGCTCCCGTCTACCGCGAGATCTATAAGGGTAAGTTTGAAGTTCGTGAGACTTTCCGGATCTCCAAAGTCGGCAGTGTTGCCGGTTGCTACGTACTCGATGGAACCGTGGCAAGGTCCTGTGAAGCCCGCGTTGTCCGGGATAGCATCGTCGTCTTCACTGGCAAAATCGGATCGTTGCGCCGCTTCAAGGAAGACGTCTCCGAGGTCAAGAGCGGGATGGAATGCGGTGTCACGATTGAGAACTTTCAGGATGTCAGGCAAGGCGACATCATCGAAGCTTTCGTTATGGAGCGAGTGCAGAATGACTTGTTCGGTTCCGTCCAATAACCCGGAGAGTTGAACTCCTGACCCATTTGTGTGGCTGCCATCGGCGTCTTGCTTCTTGAACTGCGCATCGAACAATCCCATTCTTTGAAGGACAAGCGAAATGTCCTCCAGAGCTTGAAGACCCGTCTTCGCTCCAGGTTTAACGTGGCGGTCGCCGAGATCGACCATCAGGAGACCTGGCAACGTTCGGTCGTCGCCGCGGTTACCGTCTCTTCTGCCAGGGAACATGCCGCGACGGTCCTCGAATCGGTGGAACGCGAGGCGGCCGGCCTCCTCGCTGGCCAACTCTGCGGTTCCTCCATCGAGTGGATTGAGTGATCCCCTCTCGTCTCCTGCCCTTATGGAATCCCATCGCTTTGAAAGAGTGGGCGAAGCGCTTCGCCAGGAAATCACCGAGTTGATTGCTTTTGAACTCGATGACCCTCGTCTTTCGTCCGTCGATGTTACGAATGTCATCCTGTCCCCCGATGGACGGTCGGCTTCCGTTCAAATTCACGTACCAGGCGACCAGGTGAGCCAGCGGCGGGCTCTTTCGGCTGTGTCGCATGCCTCCACCTACCTGCGTTCCCGGCTCGCCCTTAGGCTCCAGCTACGTAGGATTCCTGAGCTCCACTTCGCCATCGATGCCCACCCTGACTCCGAAAGTCGGGTCGACATCCTTCTCAAGCGCGCCAAAAAGTTGAAGTCCTTTGGCGAAAACGCCCCTAAATGAAACAGTTTGTGTTACTTTTGTTTCTATCGGCGACTCGCGCAGCTGCTGGCCCTCCGGCCGAACCGCTTCGGTTGGAGGCTAGCCTTGATGCTATGGGTTCGGTCTACTCCATCGTTGTGTATGGAGCCGATCGGACCACGATGGAATCCGCGGTGGAGGACGCTTTCGAGGAGGTCCGCCGTTTGGACCGTATGCTTTCCAACTACCGGCCCAATAGCGAGTGGAGCAAGGTCAACCGGCTTGCAGGCAGCCAATCTGTCATCGTCTCGACAGAGCTCTTTCGCCTTTTGGCCGCCTGCGACACCTATTCGACGCTGAGCGATGGCGCCTTCGATATCAGCGTCGGCCCGCTCATGAAAGTCTGGGGGTTCTACAGGGGCTCCGGGCGTCTACCCCACCAGGCCGAAATTCGTACCGCCCTTCGATTGGTTGGATACCGGAACATCGTTCTTGACCCCCGGCATTCGATCGTTCGGTTCAAACGGCCTGGCGTCGAGATAGACCCCGGTGGTATCGGCAAAGGCTACGCCGTCCAACGGATTGTCGAGGTCCTCAAGGCTGGCGGAATCCAGTCTGCATTAGTGTCCGCGGGTGGAAGCAGTATCTTCGCCCTCGGATCCCCCCCTAACGAAGCTGGATGGCGAATCGCCATCCGCAACCCTCTCAACAAGGACGTTTCCATCGAAGAGATCACGCTCCACGATCGGTCAATGTCCACTTCGGGTACTTACGAGAAGTTCTTTACGGCCGGCGGCCGGACCTACAGCCACATCATGGATCCCAGAACGGGTTGGCCGGCTCCGGGGATGCTGTCGGTTTCGGTCATCGCCCCCTCGCCTCTGGACAGCGAGGCCTGGACAAAACCTGTCTTCATCAACGGCCGCCGGTGGGCGGCTCAGCGTTTACCCAATGGCTTTCGGGCGTATCTTTGTGAGGACCCCGCCGGTCGTACCGCCCGCCGCCGATTCGCCGATACAAGGATGGAACCCCAATGCGCTTGGCTCCAATGAGCAGCCGTTTTCTTGACGCGTGCCGCCGCCGCCCTACGGACGTGCGCCCCGTCTGGTTCATGCGACAGGCTGGTCGGTATCTGAAGCCCTACAGGGAGATCCGAGCGAAGCACTCCATTCTCGAGATGTGTAAGCGGCCTGACTTGGCGTCGACTGTGACTCTCCAACCGGTCGAGATCCTCGATGTCGACGCCGCCATCATTTTCGCCGACCTCCTCCTCCCGGTCGAGCCGATGGGGCTCCGTCTCCGCTTCGTCACGGGTGAAGGCCCTGTCATAGACAACCCGGTTCGCACAGCGAATGACGTCGACTCCCTGTCGACTTCGAACACCGACGACCTTGGCTACGTCGGCGAAGCGATCCAACAGGTGGTTCGTGCGCTCTCCGGCAAGCTCCCTGTCATCGGATTCGTTGGCGCGCCCTTTACCATGGCCAGTTACATGATCGAGGGCGGATCAACTCGGACATTTGTCAAAACCAAGCAGATGATGTACTCGAACGAGACTCTGTGGCGTCGGCTCCTCGGCAAGATTGTGGACGTGGCGGCTCCCTTTGCCGCCTCGCAGGTAGCCGCCGGAGCCCGCGCCATCCAGGTTTTCGACTCCTGGGTCGGGGCTCTCGCGCCCGATGACTACGTTCGCTACGCCGCACCCTACTCGCGCGCTTTGATCGAGCGCATCCGCTCTACAGGCGTTCCCGTCATCCACTTCGGAACAGGGGCCTCCGGCTTTTTCCGCGAACTTCACGCTGCTGGGGGAGACGTTCTCGGAGTTGACTGGCGGATCAACATCGACCAGGCCTGGATGGACATCAGCTACCGCTCCGCCATCCAGGGCAATCTCGACCCCACGATCCTCTTCGCGCCTTTGCCGGAACTCAAACTCCATGTCACCGACCTGTTGAAGCGCACGGGAACCCGCCCGGGTCATATCTTCAATCTTGGCCACGGGATTCTCCCTGAGACTCCCGTCGAGAATGTCCGGGCGGTTGTTGAGATCGTTCGAGAGTTTCGTCCGTGAGTGATCATCTATGTCTTCCGTTCTCATCGTCGGTGGCGGAATCTCCGGACTCTCCACTGCCTACTACCTGAACAAGCAGGACATTCCTTTCACCATTATCGAGAAGGCCAATAACCTCGGCGGCGTGATCCGCACGGAGACGGTCAATAATTGCCTCATCGAGGGGGGACCCGACAGTTTTCTCACACAGAAACCTTGGGCCCTGGACCTCATTCGAGACCTTGGTCTGGGCTCGCACATTATGGGGTCCAATGACGACGATCGCGAGACCTTTATCTGGAAGAATAGCCAGCTTGTTCCGATGCCGGATGGCCTCCAGTTCATGATTCCAACTAAGGTTGGCCCCATGTTGAGCTCGTCGCTGATTGGCTGGGGCACTAAACTGAAGATGGGGATGGAGTACTTCCGCAAGCCGGCGTCCTCTCCCCCTCCGGATCGTTCTGTTTCAGAATTCGTGCGTGATCACTTCGGCCAGGAGACACTGGACTACATTGCTGAACCCCTCCTCGCCGGTGTCTATGGTGGCGACCCCGATCAACTCAGCGTTGCTTCCGTCCTACCCCGTTTCGTCGAGTTGGAGGCCAAATACGGCAGCCTCACGAAGGCTACAGTGGACGCTATCGAAAGCACATCGGTAGACCCTGGCGCGACCAAGCCGCCTCTGTTCTCCACGCTCCGCAACGGACTCGGCCATGTTGTCGATTCCATCCTCGAGGCGCTGGCCGATAACCTCGATGGTCTCCGCGCGCAGGCCGCCTCGATCGAAAAGACTGGCAGCGGTTTCAGGCTCAAAGCGGGAGAGGATTGGATAGACGCCGAAGATGTGGTCCTCGCCTGCGAAGCCCACTCGGCTGCTTCCATCACCCGTTCAGCGTTTCCCCAACTCTCGGCACACCTCGCGGCGATCCCCTACAGTTCGTCCATGACTGTCGCTCTGGGCTTCGACATCCGTGACATAGGCAAAATCCCTAAAGGTTTCGGATTTCTCGTTCCCAGGAAGGAGCGCAAGCGGGTGGTCGCTTGCACCTTCGTCGGGAACAAGTTCCGGAACCGGGAAGCAGAAAACATTCTCCTCGTCCGGTGCTTCTTGGGCGGTGCTTCCGACGAGGCCGTACTGTCTGAAACTGACGAAACGGCCGTCCAACTCGTTCTGGATGAATTGAAAGTGATGGCCGGCATCACAACGAAGCCGTTGTTCTCTCGGGTTCATCGCTGGCCCAAGTCCATGGCCCAGTACACCGTCGGGCACAAGGACCGCCTTCGTGGGATCGAGGAATGCTTGGCTGCTCTCCCTGGACTGTACCTCGCCGGCAACGCCTACACCGGTATCGGTGTCCCCGACTGTGTTCGAATGGGGAAAGAGGCTGCGGCAGCCATCGCCAAACGCCGTGCGTCTGTTTGAGCGCCTCTCTTACCGGACGCGCACACCCGCCGCCTTGAAAGGATCATAGGTTCTATGAGCGATAATCCATCCTCCCGCCGTCTCCGCAGTGAGATCTGGTTCAACGACATGACCGAACCGGGCGAAACCGCCGTCTATGTGGAACGCTTCGGCAACTATGGCCTCACTCGAAAGGAGCTGCAAGCCGGTCGTCCGGTCATCGGCATCGCCCAAACCGGCAGCGATCTCTCACCCTGCAATCGCCATCACCTGTCCCTGGCCCAACGCGTGAAGGAAGGTATCCGCGACGCTGGCGGCCTCGCCTTCGAGTTTCCCGTCCATCCGATTCAGGAAAGTTGCCGCCGGCCGACTGCGGCGCTCGATAGGAATCTGGCATATATGGGCCTCGTCGAAGTGCTCTGCGGCTACCCCCTCGACGGCGTCGTCCTGACCACCGGGTGCGACAAGACCACGCCCGCGTGTATCATGGCGGCCGCTACCGTCAACCTTCCGGCCATCGTTCTCTCCGGAGGTCCCATGGTCGACAGTTATTTCAAAGGCAAACTGGCCGGCTCGGGCATGGCATTGTGGGAAGCTCGCCGAATGTACTCCGGCGGCGAAATCGACTATGCCGAACTGATGGACATGGTTTGTGCTTCTGCTCCGAGCGTCGGACACTGCAACACGATGGGCACGGCTACGTCGATGAACTCTCTTGCCGAGGCGCTGGGAATGTCCCTGCCTGGTTGCGCCGCCATTCCCGCGCCGTACGGTGAGCGCGCCGCGATGGCCTACGCGACCGGCCGCCGCATCGTTGAGATGGTTCGCGAAGACCTGACGCCTGACAAGATCCTCACCCGCGAGGCTTTTGAAAATACGATTCGCGTCAATTCGGCCATCGGTGGCTCGACCAACTGTCCGCCTCACATCACCGCCATCGCGCGCCACATCGGCGTCGAACTCACTGTCGAGGACTGGGAGTCCGTCGGCCACGAGATTCCACTCCTGGTGAACTTGCAGCCCGCCGGCGAGTTCCTTTGCGAATCCTACTTCCGGGCGGGCGGTGTCCCTGCGGTCATTGGTGAACTCATCCGCGCCGGAAAGTTCCATCCGGACGTCATCACCGTCAATGGCAAGACCATGGGCGAGAATTGCGCCGAAATGCGCAGCACCGACGCCAACGTGATCCGGCCGTATGACACCCCCCTGATGAGCCATGCGGGTTTCCTCGTCATGACCGGCAACCTGTTCGAGTCGGCGCTCATGAAGACGTCCGTCATCAGTCCTGACTTCCGCAAGCGCTTCCTCTCGACTCCCGGATCGGAAGATTCGTTCGTCGCCCGGGCGATCGTCTTCGACGGCCCGGAGGACTACCGCCGTCGCATCAACGATCCTGCTCTGGCGATAGACGAATCATGCCTTCTCGTGGTGCGTGGCGCCGGCCCCATCGCCTACCCTGGTTCCGCGGAGGTGGTGAACATGACCCCGCCTGACTATTTGGTTAAGGGAGGCATCCGGATGTTGCCATGCATGGGCGACGGCCGCCAGAGTGGGACCTCCGACAGTCCCTCCATCCTGAATGCATCGCCCGAGTCGGTCGCTGGCGGCAATCTCGCGATTCTCGAGACTGGCGACCAGGTCAAAGTGGATCTCAACACCCGCCGCGTCGATCTCCTCCTCAGCGACGAGGAAATCGCCACACGCCGGGCCAATCTCAAGCCCGCCGAGATTCGAAACGACTCGCCGTGGCAGGAGATCTATCGGCAGAATGTTGGGCAGTTGTCCACAGGCGCCTGCCTCGAGTTGGCTGTGAAGTACCGTGATCT
>JBJXGR010000208.1:0-17273 GCA_046160045.1 Bryobacteraceae bacterium
TCCACAGGAGCCATCCACTCATGCAACGACGTGATTTTCTGAAAGCCGCCACCAGCCGTTGTCTCGCCGCCGGAGCCATGTTCTCGCCCGTCGGAGAACGCTATCTGAACGCCCAGGAAGTGCAGGCCCGCCGCGGGATGCCGCCCTTGAAGATCACCCGCATCCGTAGCATCCAAACCAGGCCCAACGCCGCCTGGTCCATCGTCAAGGTGGAGACCAGCGAACCCGGACTGTACGGCATTGGCTCGGCGTCGGACATTTTCCGTCCCGGCAGCGTGCCGCCGGCGGTGGAAGTGCTGGCGCAAGCCCTCGTCGGACGCGACCCGGACGAGGTCGAGGACGTCTGGCAGGCCAGCTATATGAGTTCGTTGTGGCGGAACAACGCCACGATGAACGTCGCCCTGTCGGGCGTCGATATGGCCCTCTGGGACATCAAAGGAAAGCGTGCCGGGTTGCCCGTCTACTCGCTGCTGGGCGGGAAATGCCGGGTGGCGGTTCCGTGTTACGACCACGCGCGCGAGGACAAGACCTTCGAAGGCGTGGAGGAGGGCGTTCGCCGTTCGATGGCGAACGGCTTCGCCCACATTCGCGTCCAACTGGGCGGATACGGAGGAGGAGGGTTCATCGAACCGGGGCAGGGCATGCGCCCGGTGGGCGGACCGGCGGGCCGCGTCTTCGACGAAGAGATGTACATCGAGACCATCCCCCGACTGTTCGAGCATCTGCGCAATAAGCTGGGTTTCACACCCAAGCTGTTGCACGACGCCCAGGAGCATTTCTCCCCGCTCAAGGCCGCGCAACTGGCCAAGCTTCTCGAGCCGTACCGTCTCTTCTTTCTCGAGGACGTTCTCAACCTGGAGCAACTGAGCTGGTACAAGATGATCCGGCAACAGTGCATGACGCCGCAAGCCGCGCACGAGAAGCTGACCAGTCCTACCGAGTACATCCCGCTGATCTCGGAGAGGCTGGTCGACTTCATCCGCTTCCGGGTGGCCAAGGTCGGCGGCCTGACGCCTGCCCGAAAGATCGCAGCGATGGCTGAACTCTACGGGGTGCGCACCGCGTTCCAGGAAGGCGCGGACAATGATCCCGTGAATTTCATGGCCGCCTGCCAACTCGATATGTCGATCGTGAACTTCGGCATCCAGGAGGAGAACCACTTTTTGCCCGAGGAGATCGAGACCTTCCCGGGCGCGCCGGCGGTGAAAAGAGGCTTTGTCTACATCGAGCCGAAGCCTGGGCTCGGAGTCGACATTGATGAGGCAAAGGCGGCCAAGTTGCTCGCGAGCCCATCATCGCGGGGGCGGATGATCCGCTACTATCCGCCAGACCGCAAGATTGACGGGACGTTTGTGCGGCCGTAGCGGGGAGGGGTGAGCTTCAGCAATCACCTTGAGCTTTCAGCGGCCATCACTCACCCATCGGTGACCGGCAGATCTGGCACTCACGCTAGCAAGAGCCCAATCGGGATCGCCCATAACTTCCGCCCGATCTCGACCGCCTGGTTGCCGTTGTAGGCGAGTACGCCGGCGACACAACCTGGTGTCCGTTCCATAAACGCCCGCAGGCCGCCCAGGTCCGACTCCGTCCATCGGGTTGCCGCCTTGATCTCGATCGCCACGGTCTTGCGATTGTGCTCGATGACGAGGTCCACTTCGTGCCGCCCCTGCTCATGCCAGTACGACAGGCGTGCGCCGGGAAGGTGAGCTTCGAGAATCGCCGTGACATTCTGGACCACCCACGTCTCCAGAAGCGGACCCATCAGCGGATCGTTCGCTGTCTCGTCCAGGGTGCTCACTTGAGCCAAATGAGCCGCCAGCCCGCTGTCGGTGAAGTACATCTTCGGTGACTTGATCAACCTCAACGAGCGATTATTCAAAAATGGCGGAACCCGGCGCACCAGAAACGACGCCTCCAACAGGTGTAGATACCGTGCCGTGGTCGCGCCGGTCAATTTGGCATCCCGTCCCAGCGTGCTTGCGTTCAGCACCTGACCCGTGCGCAACGCCGCCAGTTCCACCACCGTCTGGAACGCGACCAGGTTCGTGATCTGTGACAACTGCCGTACGTCGCGCTCCACGTACGTTTGCACATAGCCCCGAAACCAGAGGCTGGCTCCGCCTGGTTTCTCCAGGCAGACCGGAGGCAGGCCGCCGAGCAGAATCTCGGGCCCCTCGACTCGATCGGCGCGGCCGGAAGGCAGGCTCTGGCTCGTGACGAACCGGACAAGCACCGGCGGTGTTTCCGTTTTGCGCCGGATCTCCCTTCGCGTCATCGGGTGTAGCGCGAGGTATATTGCACGCCCGGCCAAGGTCTCGGCGACGCCGGCGATGAGCCCGAGATTCGCCGAACCCGACAGCAGGAACCGTCCCGGTCTTCGCTTTTGATCCACGGCCGGCTTAAGGGCGCCCAGCAGTTCCGGCGCCCGCTGCACCTCGTCAAACGTGACCTGCTCCGCCTGCTCCAGGAGCGCTTCGGGATTGGCCTTGGCCGCTCTCAAGATCGCGAAATCATCCAACGTCCGGTAGTGTCGTCCTCCGAATGCGGGATCGCTGGTCAGCAACGTCGACTTTCCCGCTTGCCTCAATCCGGAAACCACGGTTACCGGGAAGCGATCGAGCGCCTCCAACAACCGCGGCGTCAGTTCTCTGGGATGATAGTCTGTCATAATTCATCACCCTATAGTGGCATTATGACATACCAGATTTCGTCTGAATGACACTACTGGCGGGGAGCAGCCAGCCGCTTTCGTTCTCCGGCCCCGGTTTGCCCGATGTACGATTGAGAACATGCTTCGACGCATCATGGCTCTGGTTGCCCTGGCCATACCCCTGCCAATGGGTGCGCAGTTGTTCCGGCTGACGCCTGAGCAACTCACCCACTTCACGCCGCAGAATCCCTTCGAGCGTCTCCCCGATGGCCGGCCGAAAGTCCCCGATGAGTTGCTCACTCGATTGAAAGCCCTCTCCGTCGAGGACGCCTGGAACATTCTTCAGGGAAAAGGCTACGGACATCAGTTCGTGGGCAACCTTCAAGCCATGAAACCCGGCAAGAAGCTGGTGGGGCGCGCGCTGACCGCTCAGTATCTGCCGTCGCGGCCGGACTTCACCGCGGTTCTGGATGCCGACGACAAGGCGGCGGGCGCGCCGTCGGGCACGAATCAGAAGGTGATCGACCTGCTCAAGCCGAACGATGTGCCGGTTGTGGACCTGATGGACGCCACTCCCGGCCACAACTTCGGGGGCGATAACCTGCAAGCCGCGGTCGCCGGAGCGACGGGCACGGGAGCGGTGGTGCAGGGTACCGTTCGCGACCTGGAAGGCAACATCGAGCTGCCGTCGCAGATCTACTACCTGAAGAGCATTCCGCCGGCCGTGTCAGGAGTCATGGTGATCGGCATCAACATTCCGATTCACATCGGCAACGCCCTGGTGATGCCGGGCGATGCCGTGCTGGGCGACCGCACGGGTTTGATTTTCATCCCGCCGCAGTTTGTGAAGGAGATCGTCGAGAAGGGCGAAGCGACCAAAATCAAAGACGACTGGACCAAACAGAAGTTGATGACCGGCAAGTACAAGTCGAGCGAGATCTATGGAGCCAAGCTGTCCCTGGAATTGCAGCAGGATTTGGACGAGTACGTACGGCAGAGGAAGACGCGGCAATAGCCGGCGAGTGGCACCAGGCGACTTTTTTTGTCGCCCGGTGCCAGGTGGACGCCTCAGTGCCCCGCCACCGCCGGGCGACAAACAACGTCGCCCGGCGGCACTCGGCGTCTTGCTGCTGCTCGCCAGCCTGGCCTTCGCGCAGGAACCCAAGCAGACCTTCAAGGTCCCGATGCGGGACGGAGTCCGGCTGGCTACCGATGTCTACGGCGCCGAAGCCGGAGGAAAAAAGCCAGTCCTGATGCTGCGCACGCCGTACAACAAGAACAACGCCGGGACCACGGCCAAGCGCTATCAGGCGGCCGGGTATGTCGCGGTGGTTCAGGATGCGCGGGGCGCGTTCGAGTCGGAAGGCCAGTACATCCACCACAACAACGACGATCAGGATGGCTACGACACCATCGAGTGGATCACCAAACAGCCGTGGTCGAACGGACGCATCGGCACGTGGGGCGGTTCGCATCCGGGCGCGGTTCAGTGGCTGGCGGCGGCGGAACGTCCGCCTGGACTGGAAGTGATCGCCCCCACCGCCGCTTCGCCCAGCCTGTATTACACCGCCTACATCGGAGGCGCGCTGCGCCTGGCGCTGATCGGCGGCGCCGGGCCCGCGATCAACAAACCGCCGGCGGGCAAGAAGACACCGGAAGACCTCCTGCCCTTCTACCGGCAGCATCCGCTGGCCGAACTGGACCGGATCCTCGGCTGGGACATGCCGTGGTACCGTGCGGTGGCGACTCATCCGTGGCTCGACGGCTTCTGGAACCGCCAGCACGCGACCGAGCGTGTGAAAGGCCTCGACCTGCCCGCGCAGCACATCGTCGGGTACTACGATTTCCTGTCGAAGGAAACCGTCGGCAGCTTCATGCGGATGCGCAAATTCTCGGCGACCGCCCGCGGGAGGGAGAATCAGCAGTTGATTCTCGGGCCGTGGGATCACGGAACAGTCGGCAAAACAGTTGTGGCCGGTTTTGATTTTGGCGAGGCCGCAAAACTGGATGTGGTCGAAGAGAACCTACGCTGGTTCGACCGCTTTCTGAAGACCAACGTCACGCCTTCGAAGGACTTTCCGCAAGTCCGCTACTTCGTGATCGGGCTAAACCAATGGCGGACGGCCTCCGACTGGCCGCCGCGCGAAGCCGTCGAGACGTCCCTCTATCTGCACTCCGCCGGCAGCGCCAATACCCGCAAAGGCGACGGCACGATGACGGCGAAGCGGGCGGGCAGGGAAGAGGCGGCGGACCGCTTTGAGTCGGATCCGGCCAACCCGGTGCCGGTGGAGCCGCCGGGGAGCGTGATGCCGCGCTCGTCGATGTTTCGCCCGGTCGAGCGCGCCGTGCTAGAAGATCGGCAGGACGTGCTGGTTTATACGGCCGCCGCGCAGTCGGTTGACTTGCTGGTGGCCGGCAATCCACGCGCGGAACTGTGGGTCAGCGTCGACGCGAAAGACGCCGACTATGCCTTGAAACTGGTGGATGTGTGGCCTAGCGGTTCAGCGTATCCGGTGGCCGAAGGCGTGCTACGGCTGACGCACCGCGATGGGGACGTGAAGCCGTCCGCGGTTGAGCCGGGCCGGACGTATCGCATCGAAGTCGATCTTGGGCATACAGCGTTTCTGCTCCAGCGCGGCCACGCCCTGCGGCTCGAGATTGCGGGCAGCTATTTCCCGGCGTACGACGTCAATTCGCACACCGGGGAAGGCCCGTTTGCGAAGACGGATCGGAAGGCGGTCCAGTCCGTCTATCACGCACCGCGAACGGCGTCGCGGATTGTGCTGCCGGTGCTGAAGCGCTAACCCGCAACGTGCACGGTCTGCGACCGGTGGGCGAACCGCGAGCGCCAGCGGAAAAAATCCGGAAAAATCCGGGGACAGCCACCCCGTTTCTCGGTCAACGTTTCCTGCATGATCAACGAGTCGTGGTCGAAAAACGGGGTGACCGTCCCCGATTTGTTCCGAAAGCCCTCCCTTGCGGTCGCGCCTCGGATGGGCCGCTTCACTGCAGCCCGAACAGCGGACGCCGAACCAGCTTGTAGGTAAACCGCGCCGGGTTGACCGCCGTCACCCCGGGAGTGTCCACTTCAATGATGCGCGCCGAAACCGGCTCATAGGCCGCACGCGGGGCGATCGTGCCCTTCGCCGTGAGGACCTTCTGGCGCTCGGGATAAATGCCCACGCTGATGAGTTGATGCAGGCTCATGGGCGCCGTGCGGCGGGTAGTGAGCAGCAACAGGTTCTGCTCGTCGCGCGTGGAACCCTCGGCTTCAATCACCGCCGCTACGCCCATGTCAAAATACCGGCCGCCCCCGTGACGGATCTCCGTCTCCAGAAACTTGCCGTCGTGAATCGATTTGACGCGGCCGCGCACTCGTACGGGCGATCCATGAAGTTTGTCGATCTTGCCGCCCACGAGCAGATCGAACGGGCCGCCAATGCCCACTCGGATTGCCGACTGGACGGCTTGCGGATCGGCGAGCGCCACCACCCACCCGGCTGCTTTCTGCTTCTGGAACTCTGCCAGCAGCGTGGTGCCGTCGCCCGCCGAGCCCCCGCCGATGTTGTCGCCCATATCCATCAGGGTGACGGGGTACTTGCCGTTGGCCATCGCCTGTTTGACAGCCTGCGCGGCGCCGGGCACTCTCAGTACGATTTGGTCCCGTGTGGCCCACAGCATCTCGGAGAGGCGCTTGGCCTCACGCTCGGCCATGGCTTTGTCGTTGTCGGTGACGACAATCGCGCTGGGGCCCATCCACTCGACGTCCGCATACTGATAGCCGGCCGGGACGCTCGCCGCCAGAATCTTCGGGTTCTTCTCCAGGCGCTTGCTCTCGTCGACGATGGGAAGCAGGGGAGCGCGTTTGGTGTAGTGATAGACGATGTTGTACATCATCGGGGGCTTGGCGATGGCCTGTACCGGTTTGACTTTCCCACGCACCGTGTCGGCCATGATCCGGGCGGCCTGGATACCGCGATCGCGCGTGTCGATGTGCGGACATTCCTTGAAGGTGATCAGGGCGGTCGAGAGCGCCACGATCTCCGGCGTCACGTTGGCATGGAAGTCGTGCGTCACGATGATGGGAATCCTGTCGCCGAATGCCTTGCGCACCCGGCGGACCATTTCGGTGTCGCCGTGAGGGAAGCGCTCGGTCACCATCGCGCCGTGGAGCGCCAGCAGGATGCCGTCGAGTCTGGGCGCCTCCTTGAGCGAGGCGATCATCTGAGCCGTGAGCGCTTCAAACGCCTCGCTGGTCACGGGCCCTTTGGGGGTCGCGGAAGTGACCAGGCCGGGATGAATGTCAAAGTTGTACAGCCGAGAGCCTTCCACCATCCCGCTGACGGTGTCGTAGCTTTTGGCCCAATCCTTCAGAACCTGGCCGCGATCCGCGCGGGGGGGAATGCCGAAGTCGGCCAGACCGGTCTTGGCCGGATTGAACGAGGCCGATTCGTGACTGATGCCGGCCACGCCGATGACGGGCCGCGATGTCTGACCGAGTGCCGTCGAGACGAGGGCGACGAGGAGAGTATAACTTCTCATAGGAGCAGCGGACTCTCACGATACCACCGCCACGGGTCCTACTGGAACTGAAACGCATATAACTTGGCGGCCCGCATCTTGAAATGCAGGCGGATGGTTTTGCCGGCCAGGGGAGAGAGATCGGTACGTCCGCGCCACGACGGCGCGGCACGGACGCTGTTGATGTTCAATTGATCGGCATCGGCGAGAGTGAAACCCTCAATGGGCTCACCCTCGGCGTCCAGGATCTCCACGCGGCCCACGCCGCCGGCGCCGGTATCGAGGTTCAACTCCAGCCGGGACCCCCGGAACTGGAGCGGCGGGGTGAGGAGCGTGCCGCCGGCATAGTCGAAATCCGCAGATACGAATCCATCCAGACGCATGACCGCGCGTGAGACGGCGGCGAGCACCTTGTCCATGCCCGCATCCACGCGCTGCGAGTGATCGCGATTGCCGCCGAAATAGTAAACCCAAAGCTCGTCGCCCATGCGGATGGGACGCGGGAAGGCCCACACCCACTTCGAGTCAAAGGAACCGGTCTGGCCCAGCCGCAGGAAGGGCTGGCGGCCGCCGGGATTGATGAAATGGCGCCCGTCGCGGCTGACCGCGAGACGGACGTCGCCGGTGTCGGGCCACGTGTGCTGGCCGGTTCGTTCCCAATGATGGAACACCGACATCATCGAGACGTACACGCCTTCCGCCTCGGTATAGGGGAAGACCACAGGACCGTAGATATCGAGCGGCGCCCCGGGGATGGGCACCGGATCATCGAACAGGCTGCCGCCTTGAGGCTTCTCGGGTGCCTTGCCCACCTCCTCCATTGGCACCCACGTTTCCCTCATGATCTTCATGCGCGATGGCTCGATCATGGGCCGTGGAGCCGCCGCAAAGTCGGTCTCGTCCGGCGTGAGCGCGATGTGCATCTTCCGCCACGTGTGCAGGTCGTCCGACTCGTTGTAGCTGGCCATGCGGATCGGGCGGCCGTCAGCGAAGCGAACCCACTCGCGGGTGTACCCCAAGTAGCGTTTGAGCCGCGCGTCCCAGAACCAGGTGGACTGGGTGTCGGCGGCGCGCAAGCCGGTCACCAGCTTGTCGGTCAGCTTCCACCGCAGGCCGTCGGCGGAAGCAAACACCCGGTGCGGTCCGCGAATGCCCGTACCTTTCTTCGGATAGATCTTGGTCCAACTCTTGTAGCGTTCCTGAGGAGGGCAATCGGGGTTCTCATCGATCCAGACCGAACCGCCCGCCATGGACAGTTGCCCGGGATCGGCAGGCAGGACGATGTTGTTGTCACGCGAACCCTGAAACTCGACCAGGCCCAAACGGGGTTTCTGAAAGCGAATCCCGTCGGCGGACTCGGCGTACGCGAGACCGATGAAGTCAGGATTCGTGTGGGCCGCATGGTCCCTGCCGAGGCTGTGATACCAAAGCCGGGTTTTCCCGTTCTCCCGGAGCACGGTGCAATAGCCACCCAGCGTCAATGATGACTCCCAGGGAGCGTCCGTGGTGAGCAGGACTTCGCCGGTGCGCATCGGCGGATTCATGACGAGGTTCACGCCTTCGGCCGACTCGATGAACTTGTGGTCGACAAAAAGCTGTTTGCGGGAGCCGACGTCAATGGCAGCGGACACGGTAACGGCCGTCAAAAGGATCAATACGAGGTAGACGCGCATCACAGATAGCCCTTTCAAGCTGGCCCGACAAGACTCTCTACGCGGAAACAAGAGTGTTCGCAGCACCCGCAAGTGTAGCGGCTCCGGAGGACCGCGTGGAGTGCCGCCCTGCTCAAAATGGGATTCGGCAACCCTCCGCGTCGTGGCCAACGTGGCACTTCGCAAGGCGGAAACCAGAATCATGACGTGTCCCGTATGCCGCATTGGCCGAGAGGGTGTGCCGGGCTGTGAGATTCGTGCTAGAGTTTGGACGTCCCGCGATACTCGGGCCGGCACATCGAGCGACTTCGGGTCGCACCCTCCTGTCTGCCCCCGAATGGCCGCCATTCGAATTAGCTGGGAGGTGAAAGTGAACAAATACGTCGATCGTTCTGCCACGGGAGAAATCTTGACACCAACACTGTTCGCGGTCTGTGATGTTTGCCGCGCGAATACCCGGCGCTGCGAGTATTATCCACCTGGCCGAAGCCGCCAGCATGGCAAATGCCTGGAATGCGAGCGCAAAGACCCAAGGATCCAGGAGGGCTACGGAAGCACGGATCCCAGATACTGCGTCGAATGCGATCGCATTCGACGTGCGGAGAAACCGTAAGTGGCTATGTCACAAAGCGATAATCACCCCGCCTCGGGAGCGACTGCTTCCCGCGGCTCCACGGCCCAATACTACGAGCTCACGTTGCACACGCGATTTCGGGACGGCAAATGGTCTGTCGTCGTCGTTGGCCCAAACGGCCTGCTGATCAGCCATGACACCAAGTTCGCTTCGGAATCCGAGGCACTGGTGGCTGCGGTCCATCTGGCGCAGACGAACCTGCATGAGGAAAAGCGCGACGGCCGGCCGCCTCTTCGCGAAATGGACTGGCAGCCGTCATAGTGACTGGAGTGACCTGTTCAACTGAGAGCGGGGCCTTTTAGCGAGACGGCCACGATCGAGAGCGTTGCCCGGCTGGACTCCGCCCAAGGAAACAGGAGCGGGGAACCTGGGCTAACGATCAACGCAGGCTGCAGATCCTCAGCAGCCTATTTGTCTCCTGGGCAGCTACCGATCGGTTCCTCGGGTGCCGGCATCCCGGCCAAGTCATCGACATCGACCCATTGATGTCTCTCGGGAAACCAGGCCGCCACGTGGGGCGGATGCTGCTCTTAGACGGACTGACCAAAAAACAATATATCGACAGTAGTTGACACTGTCATAATTCGTGTTACTCTGGAACCGGGAAGTGAATGCCGGCCGAGAAGCAATTCACGATGGCCGAGTTGGCCGAGGAATCGGGCGTGGCAGCTCGGACGATCCGCTTCTACATCGCCCGCAATCTGCTGGATGGGCCTGTCCGGGCCGGTCGCGCGGCACCCTATGGTCAGAGCCATCTTGACCGCTTGCAGCAGATCCGCCAATTGCAGGAGCGCGGGCTGACGCTTTCGGAAATCACACATGAATTGGGTGCGGACCGCCGGGCGCCCGCGGTAACGGCCGCGGACGCGTGGTGGCACTATTCCATCGCCGAGGATGTTTCGGTGAATGTTCGAGGCAACGTGAGTCCGTGGCGGTTGCGGCACATCCAAGCCGCCCTCGCGGAGTTCGCAGCCCGGCTTGGCGCCGGACAGAATCAGGAGGAATCATGACCGCTGCCGCTCCCCTGCGGCTAATGCCTGTCTCCGCCGAGACCGGCCAACCTCTGGCATTGGCAATGCAGCGCCTGTGGCTGAGCGGCCGGGTCCTCGCCGCCGGGGCCCGGCTGATCGTCACCCATCTCTTTCGATCGGAAGAACGGAAGCCGGTCGAAGTGGTTTACTCGTTCGCCCTGCCGCGCGACGCCGCGCTGCGGCGGTTTCGCATTTCAGGCGAGGGATTTAGCGTGCATTCCGAGTTGCGGCCGAGGGAAGACGCCATCCGCGAGTACGAGAAGGGGATCGAGCAAGGGTCGCTCGCGACGATGGCCTGTGTGCATGGCGACGGCGTCACCAACCTGACGGTTGGCAATCTGCGTCCGGCGGAGACGGTGACCGTGCAACTGGAAATCCTGGCCGGTGTAGAAAATCACAACAAGGGATTCCGATTCCGGTTTCCATTCACCTTGGCGCCGGCCTACCATCCGCGGGCGCGGACGATCGAAGCCGAGCCGGGCATCGGGGAGATGGAATTGCCTGAAGACGAATTCGGCGACGTGATCCTGCCGCGGTTCGCGCGCGACGCCGCCGGGTTGCACCGGGTCGGCTTTGCCCTGAGAGTAGAGGCTGGGCGTGAGTTGGCGGAGGTCGCCTCCCCTTCGCACCGCGTGAGCGTGCGGATTGACTCTAACACCCGGACGTCGGTGTCGTTGGCCGGAGAGCGCGACGTGCCCGACCGGGACCTGGTGCTCGATGTCCAGGCGCGGGAAGAGAAAGCCGAAGTGATGGGCGGACCTCGCCAGGGTAAAGGCCAATTTGTCGCGTTGATTCCGTCATCGGCGTTCGGTGAAAATCCGAGAACACGCCGGCGCGTGGTAGTGCTGCTCGACCGGTCCGGTTCGATGGGCGGAGCGCCGATCGATCAGGCGCGAAAGGCGATCCAAGCGTGCCTCGGGGCTCTAGCGCCGGAAGACGAATTCGGCCTGGTGGCGTTCGACGACTCGATCGAGCGGCTCGGGTCCGGCCTGGTTGCCGGAACGAAGGAGAATCGGGAGGCGGCGGGGCAGTTTCTGGCGAAGATCGCCGCGGGCGGCGGAACGGAATTGGCGATGGGCGTGGACGCGGCGGCCACCCTTCTCGGCGGAGGCGGCGATGTGCTGGTCCTGACAGACGGCCAGGTAGCGGGCACGGAGCAGATTCTGGCCAAGGCGCGTCAAGCGCAGGTTCGTCTGCATTGCCTCGGGATTGGCAGCGCCAGCCAGGATCGATTTCTCGCGCTACTGGCGCGGGAGACCGGCGGGGTCAGCCGGTTTGTGACCGCCCGCGAGCGCGTCGACCTGGCCGCAGTGGACCTGTTTGCGTCGGTGGGAGGGCCGCTGGCCTCTGGCATTTCGATCGCCGGAGCGGCCATCGACCCGCAGCCGGCATCGCGGGTGTTTGCCGGCACTCCCCTCGTCCTGTACGGGCAGGCCGACTCCGCCGAAGGCGCCCTGGAGGTTGCCTGGGACGGCGGCCGCTTGCGGCTTCCGTTTGTCCTCAGCGATGCGCGCCTCGCCGAAACCGTTTGGCTGTTGCAGGGTGCGAGGCTGATCACCGACGTGGAGTCGCGCTATGGCACCGGCGAATCGGAGGACAAACGAACCGGCAAGCGGGTAAAGGCGAAGTTGCGCCTGTTGAGCGAAACTTACGGGTTGGCGAGCCGGGAAATGTCACTGGTCGCCGTCATCGCGCGGGCGGGAGACAAGCCGGGCGAGATCCCGAAGACGATGGTGGTTCCCGTGGGGATGGCGGAGGATACCCGCTTTGGGGCGTACTTCGGCGAACCTCTTCTTGCGCGAATGGCACCTCGCGCCGCGCCGGCGACAGGGCTTTTTGCACCGGCACATGAACCGCTATTCTCGGGACCGTCAATCCAGGCGAGCGCTGCGGGAACCCTGGAGACAGCGGATCGAGGGATCCTGGCGCGGTTGCGCAGGCCGAAGAGCCCTCGCGAAACGACCGCGCAAGGCGAAGGGTCGGACCCCGCGGACGTACTCCTGGAGATTGCGGCAAGCCTGGAACCGGATGGCGGCATGCCAGGCCGAACGGCCGAAGATCGAGCGTTGTCCTCAGCCTTGGCTCTGCTGGCATTTCTGAATGAAGGACATACCCCTTCGTCGGGCGCGTTTCGGAGACATGCTGAACGCCTCGCCGCCTATCTGGAGAAGGTATCGCCTGGCTTGCCGGAGCCGGAGCGGGCCATCGTCGCTCTCGTGCTGGGACGCGTGGGTGATGCCTTGCCGGTGCCCGGGGAATGGCTCACCGCATGGCGTCATCCGAAAGGAGACTGGCAATCGCTCGGTGAGGCATTAGCCTCACCTGAAGGAAGAGCGCCTCACTAACAGGCAACTAACCAACGGGACTGGAGCAGGAATCGGATTAGCGGAAAGAATTCTCGTTTCAGGGGGTCGGTCTGCCTCATGCAACGGCTTCGGCGAAGTTCCAATCCCACGACCAATCTCTCCTCGGCTCGGCCGAGGACATTTGACGGTCTGTCTTGTTCCTGGTTTCGGCGGACATCCAAAACGACCCGGCGGCGAATTGCAGGCCCACCACGCACCGGCCCTTGACTCCGCTGGCGTACTTCACCGAACCCAATCCGTACAACTGAAACTTCTCGCACTGGAACCGCAGGACCGAGTTGACCTTGGGAATGTCTGGCAATTCGAGAGCGAGCCCGCCCTCGGATACATCGATCAGCCTGGCTTGGCCCATCTTCAGGAGACCACCCTGGTCCATCCACGCTGCGCGTACGATGGCGCGATTGCCTGCTATCCGTGCATGGCGCCGCTTGTCCACTCGTTCGGTCGAAGTCAGTTCCATTTGGTTCCCTTGTTCCGTTGTGAGTTCCGGGGTCATTTATCTGTCGTCCTGAGACTACTGTTACAGACTGGATACCCTGCAGGGAAGGTTCATTTTGGGTACCTCTTGTTCTGGAACTTACCTGAGGGTTTCTACTGAGGAACCACCGATCTAGCCCGGGCTACCGCATAGGTACTACGCGGCCAAATTCCAGTAAGTGCCCCACTCGATCGAACGGGAGATCTACCATGGGGCTTGGACCCAACTCGAACGCGACACCCATCGAACCGGCGCCGCCGTCTGGACGACTGTGTCGGACCACGCATTCGCCGTCGAGCAGGAGCCTCAGGGAACGAAAGCGAAGGCGTTCACCTGCCGGCAACGCCAATGACGTCTCGATCGCCATTCCTCCGAGCGAGAGGTTGGTGATCTTTCCCGACGCAATCAAGTGATTGCCGGTCAATTCGATATCGGCGCCTATGGCGTGGCGAACATGCCGGCGCTGGTCCTGACTGCCCCGTAGTTGGCTCCAACGACGCGCGGCGCGAGAGATATTCGATCGTGTCATTGTCCGTCCTCTGGACTACTCAATCAGAAGTCTACCCCAGCAAAAACCATCCCGTAAAGGCTGTACAGAAGCTGAGAGATAGAGGACTACCACCGAGGTGCCAACGAGAGCAGAGACCTTGCTGATGCGTTGTGATATGGTGAAGCCATGCCTGAGGGCTATCTGCCGATTTTCATCTTCTTGGTCATTGCGATGATTTTTCCAGTTGTGGCGCTCGGCCTGGCAAAACTCCTGCGGCCGGCATTGCCATCGGTTGCCAAGGCGGAAGCCTACGAGTGCGGCATCAAGGCGTTGACGGGCTCGCGCGGCCGCTATACCGTCCGCTTTTATATCGTGGCCATTCTTTTTGTGATCTTCGACGTGGAGACGATCTTCCTGTTTCCCTGGGCCGTTCGCAACAAGGCGTTAGGGTGGTTCGGTGTTGCGGAAGTCGCGGTGTTTCTGGCGATCCTCATCGTGGGCTATGTGTGGGCCTACCGGAAGGGCGCATTTGAGTGGGTGTAGCGGCTTGACGTACGTCCCCCTCCGTTCTGGCGCGTGGATTCAACGGTAAATGTCGGGAGTGCGGTGACGAATGGGACCCTTCCGCTCCGAGGGGTCGATCCGGATCGTCGCACGGACGATCTGATCGCCGGAGTACGGCGCGTCTTCGGCCACAATCGTACCCCGCGGGTCGATAATCAGGACGCGCTGGGGATGCACAAAAGCCAGCCACACGCTGTTCTCGTACGCGCGCGTCCGCATCATGACCGTATTCATTTCGCCGAACGTGCCCCAGGAGGGGACCAAGAGCAACTCCGTTCCCTTCACCGCCAGCAGACGCGCCGTCTCGGGTAACTGCCGGTCGTAGCAGATGAGGGTGCCCAGTTTGCCGAACGGCAGTGACGAAACGGGGAACTCGGTGCCTTTGGTATTGAACGGTTCATCATCGGCGGTGTGTGTCTTGGAATAGCGGTGAGCGATTGCGCCATCGGGCGAGAACATGGCGACCGAGTTATACATCCGATCGCCGCGCTTTTCCGCATAGCCGACCGAAAGGTAGATCTTGAGCTCCCGGGCCAGGCTGCGGACCCGATTCATCAGCAGGCCGTCGATGCTCTCCCCGACGGCGAAATACTTCTCGCGGGTCAGGTCGCGTTGCCGTTTGATGTTGGCGACGTACCCCTCCAGAAAGCCTTCCGGCGTGATCACCAGTTGGGCACCCTCAGAAGCGGCTTCCCGCGTGTAGCGCTCCAGTTTGCGGAAGTTGGCTTCTTTGTTCCACGCTTCCGGCATCAGGCGAAGAGCCGCAAGCGTGAGGGTCGTCTCGGCCTGAGCGGCGAACGCGAGCAGAAGAAAAGCGACTGGTAACCGCATGCCGCAATGATATCAGTTGGGTTTTCGCTCGACAGGCGGGAGGGGGCCGGCGAGCGTCAGGCGTCCCCAGGTCGCATCGTCGTCGCCGTGCCCATAGAGGATAAGGTGCCCGCCGTAGGCCCCGCCGTCGGGATCGGTGTGGACGATCTCCAGGCCGTAGTTGTCCCCGATTTTGGGCCGCCGCCAGCCCGGATCGCTGATGGCGAAGGTCTTGTCCATGCGGACGCGGGCTTCGAGCACAAAGTCTGCGGCGCTGCGCTTCCAGGGATTCATGCGAAGCGCGTAGTCGGTCGCCTTCAGCGGTGCCTCCACGTAAGTCTTGCCCGGAGCGCCATGCCGCCACCACGCGCCGTAGGGCGGCCGCGCCGCATCGATGACATAGCAGAAGGCGTTGTCGCCCTGGCCGAACTTCTCCGGGACGTTGTCGCGGGGCGCTTCGACAAACCAACAGATAGCGTCCTTGTAATACCAGCGCTTGGGTTCGTGTTGAGGATCCCTGGTGTCGTTGACGTTGTCGCGCACTTCGGCGCCGAAATAGAGATACTGGTCGTCCCACGCGATGTAGTAGCGTGCTTGCAGGTCCTGCCCGGCGGACGGTTCGTTGCCGTGATCGGTCAACCGGTTGATCCGCGGATCGAACCATGGCATCTGGCGGAGGCGCAGAATGTCCCACAGGCCATCGCTATGGGCGACGTCCTTCCAGTCGCCCAGGTCGCCGTCGATGCGAGGCACAGCGGTCAACTTCGGAACGCGAATCGGATAGCAGGCCGGATCCCAGGCCGGCTGTGCGAGGAGCAGGGACAGCGGAAGCAGGAGCAACAGGCGCGGCATGCGTTTCACTAAACTAAACTAGTCTAGCTCTTAGCCCACAGGACTTCCTGACCCGAGGTCGCCGTCGCCGCTTTGCTGACGGTCCCTTCCATCCGCGGTGGGTGAGGTGGTGTGCGATTTCGGGCTCGTGGCGGCAGCCCCTTAGCAGATTTCTGGAAGGATCACACCCCGTCGGGACGGCGGATGTTGCTTGGCGCAGGTCGAACAAACAAGCGGACAATGTCCCGGCTTTCATTCAGACGGCTTCACTGTGCGAATCCCGGTAATTCAGAGGTCCCAGCTCCCATCGGGTGTAGACGCGGCGGCGGCGTTCGCATGAACTCAATCTGAGCCGCAACCGTCAGTTGTCAGTGTCAGAAGCTGTGAAAAAATCGCGCACGACCGAGCCCACGGCGTAAGCCGTGGGGTTGCCGACACCCTCCACCCCTCCTGATGGCCCGCACTATCAGAGCCGCGACCGGAAGGGAGCGGACATTTTGATTTCCGCACACCTTCTGAGCCGTGGGGTTGCCTTTCTCGCGCGCAACCGGGCCCACGCCGTGGGGTTGCCGACACCCTTCACCACTCCCGATGGCCCGCACCATCCGTGCCGCGACCACAAGGGAGGGCTGCCCCGGCCTCGATTTCCGCACACGTTCTGAGCCGTGGGGTTCCCGATACCCTTCACCACTCCCGATGGCCCGCACCATCCGTGCCGCGACCGTCAGGGAGGCGGTGGCGAGGCAGTACCTGCTTCACGTCTCCGAGTTTGCGGGTTGTTCCCATCATCGGAGCCGATGCCGGATGCTCCCGCTGGAAAATCCGAGACAGTCCCGTCCCCGTCGTCCCCTCCGGTGTATTGCAGGTACTGGATCGAGTGATCTTGCTCGCGGCCTTGTAGACCACGCTTTGCACCATCGGCTGCGTGACGTTTTCCGCCAGCCCGCTCGGCCGGGCGATCGCGTCGAACGAATAGGCATAGGTCGGCCCCGTCACCACACCGCCGGAACTGTTGTTGGTGTGCGGGTACTTCACCGTCACCATCCTGCCTTCATTGTCGTGGTAACCGGCTTGAAACCCGCAAAGCGGTTACTGCCCCGGGTTTCCTTGCCGGCAGTGCTTGCTGCGGGTACCTGCGCAACTTGGCCCACCGCCCCCAGCGACCGAGACATGAATCGGCGTGGAAGTGCCTCACAATCAATCGGCCGCGTTTGGTATCCAACCTGCCCAAGAAAGTCAGTCGTTC
>JBJXGR010000209.1:0-27918 GCA_046160045.1 Bryobacteraceae bacterium
AGCGCCACCTTTTGTCCGGGCGTGAGCACGTTTTCCAGGTATTTCGCGTGAAACCACTTGCCCATCATCATGCCGTGCGAGGCATCCATGAACACGGCTTCGAACAGGCCGAGATTGCGGCGTTTCAGGTTCACCATACCCGCCGATTTGACCTCGGCGATGACGGTCGCCATCTCGCCGGGAGCCAGTTGACGGATAGATTTGACGTTGCTGCGATCCTCGTAGCGAAAGGGGATGTAGGCGAGCAGGTCTTCGACCGTGACGATGCCCTTCGATCCAAACATCGTGGCGCGATGCGGCCCCACGCCTTTGACGTAGGTAATTTCCGTCGAGAGATTCAACCGTCAATCAGTGTACAATGCCGGTCGTGAAGCACTTCTTGGTTGTTCTGTTATTGACGGCTGTTCCGGCGGCCGCCGAGTTGCGCCTCGGCATCGTCGGGACCGATACCTCGCACGTAATCGCGTTCGCCAGCCTCTTAAACGACCCGATGTCCCCGGACTATGTTCCAGGCGCACGGATCACTACGGCCTACAAGGGCGGGAGCAAGGACCTGGAGTCCAGCTACTCGCGGGTCGACAAGTACGCCGATGAGTTGAAGAAGAAGTGGAACGTGCAGCTGATGCCGGACATCGCGTCGTTGTGCCGGCGTGTGGACGCCGTGCTGCTGGAAAGCGTGGATGGACGGCCGCATCTGGAGCAGGCCAGGCAGATCATCGCCGCCGGAAAGCCGATGTTCATCGACAAGCCATTGTCGGCCACGCTCGAGGACGCCCGCGAGATTGCGCGGCTGGCCAAGGCCGCCGGAGTGCCCTGGTTCTCGTCGTCCAGCCTGCGGTTCAGCGACTTTGTCGCCGAATTGAAGTTCAGCGACACGCAGGGCGCCATCACCTGGGGCCCGGGACCGCTGGAGGCGTCCCATAAGCTCGACTTGGCCTGGTACGCGATCCATCCGATCGAAATGCTCTACACGATCATGGGTCCGGGCTGCGTGGAGGTCACCCGCACCTACACGGAAGGCGCCGACATGGTGGTGGGCAAGTGGAAGGACGGGAGGATGGGCACGGTTCGCGCGACGCGGCCGTACGGCGACTACGGCGCCGTGGTGTTCCGCACCAAGAGCGTGACGCAAACGCCGCCCAAGCCGAAGCACAGCTATCGCGCGCTGCTGGTGGAGATCATCAAGTTCTTCGAGACCAAGCAGCCGCCCGTGCCCAACGAAGAGACCCTGGAGATGTTCGCGTTCATGGACGCGGCGCTGCGCAGCAAGGAAGCCGGGGGCGCGCCAACCAAGTTGCGGTGAGGGGCGGGCGGGCCGCTTGGTCAGGGCGGGGTATAGTCTTGCTGGTTTCCGCTCAACCCAGGCGGTACGCGTGCACGCCGAACGGCTCGTACTGATCGCGCAGGGCGCCGTGCTTGACCGCAAGGCCGCGTGATTCGAACAGTGCCGACACTTTCCCGAACCGGTCGAGCCCGCGCAACGTGACGTCCACCGGATTGGAATCGGCGTTCACCGCGATCAACATGGCCCCTGAGCCTGAAGGCTTGGCAATCCACTCGATGCCGCGGTCCAGGCTGTGGCCCGTGTCGTGATACTCGAGGCGCAGGGGCAGCTTCGTGGGCGCGGCCGCCAGTTCGCGATCGAGCGTCCGCAGATCCTTCGTCACCGCGGCCAGGTCGCTCCAGAACGGGGCGTCCGCCGGCGTGTAGCCGAGGCCCCACCACAATAGTCCGTTGGCGCCGTGCACGATCGACTGGCACGCCATGAAGCGTAGCTGGGCCTGCGTGGGATACAACACCAGCTTCGGGTCCTGGTCCTTCTCGCGCAATTTCTCCCAGGCGAACGCCTGCAGCACCATGAAGATGGCCCGGCTCCGGCCGGCCACCTGCCGCAGTTTGTCGGCGTAGGGCCCTACCTGACTGATGTAGGGGTTTAGGAAGTCGCCCTGGCGGCCGTCCGGCCACAGCGCATAGGTCTCCCGGATGCCGTGCGGGATCACCGGGTAGATGTCCGTGCCCAGAATGTCGCCGCCCGGGTTGTATTCCTGCAACGTGCTCACCAGGTTGGTCGGGGAATGATTGAGATACACTGGATGCCCCGGATCCAGTTGTTTCAGGAAGCGATACGTGTCCTTAATGACCGCCGGCGGCACTCGCGGACCGGGCTTCTTCCACTGGTACGAGGGCTCGTCTTCGGTTTCCCAGAACAGCAGCGCCGGGTGGCTTTTGACTTCGTTGACCACTTTCCGGATCCGCTCTTCGTCCTCTGTACGCTTCTGCGGCGAGATCGAGCCGACGCCGGCCCAACCGTACATGCCATGTTTCCGGGCGAGGTCGAGGTTCGCGACGTTCGCGCCCGTGCTGGTGAACTGAAACCCGGCGTCCTGGGCCATCTGCCAGCGATCGGTTCCGTTCGGGAGTTGATACAGGCCATGCAAGAACGTGCGCTTGCCGTTCACCACGATCATGCCGTCCGGATCCGGACGGATGCCTTGCCCCGTCGTCAACCGGGTGGTGGCGGCGCCCGCCAGAAAGGCCCGTCGTGTGGTTGTCATTGTCTCCCCTCTAGCTCAGCGAGCGGGCGCGACAGGCAGAAGACAAACAGAATCACGACACGCAGACAGAAGGTTCGCATGGGATTGCCTCCACCAGTATGCTCTGGCCACTCGTGGGACGCCAGGGTTCGCCACGCCCTTACCGCTTGACGATCTGGAACGCGAACTCACGGCCGAAGCCGCCCTGGTACGCCATCCGGATCCAGAGCATCGCCAACGGCTCCAACAGCCGCGCAGTCGAAAGCGGCCCGGCATCGACTGGCTCGAATCCGATCTCCGCCGCCAGAGCCTGCGCCGTCTTCTTGGCCGCCGCGTCGTCTCCGCAATAGAACATCGGGATGGGCCGGCCGTCGTAATACGGGTTCTCCATGTTGTTGGAGCCGGTGGTATTGAAGATCTTCACCACTCGCGAGCCGGGCGCCCATTGCGCCACTTGCTCGGCGCCGGAGGTGGTGGTCCCCAGTTCGAGGCCGGCCAAGCCGGGCAATAGTGGATTGGTGCAATCGAGGACGATCTTCCCTTTGAGGTCGAGCTTCGACAGCACGCCTTTGGTCGCGGGCCAAGGCAGGGCGTTCACGATGACCTCGCCAAACGCGGCCGCCTGTTGCGGACCCGCCGCACGGGCTCTTCCGCCACACTGGTGCAGAACTTCTTTCATGTCGGCCGCATCCGGTTGGCGCACTCCGAAAACAATCTCGTGGCCGTGGCGCGTCCAGACGATACCGAGCGTTCCGCCAACGCTACCGCCGCCGAGGATTCCAATCTTCATGTTTTGCCTCCTCTGCTATCTTCTTACTAGCCTGCACGAGGACACGTAATTTCAATCAGAAAGGAAGATCATCCCTCCCGCACTGCGGCATAATGAAGGCGTATGAGCCCGTCCGCGCTAGAAGAATCCGTAGTTGCTGTGCTGCGCGCACTTTCGCCCGAGAAGCAGCAAGAAGTGCTGGAATTTGCCAGTTTCCTTGCCGCGCGCGAGAAGCGCCCGCTCAAAAGCTTACATGGAATCCTCGCTGGGCAAGGCATCAGCATCTCAGAGGAGGATATCGCCGAAGCCCGCAAGGAGATGTGGGCGAACTTTCCGCGTGAATTCTGATGCAAGGTCCGGCGCTCGATACCCACGCGGCTCTGTGGTACGCGACCGCTGACCGCCGGTTATCGGCGCCCGCGTTGGCCGTGATCGAATCGGCTATAACCGTCGGAGAACCCTGCGCAGTTCTATTTGCCTGGTGGAAGCCACCTACCTTGTGGAGAAGAACCGCATACCGGAACCCAGCTTTCGGCTCCTGTTGAGGGCCCTCGGCGATCCCGAGAGTGGCTTACGTATCGCGGCGCTGGATTGGAACGTCTGCCAGGCGATCGCCTTGGTGCGGCGGGACGAGGTTCCCGACCTGCCTGACCGAATCATTGCGGCGACGGCGCTGGCATTGCGCGTGCCGTTGGTGACGCGGGACGGTAAGATCAGGGCGTCGGGTATTCAGACGATCTGGTGATCGCCGCCCGCCTTACAAGTAGCGCTGTGACCTTGGCCCCTCCTCGTGTTTCCACTGCGCGTGTATTCTCGGCGGGAATACGCCGTGCGCCCACCGTCCGCTGCGGTTTGGACCAGACCGTGCAGACAACACGGCTTACTCCTTTTGGAGAGCGGCAATACCTGGCCCCAACGGGCGAACCCAATAATTGGTGCGCAACACGAACGACTCGCCCGGGGCGAGACGGCGCTTCGGAGTGTACAACGTAGTTCCCACGATGTTCTCGCCACGGGCCCGCCAACGTGCCTGGCACCGCTCCACTCCCTTTCCTTCGACGCTGTTTGCCAGCGCAAACCCCGCCCGCCGGCTCTCGATACGCCATTCCTTCTCGGGCAAATCCTGGCCAAGGTAGCTCACGGTCCCCGAGGGGAGCAGTCCTGTATTGATCATCGTCAGATCGACCGCTCCGCCGCTCCGTTTGCGGAACACCAGGGCCATGTGCGGATCGTCCGCGTCTCCCGGGCTGACCTCCGCCGTGGAGGCGATCACGACATCCCGAGGTTCGGCCGACCGGTTTTCGGCGCGGGTTTCCGTTCGTAGCGTCGCCCCGTCTCCGGTGAGTTGCAGGGTCCGGCGCAGCTGGACCCCGTTCGCACAGCGGCCTGCAAGCACCATCTGCCTGCGGTCGGAGGCGGGATCGAGTTCCCAGATCGCCGGCCATTCCTTTTCGTGCGAATCCGGCATCGCCATCGCTCGAAGGCCGCCGAGGTCGGGATAGTTCTGCGCGCCCGGGTCCGCCCGGCGCAGGGCGTCGCGCCCGGTTCGCTTGTCGATCAGACGGATCACGCGGCCGCTCAGTCCCGGCGCCACATCGACCCGCAGGCTCGCGCTTTCGAGCGTGGCCACGGCGAACGGCTTCAGGTATCGGGCGATCTCTTCGTGGTCGCTCGCAAGGTCGCGCCCTTCGTGGATGCTGGTGATGCCGAAGGCGGGCAACCCGTTCAGAAAGGTCTCGAACCGCTGCCGCAGGCCATCGACACCGGCGGGCGTGTATTGGCCGTCGCGAACTTCGAAGGCCTTCGATTGCACCAGGCCGGCCCATTCGAGCGGCAGCCTGGCTTTGCGGACGCGATGCTTGACGGCGTCATCGGCGGCCAGCGAACCGGCCTGATCGAATAGCGCCTGTCCGCGCGAGATCACTTCCGGAGACAGATAGGGCGAGCGCCGGATGAAAATGTGCTGACCCTTGCCCTCCGGCCGGACCTGCTGATGCAGCAGATCGAACCAGGCCCGCATCGGCTTGGCGGCTGCGCCATACACGGCGGCGAGGAACTCGTCGATCTCCCGGTTCACGTCGATGGACGGGTCCCACAGTAAGCGGGCCATCACGTAAGAGCGCAGTTCGGCGTTCTCTCCGCCGCCGCCCTTGGGATAGGCGCCTTCGAGAAAGACCCCCACCACACCGTGACGCTGGTACATCGGCAGGTCGGCCGCAAGCTCATCGAAATCGGGGAAGGGAAGCAGGTAGTTGGAGAAGTTGGTGTTGTAGTGCCAGATGTAGAGCTGGTTGGTGACCTTCGACCACTCCCTCAGGTTGCGGATGAAATACGCGTTGCGAGGGCACTTCTCATAGGGATGAGCTTCGCACGCGCCGATGGGGCACAGGCGGACCCGCACGTTTCGGCGCGGCCGTACTTTCAACGGCGGATTCTCGGTGTACATGTACGCCAGCGTGTCGATCAGCTTGTCCGGGTGTTGTTTTTCCACTTCGGCCGCGAGCGCGTTGACAAAACGAAGCAGGGGCCCGGAGTGCTCGCCGCCTTCGTCCCGCTCGACGCAGCGGCAGTTGTCGCACTCGCACCAGCCCTCCCAATCGTTCTGCGAGACGGAAAAGATGGTGGCCTCCGGGTGCTGACGGATCCAGTCGTGCACGACCTGGGTGCTGAGCCGGAGCACCGCGGGATTGGTCAGGCAAAGCTGGCCGCGCTCATGTACCCGCACACCGTCAATCAGCGAGAAATACTCCGGGTGGCCGCGAAAGTGTTTGCCGGGCGGAAGGATCTCGTAAAAGGAATGGACGAAGGGATGGTATTGCACCTTCCCGCCGGCCGATTCGTCGAGGTGGGAGAAGTGGCCGTTGGTGCGGTTGCGCGCGGCCCAGTCCTTGTCGAAGGCCTCGGTGAAGAAAGGCTCGCGGTACTCGAAGGCCGGTTTGTGGGTTTCGTTGAGCGGTTCGATGCGGATCGTCCGCTGTTTAGGGATGCGGCTCACCTCGCTCGTGAACCAGCGGCAGCCCAGTTTGTCCAGGAACGCGTAGACGCCGTACATCGTTCCGCGTTGGCGGCCACCGGCGATGATCAGGTTACTGCCGGAAGTCCTGAGAACGAAGCCCTCGGCGCCGAGCGGCGCGAGGTCCAGCTTCCCGGCGCGAGGACTGCTCCCGACAAAGATGAAGGGGCCGGCGGCGGCGCCCGTGTCGCTGACGATCGGGAGTCGAGCACCGGAGATCTCTTCGAGATATTTCTGCAATTCGGCGGCGCCGCGCTTCTCCGAAGGGGAGGCCGACGACGAGAGTACGATGGAGTAGGCGGATTTGCCGTTCTCAACCAGGGTGACGACGCCTGAACAGGGAGCCGTCGCGCACAACACGATCGTCGTCAGAATTAGGGTAAGCCGCATGTGGGTCCTCTGTGCGGCAGAATGGCACACGGCCCATGGCAGGGCAAGGCTCAGGTCAATTGCATTGAGAACATGTCAGTTGCTTTACTGCCGGGCAAGCAAGCGCTCACGCAGTCCCTTAGGCGACCATTCCGGGTGAGCTTCCAGAAGCGCCTTTTCCTCACGCTCGCGCTTCTCGAGGTAGTCAACGAGTTCTGCGCTGTGCTTCAGATAGTATCCAATGACCTGGTACACGTCGGACAGTTGGAGACTCGGATAGTCTTGAACGATCTCCTCCGCAGTGGCGCCGCGATTAAAGGCGCGCACCACCAGGTCCAGCGTGACACGGGTCCCACCGATGCGGTACACGCCGTGGGCATCCTTCGCCAATGGGATCGCGTCGACGACAGCACCCATAGGACAATTGTCACTCAAGCACGCCAGGGTCGCAATTCAAGACCGTCCGGCAACCTTTCTAGGGGCGTTCACACGGATTCGATCTTGCGACCAAAATAGGTCATCAACTCCTGTTGGACCGAATCCGGAACTGCGGGTTTGTGGCTGCGGACGATCTCCTCCACCTTCTCATGCGCCATCGCCGAGGCGCCCGCCGACGGCCGGTGGTCGCCCGCGTAGTCGAAGTGCGGAGTCCGGAAGAACTGATCGCTGCGCATGTACTCGATGGTGAGATCGTCGGCCAGGTAGTGGCCGCCCGGACCCGCCGCGCGAATCGACTCGAGGCCGAGTTGATGGTCGTCGAGGCTGACGCCGCGCGCCACGTACTCCGCCTGATCGACCATGCCGCACTGCAGCAGAATCTGTTCCGCGCTCATCCCTACCGCGTTGTAGTTGGATCCCAGCCCGCCGAACATATGTTGGCCCGCGGCGACCGCGGCCAGCAGATACAGCATGCCTTCCGCGCCGTTCTGCACGTCCAGGCGCCACGTGGTGGCGCCAGCCGTTTCGCCCGCGACCGGCAGGTTGTAGAACCTCCCCATCTGGACGCCCATCAGCTTGAACAGCGTCTTTTCGGCCTTGTAATAGAGGTCGTGCCCGCTGCGCAGGTCGGTGACCGACGGACCGATTGCGTACAACACCGGATGCCCGGGCGCCAGCACCTGGGCGACGATGACGGGCAACAGCGCTTCGGCGTTTGAGATGAGCATGGTGCCGGCGAGGGTGTAGGGAGACGTGCTGCCGGCCATCGGACAAACCGTCGAAATGACCGGCTGGTTGTACTCGATGGCCAGTTCCAGCAGGTCGCCATTCACCGGGTTCAGGGTCAGGGGACTCGAGATCGCGACGGCGACGGTGTAGAGCGGAGTCTTCTTCAGACCCGCGCTACCCGCGAGGATCTCTCCGGCGCCGATCCAGTCGAGGGCATTGGCGAGGTCGGTGGGATACATGGCCACGTGCTTGGTGGTGTGGCACAGGAAGATCTCCATGGTCTTCCAGTAGCACTGCGGCTCGGGCATGTCGGCCACCGGATATTGCATGCGCATCATGCCGGAGACCCGGTCGAGCGCGTCGCCGAGGATGGTGTGACGCCGGACGTCCTCGAGCACTGGTCTTCGCGGGCCGTGCTCAAAATCGGTGATCCAGGGATCGAGGATCAGCGAATGATAGTAGCGGTTGCCGCTTCCCGTCTCGAGGATCTTCCCGTTCAGCCCGGTCATGCGCGCGACGGGCGGCGCCACTGCCAACCGTTCGGCCACCATCTCCCGCGGAAAGCGGACGATCTGGTTCACCTCGTCGACGAGCGCCCCGGCGGCGGCCAGTTTCGCGAGGATGGCTGGATTAGGGATTCGCACTCCGGGATTCTCGAAGACCTGGAGGGTAGCTTGATGGAGGCGCTCCATTTCTCCACGGTCGAGGACGCGCATTTCCAAAACGCTCATGTGGAAGACTCCGATGACAGGGTACTGGATTGAACCGCGGAGCGCAGCCGTCTACGATTTCCGCCAGCGCGCGGTCGACAGCCAGGTGAACACCAGCGTGTGATTGCTCTCGAGGACAATGCCGTTGCGCTGCCAGCGGGGCTGATACATGTAGCCGAACTCCACCCGGTTCGCGCGGGTCAGACGTTTACCGATCGAGACCACCGTGCGGTTCTGATCGAACGGCTTCGACACGTTGGGAGGCACGTTAAACCACAGTTCGTTCGATGCGGCAAAGTACCACGGGCTCCCCGGGCGAAAGGGGACAGAGGCTCGGGTGTACTGCCGGAGCCGGTTCTGATACCGCCACACGCCGCGGTCGTGGATCCAGCGCTCTTCCCAGCGCAACCGTTGCTGCCAGTCCCATGCGCCGGTCTTGTGGCGGAAGGCCACCTGCTGGTGGATCCGGTGCTCGTTGGTCGGCGCGGGGATGGGATACGGCCCCCATTGACCACTGCGTAGGTTCGTGTAGCCTCCACCGACGGACCATCTGGGCCCCAGCGAGCGCAGCAGACCTGCCCGCAGGAGACCCTGCTGCCAACTGGTGATCGCCTGGTAGACGCGAAGATGCGCCTCGAGGTGGACGTCCCACTTGTCCGCGATCGGGTGCTGGCCGTTGTAGATCCACCAGGCGTTGAAATTGTTGTTGAGGATCGTCTGGCCGCTCGCGTTCGCGGCCAGGAGGCCAAGAGCCATCGCGATGCGAATCAGCAGCAGCCTCACAGACGATGCTAACAAAAGGCAGGGTGCTTGGGCGATGGTCGCGGCTATTCGGTCGACGCTGGGGAGATCCGCCGGCGGCGTACACCCTGTACTTGGAGATTTCAACCCGACACAATCGTATTTGAATATCTTCTTCGAGGTCTAGTATGCGCACTCGTCTCTCTATTCTCTTCATCTGCCTGCTGGCAGCCGCCTTCCTCTTCACCCGCAAATCCGTTCCGGTGATGGCCGTTCAACCGGCCGATCCTGACCAAATCTGGTCCATCGGCACGGACGACAACACGCCCGACGAATTCACCAACGGCACCATCTCCACGCTGGTCTACCAGGTGGGAACCAGCGGCGTTCGGGACTGGCGCCAGCAGCAGCAGGTTCCGGCTTCGGGCAAGGCTGTCTATACCATCCGCTTCCCGCTCGATGTGGTTCCGCCCGCACCGCTGTTCGTGATGAAGTGCCTGCTGCTCGCAGGGGGACCCTCGGGCGTGGAGATCACGGTCAACGGCAAGCGCGGCTACTACCGCTTTCAACCCGTCTTCAGCCCCGACTTCGACGAGCGCAGCTCCAGCCAGCCCATCCGCTCCGAGCACGTATTCCGGGTGGCCCTCGACCCAGCCACACTCAAAAGCGGAACCAATGAACTCTCCGTCTCCTTCATCGGGCCGGCAGGAAACGCCATGGCCTACTTCGACTACCTGAAGCTGCGCAAGACGGGAGGCGAGGGACCGGACGTCACCGCCAAGGTAGTGCCCTCCATCTTCTACAAGCGCGTGAACGGGCAACTGCGGGAGGTCGCCGACGTCGTGCTGCTCCTCCGCAAGCCGCTCGGTGACGTGAAGGTGGAGTTGAAGGTGGGCGAGTCGGTGGTCCGCCAGTCATCTCCCGCCAACGGCTACGACTTCGGCGAACGCGTAGTCTCCCTCCTGATTCCGGCGCTTGGCCAGCCGGCGCGGTACGAACTGAAAGCCTCCGAAGGCGGCCAGAGCTGGACCGATTCGGGCACCTTACAGCCGGAAAAGCAGTGGAAGCTCTTCGCCGGGCTGAAGATCCATAACGACATCGGCTACACCGACCTCCAGCCTCACGTGCAGGAACTCGACAACCGTAACACCGACGGCGTGATCGATCTGATCCACAAGTTTCCTTTCTACAAGTTCAACCTGGAGGATGGGTGGTTGGCCGAGAATTACGTCAACTCCCGGACCGCCGTCCGCACGCGCCAGTTATACGACCTGGCCGCCAAGGGGCGCATCGGGATCAGTGCGTTCTATCTCAACCTGATGACCGGCATGTGCACGGGCGAGGAACTCTACCGCTCGCTCTACTTCGCCAAGGGTCTGGGCCGCAAGAATGGCTTTCCGATCCGGTTTGCGTGTCTCACGGATGCGCCGTCGCATTCCTGGTTCACGCCGACGCTGCTCAAGGACTCCGGCGTCGAGGGCTTCGCCAACGGCAGCAACCAGACCCGTGCCCCGCTGCTCGAGCACAGCTCGCTCAATGAAGACTCGCCCTTCTATTGGGAAGGCGCCGACGGCAGCAAGGTCATCACCTGGTTCGCGCGCTCCTACCTTCAGTTGACGCGCATGACCGGCGATGTCCCCAGTTTCGAGCGGATGACCCTGACCGTGCCGCAGTTCCTGGCGCGCTACCGCCGAGCGCAGTACCCGCTCGACGCGGTGCTGGTCTACGGCCTCTATACCGACAACGCCGCCATCAAGCAGGGCGAGGCCGAGCTGATCGCCCGCTGGAACAAGGAGTACGCCTACCCGCGCATCATTCCCGCCACCGACTCGGATTATTACGACTACGTCAAGGAGCACTACGCCGCCAAAATCCCCACCTTCAAGGGCGACGCCGGCGCGTATTGGGAAGACGGCGCAGGCTCGTCCGCGCTCGAAACCACGCTCAATCGCGATTCGCAACGGATGCTGCCCGCCGCCGAGATGGCTTCCGCCCTCTCCACCGCTTTCGATCCCCGCATGCGCTACCCCGTCGAAGAGTTCCGAGAAGCCTGGAAGAACCTGATGTTCTACGACGAACACACCTGGGGCGGCTCGCAATCGGTGTCGGCGCCCGACCGCAAGGAAGTCCTCGCCCAGTGGGATGTGAAGCGTTCCTATGCGATGCGCGCCAACTGGGCGGCCACGGACCTGCTGGCCCGCTCACTCAACCGCCTGGTGCAGAACATCAGTGTCGACGGACCGGCGTTGTTCGTCTTCAACACCGAACCGCGCGACCGCGACGACCTCGTCGAAGCGCAGATCTCCGGCAACCAGCAGATCGTCGATCCCCGGACCGGCGAACCGGTGCCGGTGGACGTGGTCTTCTCGCAGCCCGGCTACCGCTTTGTGCGCTTTGTGGCAGAGAAGGTGCCGGCGATGGGCTACCGCGCCTATCCGGTGAGGAGGGGCCCTTCGCCGATGGCGGCCGGCCAGAAGACGGACAACTCCCAGTGGAAGATCGAATCGAAGTTCTACACCGTCGAGATCGATCCCGTCACCGGCGGGGTCGCGAGGCTCACCGACCGCGAAACCGGCCGCGACCTGGTCGATTCCCGCTCGCCGTACAAGATCAATGAGATGCTCTACGTCACCGGCGGCGAGAACAGCCGCCTGCTAGTGGATCAGGCCATCCACCAGCCTGCTCAACTCGAGATCACGCATCCCCGTGCCGCCGAGCTGGTCGAGCGCGTCGTCACCCCCTACGGCCAGCGCATCCGGGTGCGCGCCCGCTCGCTCAACGTGCCGTTGATCGAGACCGAGATCACCGTCTACAACTCCATCCGCCGTGTGGATTTCTCGAACCACATCCGCAAAGACGAAGTGCGGTCGAAGGAAGCCATCTACTTCGCCTTCCCGTTCCGCGTCTCCCCGCCGGAGGTCTCCTACGAGATCCAGAACACCTGGATCCGTCCCAACGCCGATCAGCTCCCCGGCGCGTGCCGCGACTGGTTCACCACGCAGAACGGCGTGGTCGCCCGCGACTCCGGCCTTTCCATTGCATGGGCCACGCCGGATTCACCCCTCATCACGCTTACCGACATCAACCGCGGCCGCTGGCTGAAGCACCTCGACATCGCCAACGGTCACGTCTATTCCTACCCCATCAACAATTACTGGTTCACCAACTACCGCGCCTCGCAGGGCGGCGACATGACGTTCCGGTACTTCCTCTCCACCGGCCGCACTCTCTCTGGGGCGCAACTGGGAGCCTTCAGCGGCGACACCCGCTCCCCTTTAGTCGCCTATAACTATTACGACACCGGCAACGTCAAAATCGAGGCCGTCAAGCGCCGCATGCCCGCAGTGGAAGGCCGCTTCCTTGCCCTCGACTCGGCGCACGCGGCCATCACCGCCTTCAAGCAAGCCGAGGACGGCAACGGCTACATCGTCCGCGTGCGGGAAACCGCCGGCGAAGACGGTCCCGTCTCCCTGGAGTTGCCTGCTTTCCCGCTGGCCGCTGCCTTCCTCACCAACGGGGTCGAGGAGAATTCCCGGCCGCTTCCGATCAGGGGAAATAAGGTGGAATTTGCTCTGAAGGCGCATACGTTTGTCACGATCCGTCTGATGTTTGCCTCCGCGCCCAAAGCTCTTTCCGCGGGTGGGATGAGCGGCACACGACACCCTGTGAAAGTTGGGGGAGACTGAGCCCGTTGTAAACTGGGAGTCCCCAAGTCTATATAGTGAACATAGATGAAGCAGCTCCTCATCCACGCGGACGAGCAGACGTTGACTGCTTTGAACCGCATCGCGGCGCCTGGAAAACGCAAAAGGTCGGAGTTTGTTCGACAGGCAATTCGCCAGGCCGAGTACCACGCTACGCGTGAGGCCTACCGCAAACAGCCAGATTCGGCGCTGGATGCCGACGATTGGTCCACCGCCGAGGAATTCAGGCCGTGAGGCAGTTCGAAATCTGATGGGCGCACCTGCCGGCACCGGCGGGCCGACGACCCGTACTGCTTCATCGTTGCAGAGATCACGACAACGGTTCGGACGATTCCCGTCGAGGTCCGTATGGGCCGGCAAGAGGGACTTCCGGCGGCAAGTGTCGCAAACCTTGACAACATCCGCACGGTCGCGCGACAGTGGCTCGAAATCCGAGTTGGCACCATATCGCCCTCGCGGCACCTGGAGGTAAAGCGCGCGTTGGGATATGCAATCGGATGGGAGGAACTAATCGACCCGAAGCTGAGGCCCTCCGGCGGATGACGCCGCTGACCTCTGCGAGGTTGGGCCGGAGCGGACGCGGCATTCTTCACCGTGCCTACGCGGGAACGGAAGTAGCCTTTACGATCTCGTCGACCATCTGGCGGGTTTGATCCCGAACCACTTGCGCGAACGCCGTGCGGCTGATGTCGGGGTCCGAATGCGCATAGGTGATGCCTCGCGAGGAACTGACCACCGCGCCGAGGCCGTTCTCGTGGAAGCAGGCGGCCGCGCTTTCCGCGCTACCTCCCTGCGCCCCATAACCGGGAACCAGGATCAACGCGTGTGGCATCAGCGCGCGGAGTCTGCGGCCGTCCTCCGGGAAGGTCGCCCCAACCACCGCGCCGATCGAACTGTAGCCGGATTCGCCGATCAAATCCTTGCCGGTTTCCTCGATGATTCCCGCAATGGTTTCGTACAACGGCCGGCCGGTAGCTTCCAGCGGCTGATCCTGAAAATCGCGCGAGCCCGGATTTGAAGTCTTCAGCACCACGAAGAGGCCTTTACCGTGGCGGGCGCCCGCCTTCACAAACGGCTCCAGGCTGTCGCGTCCGAGATACGGCGTCACGGTGACGGCGTCCGAGTAGAACGCACGGTCGCTGAGAAACGCGTTCGCGTAGGCTTCCGCCGTCGAGGAAATGTCGTTCCGCTTGCCGTCGTTGATGACGAGGAGTCCTCGTTCGCGCGCGGCATTCACGGTGTTTTCGAACCCCTCCAGACCGCCGAGCCCGTACTGCTCATAGAAAGCCAACTGGGGTTTGACGGCCGGAACCAGGTCCGCTACCGCATCCAGCACCACTTCATGAAAATCGGAAATGATGGAGCACACGGTTGCGCGCGAGGCAGCGCCTCGGCCGGACTTGACGAACTCGGGCATCAGATCGATGCGCGGGTCCAATCCGACCACGCAGGGGCTGCTCTTCTTGCGTACCGCGGTGACCAGCCGGTCAGCGAATATCTGCATAGGCAGTTTTATTCTGGCACGCTCTGGTACGCGTCCGGTCAACGCCGCCGTCGGCCGCTGTGTTTCGTGCGTGCCGGCCGCGCCCGTCGGAATCGGGGTTTCGAGCGGTTGGTCATCCAGGCTTCAGCTTTCCATCTCGGACCTGCTGCCGGCGACCACTGTGACAACCGACCCGGGCCCGGAGAGACCGACCGCGCGGATGATTCAGCGCGAATCTGTCGCGCCCTCGTTAAAGGATCGGCGCTGGTTCGCCGGCGCCTCCGTTGCTTTCTTCGCAGTCAGAAAACCAGCTTCAAGGCGAATTGGATCTGACAATTTGTCGGTCAGCCCCTTAGCGCTGATGCCGGCACGTCGCCACCATAGTCTGAATCGCCTGAATGAAGAGATCGGGGCGAGGACAAACTCTCGCGTTTGGCGCGTAGCTGAGATGCGCGCGGGCCAGTTGTCAGGTTCGAGTCCTACCAGGGGAGCCAGTTGATCTTGTTCCAGATCTGCTCTATCTGGCTGATTCCATTACACACACTTAAGGGATTGTGCCTGGAGCTACCCAGTAGATCAGTGACCCCATCAAGGACTCGAACTCACTTCGGAATCGTGATCGACGCAATTCGGACCACTGATCGCCGTCCCTCGGAATCCGCAGGCGATCAATCGCCGAGTGGCCCAGATCAGCACTTCGCCGTTTAGTTAGCGGCGGCCTATCGGGAACTTCCAGGGGCTCCGCGTCGAGTACCCGCAGGCGCTTTTCTCTTCAATTTGATCTGATTGTAATCAACGGCGGCTCGGACGAGATTTATTAGAGCACGCTCATTAATCTTATCGCCTTCGGAAAAGTCGATCGCTCGCCACACCTTGCCTCCGAAGCCCGCGTTGAAGAGCTTGTCGGGGTCCGGGAGGCTCGCCCCGTGGGAAAAGGTCAGCTTCACCTTATCTTCGTGGGCGTTGCCGACCGCGATTATCCCGTCGCGGGACCACACCGGGCTTCCCATCCACTTCCATTCCTCGATGATCTCCCGGTCAGCTTCAAGTATGGCTTTGCGGAGGCTGGCGAGCGTTTTGCCACGCCAGTCTGGGAGCTTTGCGATTAGCTCGTCAATACGTTCCGATGCATTCATTGGATCTTATGCCTCGATTTGTTGTCCAGTTTTCGGGCGACCAGTTGCAGCGGCGGCGTTTTCGGCCGAGCTCATCGAAATCAGTCGTCGAAGGACATGGCCCTTCCACATCCACAATCCGGAGAGGACCATTAAAGGGACTACGACAAACCGTACACGGGGGGCGTAGGCCGGAAGTGCGTCAAACGGGCTATAAATGTAGCCCAGGATCGGAATGCTGAAGACGATGTGAATCCAGCGAATAATCGAACGTTTTGTAGCTTCTTTCATTTCACTTTTCCTCTCACGAATGTTGAGACGCCTGAGGCGGCTAGTTGGATGTTTCCGTACTGAACTGCTTGGCGTACTCCGCGTACAGCCGCTGCCAGCCGCCAAACTTCATCGCTTCAGGGCCGACAACGCGGCCGATGGGAGTTCCACCGAGAAGGTGATCCAGAACATCGAAACAAATGTGCCACCCTGCCGCACCCATTGCGATGTAGCGACGATCGATGTTGTGCCACAGCGTAAGGCGTGTGCCGCCGCCAACGGCTTCGAGTTCCCATCGGATGTCGTTGCCTCCCCAATCGTACTGAAGCACCTTGGGAGCGTCGGCTCGCGTCACTCTGGTTTCGGAAACAAGCGGCGCTCCCACCGTGGTGAGCTTAACCGTGTTTCCAGCCGTACCCAGGCTCCCGTCGGCTTCAAAGGGTGCCCACTCGCGCAGATGCGCTGGGTCGGTAATCGCCTGCCAGACTTTTTCCGGCGAGTGGCGCAGTTCTCTCACGAGAACAAGCGCCCATTTCTCTCCGCCCTTTTGGATCTGCGCCCCGCTGGCGGGACCCGGTGTGTACTCATCTCGAAAGGTCATCTTCCTCTCCTTGTCTTCCTTTTCGTTGGCGTTGATTGATCCATGTCATCAAGGTGGCGTTCGAGGGCATCTATGTGAGCGGACCAGAATCGACGGAATGGAGCGAGCCAAGCATCGATCTCCTGCAGTGGTTCAGGTTTCAGCCGGTACAGACGGCGCTGTGCATCCACCGTAGATTCCACGAAGCCGGCCTCGCGCAGCACTCGTAGGTGCTTGGACACGGTCGTCTGCGGCATCTGAAGCTGGCGCTCGATCTCCCCAACCGATTGTTGTGCCGAGACCAGAAGGCTCAATATCGCGCGCCGGTTCGGCTCCGCAATGATTTCGAAAACAGATTCCACTCACAAAATATACGCCACACCGTATATACGTGTCAAGGGATATGAAGGCAGTCGCCCACGGTTTTTCAGCGCCCCGTGCGCCGATAGGAAACGACTAGTCGTCGAAGGGTAGGGCTATCCGCGCGGCTTGCGGCCGGATGACGGCGCATCCGGAAGTTACGGGGTCCCTTGGCGAGTTCGAGACGTGTCCGGACTGGGTGCCCGCCATGGACTCGTGCCAGCAGTTCGCATGCATCACTCTGAAAACAATGCCCGTCCGCAGGTTCGATCACAGTCCGGTTTGAGCTGCAAAAGTTCGAAACGTGTCCAAGGTGGGGAGCCAAAACTCTCCTCCACACCGTCCGACAGAGGAGGAACCAACCCGGTTGGGGATTTCGGCGACCCGGGCCGGAGCCCTTACGGGTGCGAGGATATGGCGGGCAACGTGTGGGAGTGGACGGCGAGCCCGTGGTGGGAACAGGATGAAACGCCAGTGGTGCGGGGCGGCTCCTGGGGCGATCATCGTGACTACGCCGCCTGCGCGTACCGCTATTACAGCTTCGACCATCTGAACCGCAACAACAGCATCGGGTTTCGCTGCGCCAGGACATGATCTTACCCTTATTACTCTGCACCGCACTCCGGCGGGGTGGCTGCAGGGCGGAGCCCACACAAACCGGATCGGCCGCGATGGAGCCGTCACGGCAGTACGCGCTACCTTTGGACCCGCGACGAAGTCCAACGGGCCATCGCCTATGTCGCTGAGCAGCGGGGCGAACCGATGGCCTTTTAGTCGACGGGTCGGTTACCGATCGTGTCAAAGAGGTCCGGACGGTTCCGGTCGCGGGTGTGTAGCGTTGTGTCGATTTGAATTCCCCGCGCCAGCCTGTCGCGCTACCTGTCCGCGCTACGGGTCCGCGCTGCGTGTCCGCTCCCTTCCGGTCGCGGCTCTGAAGGGTCGCGGCTGAAGGGGGGCGCGACGTGATCCCCCCTACAGCTTCGCCGTACAGAAGAATCCCTGACGCGGCGCCGTGTAGCGGACCGACAAATGCGGCGTCTCCAGCCGCTTGTGTCCCTGGAATTTCGAATCCAGGATCGATTCCAGAACCCCGCTGGTCAATAACGTGCGCTCCGCCGGGTACGTCGGCTTGCCCGTCTCGAACATCTTCTCGATGCCTTGCACCAGGCAGGCGAAGTGCTGGAACGGCCGTCCCTCTTGCAACCACATCAGTGTCACCACCGGCTCGGCACGGCCTTCCACTTCCACCGCGCACGCGGCATCCTGCGCGATGCCGTTCGTCATAAAGGCCGCCGCTTCCAGCCCGTCGCGGTACTCGATCCGATATGCATAGGCTTCTTTGCCGAGCTGCCGGATGTCCCCGGGTTTTCGAGTCACCCCGACAGCCAGCGCTGCGTTCAGTAGCTTCTCGGCCCACGGCGTCTGCGAGACCCAATCCCACATCGCCTGCTTCTCGATGTACTGGACCGCCTTGACCCCGGTCTCTCCCCCGTGTCGGCGTTCCACCATGCACTGCAGACCTTCCAGGAGGTGAAAGCCGTACGCATCCGGGTCGCCATAGAAAATGGAGACCGCGTGCTTCGCCTTGGCCCCGAGTTCCAGATCGACGCCGGCCGGCCGATAGCTGACCGGTATCGAGGAACCCGCCATCAGCGGGAACTTCAGTTCGCGCGCGATCTCCACCATGCGCTTGGCCTTGTGCCAACTGTAGGAGAGGTGCTTGTCGTTGAACACGGGGACGCTCTTGCCCGTGCCCCGGAATGCGTCCGTAATCTCCAGGAACAGTTCGTAGCGCGGATAGAGGTGCTGGCCCTTCTCGTTCCACGGGTATTGGCCGTGCTCGCCGATCAGCAGGACTCCATCCACGGCAAGGCGGTCGCCGCCCAGGGTCAAGGTCTCCCAGATCGTCGGGTAAATGGGGACATTGTGCTTCTTCGCCATGTCACGGCTCATGTCGTTTTTCGGAATCTGGGCCGTGTACATGGAAACCACCTTCGAACGCGGGCCGGGCGGTTGATTGTTCTGGCGGAAGCCTTCCAGGTACTTGCCGATAATCACGTCGGCATGCGAGTTGTGCCGGTACTCGGTGACCACCGCGGCGATGCGCTTGGGCGGGCCCGATTGGGCGGATGCGGCCAACGGAACCGCGGCGGTGGCGAGGAATTCTCTTCGGGTCGTCATGGTGTGTTACATGTCCAATCGTTTGCCGTTCGGTCCCCACCCCTTCGTGCAGAAGTGCGAGGCATTCGGCGTCTGGTAACGGACCTGGGCCAATTGCGGCGTATCGAGCTTCTTGTAGCCCTGGATTCGCGATTCCAGAGCGAAATCGAGGATTCCACTCGTCAGCATCGTACGCTCGACCGGGTAGGGCGCCTTCCCCGTTTCGAACAGGAGTTCGATGTTCTTCACCAGGCAGCCGAAGTGGTGATGCGGCCGCCCCTCCTGCAACTTCATCAGGGTGGACACCGGCTTCGATTGTCCTTCCACATCCACGGCAACCGTGAAGTCCTCAACCAGACCGGTAAGCAGGAAGGCGGCGCCTTTCAGCCCGTCGTTGTAGTCGACGGCGAACACGGCCGGGTCTTTGACCAGCTTCCGCGGGTCGCCGCTCTTCCGGGTCGCACTGTGGGAGAGCGACTGCTCGAACAAGCGCTTCACCCAGCCGTTCTGCTCGATGAAGTTCCAGCACGCCTGGTGTTCCAGGCACTGGACCGACCTGACGCCGGTCTCGCCTCCCTTCCGGCGTTCCACCACGCATTGCAGTGCTTCGAGCACATGAAAGCCGTAAATGTCCAGGCCGCTATAGGAGATCGCCACCGCATGATTCTGCTTCGCGCCAAACGGCGTGTCGACGGAAGGGATGCGATAGGCGACCGGCACGGAAGAGCCTGCCAGCATCGGGAATTTGAGTTCGCGCGAGATCTCGACCATGCGCTTCGACTGGCGCCAACTCCACGAAAGGTGTTTGTCGTTGAAGACGGGAACACTCCGGCCGCTCTGGCGGAACACATCGGTGATCTTGAGGAACATCTCAAAGCGGGGATAGAGGGTCTGTTCCTTGTCGTTCATGGGATAGGCGCCGTGTTCGCCGATGAGGAGCACCCCGTCCACTGCCAGGCGCTCGCCTCCCAGGCAGAGCGCCTCCTGGACCGTCCGATAGATGGGGACCTTGTATTTGCGGGCCCGTTCCCGGCTCATGTCCTTGTCGGGGACGTGTTCGGTGAACATGGAGACGATTTTCGATCGCGGATACGGCGGCCGGTCATCCTGGTTGTAGCCTTCCAGATACTTGCCGATGACGACATCGGCGTGCGACCCGGGCCAGTATTCCGTGATGATCGCGGCGATCTTCCTGGGCGGACCCGCCGGGGCGGCCGCCGCCGCCGCGGAGGCGAGAAACACTCGTCGGTTCATGGGTAAGAAGCTAGGCTATCAAACTTACAGGCGGAACGATCCGATCCGTGCCGCGACCGTGAGAAGCCGTGAGTCATTCGTGTCGTTGGGCCGCAGGCCCAGGGGCACTTCAAATTCAGAAGGTCACGCCGACCAGGAAATCAACCGCATTCGCGCTCGGGACGTCCAACCGGCTGCCCCAGTGGGAAAAACGGATACCGGGGGCGATTCGCAGAATGGGCAACTTCAACTCGAACCCCGCGCCCAGCACCAACCCCCGACGCGAGGCAGACCCTTCCGGCTGACTGGATGGCGGGGAGGGAAGCGTTCTGAACTGCTGCAGGTAACCGCTCAGGTGGTGAACGGAAACGCCGCCTTCCAAGTACGGCGTCACCGGCCCCGGTGCAAAACGATACTTGCCGAGGAGCGGGAACTCCCAACTGGTTCCGGTCTTCGCCACCGTCTCCCCCGGACGAATGCTACCTCCAGTCTGATCGAATCGCTTGTACAGGATGTCGAACTCGACCCCAAGTCCAAAGGGGAGACGCAGCTCGAACATGGGACCGATCGTGAACCGCTGCGTGCTGGCGCGGAAGGGCTGGGAGCCGATCTGGCCCGAAGCTTTGAAGACATCCGTCAACGGCACGCCGCCCTTGACGCCGACGCCGATGGATTGTCCAGCGGCGGTGCCGCTCGCCAATACACAAAGCGCCACCAGTCTCACGTCCATTACCCTATGACCACCAGCTTACTTCAACCAGCGTTCGAAGAACTGCCGCCACGCCGGGTCGATGGCCGGACCGTTCGGCTGGTGGCCATCGGCGGTGGACACGTATTGCAGCTTATCCGGCACGCCGAGAAGGCGATACACCTCCCTGGCGCGATTGACGTAACCCCAACTCTGCAGATCGTCCGAGTCGCCGCCGCGGTCCTCGCTTTGGCTGCCGCCAATCAACAGGAAGGCGCGCGGCGCCGTCAGCGCCATCAATTCGTGATGATCGTGTTCGAAGCCAGGCCGCTGCTTGTCAGGGTTCAGCAGGCTGAGGACCGTCTTTTCGGGCGTGGGGATATCGGGGAACGGGTGCAGCCAATCGAGATACCACCTGGAGAACCAGTTGGTGCCTCCGTTGACGGCGATGTGGGTATCGAGCGACACGGTCGCCTGAATCTCCGGTGCAAATGCCGCGACATAGACGGCGGCCTTCGCGCCCAATGAAAAGCCGATGAAGCCCAGACGCTTGCCGTCGACGTACTTGAGCGACCGCAGGTACTCGGCCTCGCGCCGGGCGTCATGGACCATCTTGCCCATGGGTAGCCAATGGCCGAAGCGGTCATAGAGTTTGCCGGGAATGCCCTCTTTGTAGCTGGCGCCATCGCGGTAGTAACGGATGAACGACCAACTGGTCAGTACGACGTAGCCGTTTTCGGCGAGCCACTTGCCCCACCATTGCTCGGGCGCCGTGAAGTCGGGCGAGGATGACGACCAGCAGATGACCGCGGGAAACGGCCCTTTGCCTTTCGGAACCAGCAGCAGGTGCTTCTGGAGAAAGTCCTTCTCGATGGGCAGGTCGAGGCGGATTCGCGTGTAGGCCCCGGCATCCTCCTTGGAGTGAATTACGGCCTTGCGGATGCTGCCGAACCATTTGCGGTCGGCGGGCGCGGGTTCCAGTTTGCCCAGGATTTGCGTCCAGAGCTTCATCAGTTCCGGCCGGCGGATTCGATTCCAGTCGTCCGGCGTACGCAGACCTTCGACGAGGGACGGAATGATTTCGTTCTCCGCTCCCGGTTCTGGGGCGGGGCTGCGCGGGTTCGAGACGCGATGCTGATTCAACCGCGTCGAAGGATCGGCGGCAAGGGCCATGGTGGCACTCAACAGAGCGAGAGTTCGAAGCACAAGGTGTGGTGTCCTTCCAGGCCGGCCGCGGCAGTCCATGGTCGATACGATACCAAGGTGTTGCGATTTTGGCCTACATACCGCCGGAAATGCCGTGAACTAACACCCGCCGGCCAGCGCTCGGTACTTTCGCAACAACTCATACAGCACCACTCCCCCCGCCGTCGAGACGTTGAGCGAGTGCTTCACCCCCCGCATCGGAATCCGGACATGCGTGTCGCACATCGCGGCCGCCCCGGGCGAGACGCCTTCCACCTCGTTGCCGAACACCACACACACCGGAAATCGGGGCGTCCAGTCGAACAGGTCGACGGCGTGCACGCTGGTCTCAACCGCGGCCAACTGGTATCCCGAGTGGCGCAACAGGTCCAGTGCGGACACCGCCTCGGTGCGGAATTCCCACGGCGTGGTCTTATCCGCGCCCAGAGCGGTCTTCGTGATGGCTGGTGCGGGTGGGCATCCCGTGATGCCGCACAGCCATAGCTTCGCGGCCCCGGCCGCGTCGGCCGTGCGGAAAAACGAGCCCACGTTGTACAGGCTTCGCTATAATCTCAAGCGGATGGACGTTTTCGATGAAATGATGCGGCTGCGCGCCGAAGGCAGGAAATGCGCGCTCGCCACCATCGTACAAGTCCGCGGCTCCATTCCGTCCTACGAGAGCGCCAAGCTGCTGGTTCGCGACGACGGCTCGATCTTCGGGACCGTCGGCGGCGGGTGCGTGGAAGCGGAAGTGTGGAACGCCGCGCGCGAAGTGATCGAGACCGAAAAGCCTCGCCACCTGAGCTTCAATCTGGCGCAGGACGCCGCCTACGAAAACGGACTGATTTGCGGCGGCCAACTGGACATCTTCGTAGAGCCCATGATTCCTCCTCCGCACGCCTTCATTTTCGGGGCCGGCCACATCTCGAAGAGCCTGTCGAAAGTGCTGTCCATGGCCGGATTTGCGGCGACCGTGATCGACGACCGCGAAATGTACGCCAACCGTGAGCGCTTTCCCGAGGCCGATGCGGTCATTGCCGGGGAATACGAAGACGTATTTCCCAAGCTCAACGTCAACGAAACCAGCTACCTGGTGATCGTCACCCGCGGCCATCGCGACGACATGCGGGTTCTGCGCTGGGCGGTCTCGACGCCGGCGCGGTACATCTCCATGATCGGCAGCAAGCGCAAGGTGATCTCGGTGGTGAAGGAACTCGAGAAGGAGGGACTGCCGGCCGAGGCGTTCGAACGCATCTTCGCGCCGATGGGCCTCGAGATCGGAGCCGTCTCTCCGGAAGAGATTGCCGTGTCGGTGGCGGCCGAGATGATCGCCGTGCGGCGGGGCGCCGGGTCGGACTGGCGGGCGGTGTCGAAGTCGCTGTTTGCTAAAGGGACGCCCCGAGTCCTCCAGCAGTGAAGATCCCCGCCGTCATTCTGGCCGCGGGCGAGTCGCGACGAATGGGATCTCCGAAGGCGTTGCTCGTATATCAGGGCGAGACGTTTCTCTCGAGGTTGATCCGCGTGCTCGGCACCTCATGCGACCCCGTGGTCGTGGTTCTCGGGCACGATGCCGCCCTCATGCGGCAAGCGGTGCAAGGGGGAGCGCGGATTGTCGAGAACCGGCAGTACGCGCTGGGCCAGTTGACGTCGCTGCAGACGGGCTTGCGGTCCGTCCCGGCGGATGCGGCGTACGTGCTCTTCACGCTGGTGGACCATCCCGCGGTGAGCGAGGCCACCATCGCGGCGCTAGTGAATGCCCCGGATTCGCCCGTCGCGGTTCCGCGATTTGAAGGCCGCCGCGGCCACCCTGTCCGTTTGCGGAGGGAGGTTGCGCGGGAGATTCTCGCGCTGCCTTCCGCGGGCCAGGCGAAAACCGTGATGCGTGCGCATGCCGCCGGGACCCTCTACCTGGACTTGGACGATCCCGGCGTAGTCGACGACATCGACGATCCCGAAGCGTATCGGCGCCTGCTGGGCCGGGAAGTGCCGGGGGCCGCTCGATGAAAGTCAGACAGGCGCGGCGGCTGGTGATGGCGGCGATTGCCCTGTTTCTAGCGGCGGCGCTGGCGGCGCCGTTTCTGCGCGTGGATCAGTATGCGGGATCGATCCGCGACGCGCTGGCAGGTTCGCTCGGCCGGCCGGTGGAAATCGGAGAGGTCCGCCTGACCCTGCTGACCGGGCCCGGATTCACCGTCGACGAGGTCGTGATCGCCGAGGATCCCGCTTTCGGCATCGAGCCGTTCGCGTGGGTGGAATCCGTCGAGGCACACCTGGAGTGGTGGTCGCTGTGGACGGGCAAGCTGCAGTTCTCTTCGTTGCGGTTGAGCGCCCCCGTCGTAAACCTGGTCAAGCGCGACGGCCATTGGAATTTCGAACGTTTGCTCACGGCCGACCACGTGTCGGGGCTTCCGAAGATCGCCGCGAGTGATGGGCGCGTGAACTTCAAGTTCGACGACACCAAGTCCGTCTTTTACCTGACGGAAGCGGATGTCGACCTCGAACTTCAGGATGCCTCGAGGCAATGGTGGCGCTTTCGGGTCGATGCGCACCCCGCGCGCACGGATCGTGTCACCGTGGGGGGCGCGGGGCGCGGCTTGGGCAGTTTTTCCGGGCGGGGAGAGTTGCGAGGCGACGTGATTAGGGCGGACATTGAGTTGGACAAGAGCCCGCTGGGAGATCTGATCGCACTCGTGCACGGCCGCGACCTGGGGATTCACGGCGTCGTGTCCTCGCGCGCGCGGTTGAAAGGTCCGCCGGACGCACTCGAATTCACCGGCCGCCTCGAGATGGAAGAACTCCATCGTTGGGACAAGATGCCGCTGTGGAATCGAACCTTTCCCATATCGTATCGCGGGAAACTGGACCTGAATCGGCAGTCCCTGGAACTGGAGTCGCAGTCGCAGGCGAAAGGGGCGCCACCCTTGTCTGTGCGGTACCGCGTCACCAACTACCTGTCGTTGCCTCAATGGGGCGTGCACGTGATCTGGAGCCAGTTGCCGGCGGAGGTGGTGACGCCGATTGCCCGCCATATGGGAGCGCCTCTGCCGGAGGATCTGCAGGTAAGCGGGATGCTGGAAGGGGCAATCGGCTATTCCGGCGGAAAGGGACTGGAGGGCCGGTTTGTCCTGAACGAGGCCATTCTCGCACTTCCGCGGCGGCCGGCGCTCACGCTGAGTCGCGTCGAATTCATCGTGGATCCGGAAAGAACGCGCGTGTTGCCCGTCGACATCAAGGTGGAAGGCGATGGCGGCTCGGCGCGGGTGGAGTTCGGCTATGGATGGAAAAACGGAGATCTGCAGGTCAGCGTCTCGAGCCCGGGAATCACCATTGACGGCCTGCCCTTCGGCACCGCGACGCTGCCCGCTCCGCTCCCGGTGACCGCCGCGGTGTGGTCGGGCACGCTGCGGTACCAGCGCACGCGCGATGTCGAACGGGGATGGGAGGGGACGGTCGACCTTCGCGATGCCGTAGCGCCGCTCGAAGGATTTGCCGCCCCGGTCGAATTGGCGTCGGCGAAGGTGCGGGTGCAGGGGCCGCGATTCGCCTTGGAGCAGATGGAAGGGAAGATGGGGGATGTCGCCTTTCGAGGCGACTACCGGGTCGATGCCGGCGCTCGGCCGCATCGCTTCCGTCTGGAAGTCGACGAACTCGATGTCGCCCAGTTGGAGCAACTCCTGATGCCGGCTCTGCGGCGAGGGGGGTTCTTGCGGCGGGCGTTCGGCCGGGCAACGCTGCCCAAGTGGCTTGCCTCACGCAGAACCCAGGGCACTGTCGGCGCGGCGACGGCGAGGTTGGGAGATGTGGTTGTGCGGGATTTCAAGGCGGACGTCGCCTGGGAGGGCGCCATCGTGAGGATTACCAGGCTCAGGGCAAAACTTGACGAGGGCGAGGTCCGTGCCGAACTCAGGGCGGACACCACCGGGACGATTCCGCAATACAAGCTGGAATTCGATGCCAGCCGCGTGCTCTGGAATGACGCCCTCTTCGACGTAAAGGGCGGACTGTCGACCATGGGTCTCGGCCATGCGGTGTTTGCGAATCTGAAAACGGAGGGAGCATTTCGGGCTGAGCCTCGGGAACCGGAGGCCCTGATGGGGTTGGAAAGTGCCTCCGGCGACTTCCATGCCGAATGGCTGGCGCGCAGCCTGATCGTCCGCCTCACGGACCTGAAGGCCGCGGTGGGCAATGAGCAGTTTCAGGGCACGGGTGAGACGACCGCCGACGGGCGGCTTACCTTACAGTTGGACGGCGCGACACGCCGGCTGAACTTGTTGGGATCGACCGCCGATTTTCGGGCGGCGGAAGCAAAGGGCGTGGAATCACCGCCGTAAGAGGAGTCTACAGTCCTTGCCCAACGGCGGCCTCGGCGGCCTTCCGTCGATACGTGCACAAGTACGACAACCAGCATCAAAAACACGGGAATTGCTATCCAGATCACAAGGGCTCCGGGTCGAAGAGGACCAAACCGGCCCTAACCCTATCTTCGCAGAAAAACATTACAGAATGATGAAGCCGCACCTTTGTGCCTCCAACCAGCCTGTGCCTCCGGCACGGTTAGTAACGGTTAGCGCGGTTCCACTTGACCTCGATCAGGCCTGATACTTCCCTCAGCCCGTCGTGAAGCTTCCCTGCTTCCAGTGGCCGGCAGTAATGCAGGGGATCGGGTCTAACCGGAACAGGGTCAATGATTGCGGCAAGCCGTTGGCCAAGCGTACTGGCTATCCGGCTGGACTTGTTAGCACGCCAGCGCCAGCGGCGGTGCTTGTGAGTAAGAGGAAGACGGCGGCGGAGGTCCCGGTTGAATTGGGAACCATGGTCTTTGACCCCAATACCCGCGGCAGTGTTCGGCTCTGGTCCCATCCGAACCCCGGCCGGAAGGCCGGGGACCAGCGTTCCCCCCCGGCACCCTCGACTTGCTCTCATCCGAACCCCGGCCGGAAGGCCGGGGACCAGCGTTCGAGCAAGGAGAAGGCCCCAGGGAACGCGAGTCCGCGGCCTTCCGGCCGCGGTTCGGATGGGACAAAGCGCGATCGCGCCACGTCGGATCAAAACAGCGTCAATGGCGTCGTGGACGTCGTGCAACAAGTACGCATGCTGCCGCACGCTGAACCACGCCGACACCGCGACAGCCATCCCCCGATCGTCGTGCACGCCTCCGCCGGAGGCGCCGGATGCTGGCGCGGTTCGACCAGGGCGAAGACCTCGCGCTGGCGTCCGAGGTCGAGACCGGCGACGAAGGGGGTCATAAGGCAGAGACCTTGTCGAGCAGGTGGGCGAGGTCGGCTTGCGGGAAGAAGCCGTCGCCGTTGCCCGAGAATTCGCAAAGGAATTCCTGGCGGAACCAGAATTCGCCGAGGACGCGGCGCTCGCGTTCGAGGATCCGCGGGGGAAATCGGGGACAGCAGGTGGCGGGGACCTGGAGGCGGAACCACTCGGCGCCGCCCTGGGTCCAGGCCTCCCAGAAAAAGCCGGTGGGCCCGGCAGGGGTGCTCATGGCGATGACGGGGCCTTGGGAGCGGGCGATCATGGGGTGAACGGCGAGCCAGGTTTCGTCGGGGATGCGGGCCGCCTCATCGAGGAGAAGCAGGTCGACCGAGGAGAAACAGCGGATGTTGTCGCCGACGCCGGGGAGGCCGACGACGCGGGAGCCATTGGCGATCTGGGCGGACTCGGCGTTGTCGCCATCGCCTGTGAACGAGACCCTGAGGTCGTGGAGGCAGCGGCGGACCTTGCGGAGGAGTTCGGAGGATTGGCGCTGGGTGGGGCCGACGATGACAATCAGGGTTTCGGGGTGGCCGTAGAGGAGTTTGTGGGTGGCGAGAATGGCGGCGAGGGTA
>JBJXGR010000210.1:0-6835 GCA_046160045.1 Bryobacteraceae bacterium
GCGATCTTTGACGACTCGGCGTGCGTGCTCGTGATCTCCACCGTGGTCTGATTCCCGTGTCGGGTTTGCCGCGCGATGCCATGCAGCGCCAAGGGCCGCGAGGTGATCGCTTCGGCGTGTTTGTCCGGGATTCCCAAGCGCATGAAGATCGTCCACCAGTTGTAAACCAAGGCGATGATCCGCCCCATGATCTGGCAACGCTGCCGGTCTTGTGTCGTGAACCCTGCCCACCCCCACTGGTTCTTCAACTCGTCGAAGTTGTTTTCCGCGTCGCCCCGGTCCCGGTAGTGCTGCGCGATGCTCCGCACCCCGTCGGTCAGCGACGTGACTAGCACCACATACTCATATTCAATCCCCTTGTAAGTCAATTCCGGTAGATCCAAGGTTAACTGTTTCGCCGGTTTTCGTCCACGCTTCTTCTTTCCCACCGCTACTGCTTCCGCTGCCGGTTTGCTCCGCAACGGTCGCCGCAGCACCACCACCTGCCGCTCCTGGCTCCATCCCTCCAACCGCAACACTTCCTTTCTCCCCTGCCATTGTTGCCCCGCCTCCTCCCATTCCTCTTTCGTGAAGATTTGCCCGATCAGCCTCTTCACATTGACGCTCTGCTTGAGTTTGAACAGGAATCCAATCTTTCGTTCCTCGGCTCCCACCATCGCTTTCTCCGCTCCCCAATGGCTGTCTCCGCGCAAAAATATGGGCCGGTCCCGCTCCGTTAGTCCGTCCAGGAACGACCACAGCCCCGGTTGCGCAAACAACGGAGCCGTCTGATTTCCCGCCTGCACCTCCATGTCCAAGACCATCCGGATATTCGCCACGAAGTAACTGTGATAGGCGTGCGACGGACGCCCTGGCTTAGTCGGGTTATATCCCACCTTGGCGTCTTGCTGGTGTCCGTACATCGGCTTCACGGTGCTGTCTACATCTAATATCCATGGCTCCTGTAGCAGCGGCTCGTAGCTCGCCTTCAGATGCTGTTTCATCCAACCTCCGCTGGCGGCCTCGTCCATCGACTTCATACCCCGCCGCACCGAATCCTCGCTGGCTACCCGCGTCATGCCCAGCAACTCTGGATTGATCCCGTCGCCCCGAATGGCGTTGATGTGGGCGTACCGCCAATGACCAGCGAGCACCGAGAGCAACAGCGTTCCCAGGATATTCCGCTTCTCCGGCGCGTTCCCACTGGTGTAGTACAGAGGACAATCCTCTACCCATTGGTCGAACCGCCCACTGGTCTTGAGGAACTCGATGAAGTAGGGCATCTGGCCCAGGCTGCTCACCGCCGCCTCTGGCGCCCACTTCACATGGATCTTGCCGGCGAAGGTGTCGATGCTGGTAGCGGTCTCTTCGGGCTGACTTCCTGCGATTTCGACCTCACCCAAATGGTAAGCCGGTACGACCTCTTTTTCTGTGCTCATGTTGAACAATAGTAACCATTTCTCTCTTCCAAGCACGAGGCCTACCGCTCTTTTTAGGCTTAACGATCCGAACAGCTTTGGGGATATCGAGGCGCGGCAGGGGTTTGGCGTGTCGAGACCGAAGCGGGAAACTACTCATTTTGCGCTTGAAGCCGCGTGGGTTTCGCCAATTGCGGCTCGACGCGACCCGTTCCTGGAGGATCTCCTCCAGCACGGCGTTATGAAATGCTTTTCTGCCCTGAGGGGGGAATAGCGCCGTAGGCGGAGACTTTGCGGCGGACAACCCGGACAGCGTGCAGGAATGAGAGTTGGTCGGGGTCTTCGTCGGCAGTCAGCGCGGCCTCATGTGATTCGGAGAGATCGTCCCTGGGAGGGAACCATCCAAACCCGCACCGGGCCGGCGTGGAATCCGGACAAGAAGCTATGGATGATATGTCATTTGCCGTGAACGTTCCCGGGACCGCTGGGTCTTTCGTCTTGTCCCCACGGCATTGGCATTGTCGGCTCGGTCTGATGGTGGTCGCCGCGCGGAGGCCTCGGGTTAGCTCTGAATTCAGTAATCATTTGGGCAAGTTGCTTAGATGCTTCCTTCACGGCGCGTTCGCCTTTCTCTTTCGAAGCTAACGTAGCTTGGCCTAGCACTCCGCTGTCCGAGTAGGAAGCAGTCCAGGAAATAGGAGTGCCCGGCCCGGCGCCGAACAGGTCCACCCACTGGAAGTCCGATCGCTGAGTGACGTGGAAGGCGATTTCGCCATCCTCGATCTTGTCTTTGCGCACGTTTTCCTCGTCAAAGTACAGATAGACCGAGGTCTCGAGCTCGCAGGCATGCGCACAGCCGCCTGGGAACCTGCTCTCCCGCCAAGCGGGCAGGAACTCCTTGTCCACGGTGAGCATCGTCCACCAACTTGTGGCAATGCACTCGGCGTCCGTTTCGATGTTGACCCGGCGGGACGCCAAATCGAGATTGGGGGTGTTCGAGCCGTGGCCGTTCAGAAGTACGATCTTCTTGAATCCGTGATATGCCAAGCTCTTGCCCACATCGACCACCATCTTGATAAAAGTTTCCCAGTGGATATTGATTGTGCCGGGAAAATCCATCACGTGCGCGGTATAGCCGTGAACGATGGGCGGCATAACGAGAAGCGCATCGGGAATCAACCGGGCGGCCGCAAGCGCAACGCCCACCGGGCAGACTACATCGACGTCCAAGGGAAGGTGCGGACCGTGTTGCTCGGTGGAACCGATGGGGACCACCACCACTTTTCGAGATGCAACGGCGTCGTTGATTTCGGGCCAAGTCAGCTTTTCATAACGCCAGGGTTCAGCTTTCGGCACGCGAATGTCTCCTCTTCGAGAGTCCCGCTGGTTGCTGCCGCACAGTCGTTCAAAAGCTAAGCCGGAGCATGAGTTGAATCTGCCGGGCGTCGCGGGCACTCAAGCTCTTCCCGAACAAGGGCCCGGAAGCCATGTTGTTAATCGGAATCGCGAACACAGGGTGATTCATGATGTTGAAGAACTCCGCCCGGAAATCGCTGCTGAGCTGTTCCGTAATCTTGAACCTCTTGGCCACGGACCAGTCTAGAAAAGGTGACGGACGAGTTCTCAAGACGTTGTTTCCCAGGTTGCCGAAGGTTAGCCTCGTGGCCGGATCAGTCAACGTGGGAATCGCAAACGCGGCACGGCTGAGAAATCCGTCAGCAGGAGACACGCCGCTAATGGTCGTAGGAACGCCGAGTACAAGGTTCGGCCGCTGCTGAAAGCGGAAGTTTCCTTCATTCTGGCCGGTGATCACATTGAACGGGGTGCCACTAAGCACCCTGAGGATCCCTGACGTACTCCACCCGCCCAAAGCGGCCCTGACGAAGGAATTCGAACCGGTAAGCCGGGGTAACTCATAGGTGACGTCCGTTGTCAGTCTGTGCCGGATGTCTATCGAGGTATTTCCCCGAGAAGCTCGCCTGTTTTTCAGGTTCTGAAGCTGTTCGCTGCCCAAACCGATGCCGGCGGACGCCTGGAACAAGCCACTCTCGACACCATTGGTGTGGGCCCAGGTGTAATAGAAATCCCAGCTCAGCCCCTTGCTGAGACGGCGGCGCACTGATGTTTGCAGGGCGTTGTACCACATATTGTCCTGCTGAGTGGTCAAGTTCACATTCCCCAGCAAAGGGTTAGGACGTCGACCCAGGAACGGGTCGATGGCGTTCGGGCTGTCGGCGCCTGGCACGTTGATCTGGTGGTTACCAACGTAGGCAGCCGAGACCGTTGTAGCTTGACCCAGCTGATATTCGGTTGTCAGGTTCCACTGTTGGGAATACAGGTCTTTGGCGGTTGGATCGCGCACAAACCGCCCTGGGATGCCGCTGGTGAGAGCGAGCGCCCTGGGATCAAACGGATACGACAGATTCGGGAAGTCCACGGTGGTGAGCGAAAAGGGGAACGAATTATTCAGATTGAACAAGTCACCCTGTTGCAGGCTGCCGCCGCGGGAGTAGAAGATGCCGTACCCTCCGCGGATGACGAGAGGCTTGCCGGCGAAGGGTGACCAGGCAAGTCCAAAACGGGGTCCGAAGTCTTTGTTGTTGCGCTGGTAAAGCGGGTCGCAGGGCGGCCGGAAGGCTCCCAGCGGGTCGCCAATGACGTTCTTCCCGCGGCACTGGGACTCCGCGATTACGCCGTAGTTGTCGTAGCGTAAACCTATGTTCAGGGTGAGCCGGGACGTGACACGGATGTCATCCTGAACAAAGAAGCCAAACTCGTGAATGTTGAAGTGTTCCGGGCCTTCCACCAAAGACGCTCCGAATGTATTAGAAAGAGTGGCGGGTGTGTTGGCCTGAAATCCCGCTAGATTGGCGAACGCCATCGTGGTGGCGCTGGATTGATTCTGCCCAGTCAGCAGGAACTGATAGTTACCACCAAAGGACAAGGTGTTTCGGCCACGGATCCAGGACACCTTTTCATTGAACTCGGGGCTGGTGTTGCCGAACTTCTTGATGTTTCCGCCGCCCGCCACCAGAAGTCCGGGCACGCTCGGGCGTGGGATAAAGAATTGAGAACCGTCCTCCGGGCCGCGAACCCGTTTCTCGAGATACCGATTCAGCCCGACACGCATTTCGCTCAACAGCGAAGGAGTGAAAATATGGGTATAGCCCACCGTCGCCGACTGGTGCCGAACGGGCTGATTGAACCCAAAACCAGGGAAGATGCTGAGTTCGTTACCACCCGTGGGAAAAGCTCCGGTAACCGCACCGTCGTTCATCGTGTAGCGCGCAAAAACTCTGTCGTTGGTGGAGAAGTTGTGGTCCACCCGCGTGGTCAACAGATCCTGATGCGTGAGTTGCTGGACGCTGGCGCGATAGATTCCCACGTCGGCGTTGCCTGGAATGGCTTCGGTTGGTAGCGGCGTCAGGTCGAGGAACGGCTTGAGCCGGGGATCGGTTCGAGCGCGGAAGGAGGCCGAGGGCACGTTGGCCACGCCAGGGAACGGGAGCCGGATGCGCTGTCCTTCATAGCTGGCCATGAAGAATGTCTTCTGCCGAATGATCGGGCCGGTAACGGTGCCGCCGAAGGAGTTTTGCTTGAGGGTGCTGGGCCGGTTGGCGAAAAAATTGCGCGCATCCAGTTTTCCGTTCCGAAAGAACTCGAAGACGCTGAAGTGAAAGTTGTTGGTGCCGGTCTTGGTGATCACGTTCAGGTAGCCGCCAGCGCCGCGCACATCGGCCGAGTAATTGCCGGTAGCGATATCGAACTCCTGGATTGAGTCCAGACTCGTTAGAACCAGATTGAAGTTCAACGAGCCGAACATCATGCCATCCTGAGTCCCGATGCCGTTATCGGTCCCATCAAGATTAGTGACGATGGCGTTGGAATTCAACCCATTGAAGTTGAAGCCGAGTGAACTGCCGCTAGACGCCTGTCCCGATACCTGTGCGGATGGGGATAGCAACACTAGATCCGCCGGACTTCGGCTGTTCAACGGGAGGTTCTCCACCTGGGTGCGATTGATGGTATTCTTCAGCTCTGCTTCTTCGGTTTGCAGCAGAACGGTGTCACCCTTGACCTCGACAGTCTGATCGACTGAGCCGGGCAGCAGCGTGAAATCGACCTTTACCTTCGAGTCGGCGTGCAGGCTGATAAGGTCTTTCTTTGCGGTTTGAAATCCCGGAATGGATGTTTCGACAGAGTAGTCGCCGTAGGGAAGCGAGAGCAGGTTGTAGAGGCCGGACTCATCGCTCGTCGTCTTGTACCGCTGTCCGGTCGCCTTGTTGATCGCGGTCACCGACACGGCGGGGATCACGGCACCCGACTGGTCAAACACAGTGCCGAGGATCACTCCGCTTTGGACTTGCGCGGAAGCTGTAACGCCCAGTAGACCGACGCCCAGGAAGGCGGCAGTTAGGATGTGAGTTCGAACAATTCTGTAGTGCATTGACTTCCTAAAGGTTTGTTTTGCCATGACTCGTGGGCCGGTTCAACCGGGGAGCGGAAATCGGCTAGGCGGAGGGTAACCCGGCCGGTCTTCGTGAACATACCCCTTCAGCCTCGCGATTCAGTTCCGGCGCCCCTGCCGGTTTCTGTTCAGAATGATGATAGGTGCATCGATCGACGGTGTCAAGCACTTATTTAGCACTTATTTATCACATGAACGAATTTGACATGTCGTCACCTGGAGGATGAATGGCTTGCCTACATTTATTTGCTAAAGTGCGGCTCCCGTTGCCGGCCGGCACCGGGCCGTGTTTCCATTCGGAGATTAGCTCGCGTAGTATCGGTCTCCACCTTGCGCTGGCGCGCATTCCAGCGGAGGCGTCTGCCTTCTGTTGAACGAGAGGTTCGCCATTAAGAGGACCAACGCTGCCTGAAAACCGATTTCCCCGGTTGCCCGTGGAGTGTTGCGAGTATGGACGCACTTGAGGAACCTGCGAATGTGCTCGGCGACTACCTGCCCATATCCATACCTGTTCTGTTCATGACGGGAGTGGTGGTCGCCCCTCGTTCATAGACGCGGAGGAGTCACGGCCGAGGTCCGTGCGCGCGGCCGTCCTGGTAAGGAAAAGTGGAACAGAGTCGGGCCAACCAGCCACCCGATGGTAAAACCGGCCCGCAAGTTCAGGTCAAAATAGTTTGTTTTAATTTGAGGCCATGTTCCGCCTGCAGGGCGGTTCTTATCCAAAATTATGCCTACTCGCTAACCCAACGCGCTCGAATATGGAGACGACTTCGGAAATTAACCTTCCTTGACGCCATCAGGGCAGAAAGGCTAGGATGAGGGTCCCTGGAGCGAGAATCACACCATGGCTCTGTTTTTGTTGATGGCCCTACTGCTGGCGCAAACACCGGACTCGCAAGCGGCCATTCGTGTTTTGAAGCTCTCCGATGGAGGCTCTTTGAAAATGGGGAAGGTGGACTCGCGGCGCATC
>JBJXGR010000211.1:0-25645 GCA_046160045.1 Bryobacteraceae bacterium
AACGTTCAGGCTCCGTCAACTCCTGGACAAAACTCCGGCCGGTTTTACTCAGTAGGGGCGCTGGATGGTCGCCATCCGGCGCCCCTGGAACTTCGGTTGATCTTTACATAGCCGCGCGGCGCGCAGCCATCGAGAACGGCGCCGCGAGCGCGTCGTATCCCGATTCGGCGCTCGCACGCCTGAACGCTCCGCGCCGTGGCTCCATCTCCATCGGGCGCGGGTGTGTCCCCCTGTCCACCACCACTCTATCCAACTGAGATTAGAGTGACACTTGTAACTGGGAGCCACCAGGAAACATCACTTCATCATCTGAAGGTCTGCTCGCTCGCGACAGTGTGTTTCCCAAATCACTAATTTCCGCCACGGGCTGCTAGGCTGAGATTGTGCGTGTCGCGAAGTGGAGCGCTTCGAGTATCGTGCTGGCGGCCATGGCCCTGGCCGCGGACGCTCCGCCCGCCCTCGTCCGCGGCGAGATTGTGGAAATCGACCGAACGGAGTTTACACTCCGGTCGGACAACATCGTTCACCGCTTCCGCACCGATGAACACACCTACCTGGAGCGCGGGGAGTCCCCCATTCAACTCCGAGACCTCCACAAGGGCGAAACGGTTGACGTGGTCACGGAAAGAACCACGGGTGTCCGGTACGCCCGGTTGGTGAAAGTCACTCCCGTTAGAACGCGCCTGCCCCTGTGGACCCCCAGCGAAACCCTACCCTCCTTGATTCCCCGCGGGCTGCTCACTTTCTCAGGTATGGTGCTGCAAGTATCGGATAACCGCTTGGTGCTGCGGCTTCGCAAAGGAGAAGAGAAGGTATTCCGCCTGCGGGAAGACACGGCCTACCGGGCCGACGGCCGCATGACCGGGCGGGCGAGCCTGAAGTCGCAGACCCGCGTCTTCGTGCGCGGGGGACAGGGCATTGACGACAACCTCGAAGCGTACGAGGTCGTGTGGGGGGAGATCCTCCATCCGCAGGGAATTCACTGAAGTTCGCGCCACCGGAACAGAATGGCCAAACAAACTCAAAGGAGACCGGCGCCACCTGGAAACCGGCCTCCGAACCGCCAGGGTCAGGCCGTCCGCTTGGACTCCGACGAATCGCCGCCCGAGATTGCGGCCTGTGCCGCCGCCAACCGCGCGATCGGCACGCGATACGGCGAGCAGGAAACGTAGTTCATCCCGGTGCGGTAGCAGAACTGCACCGAACTCGGTTCGCCCCCGTGCTCCCCGCAGATGCCGACCTCGAGATCCGGGCGGGCTTTGCGGCCGAGTTTCACCGCCATTTCCACGAGTTTGCCGACGCCGCCCTGATCGAGCACCGCGAACGGATCGTCGGGGAAGATCTTCTTGTCCTGGTAATCGCGCGAGAACTTGGTGTAGTCGTCTCGCGACAGGCCGAGTGTTGTCTGGGTCAGGTCGTTGGTGCCGAAGCTGAAGAATTCGGCCTCCGTCGCGATCAGGTCGGCGGTCAAGGCGGCGCGCGGAATCTCGATCATGGTGCCGACATAGTATTTCATGTCGGGCATACCGGCCTTGTCGAGAACCTCCTTCGCCACCCGCAGCACGATCTCCTTCTGGTGCTGCAACTCTTTGACGTTGCCTACCAGCGGAATCATGATTTCGGGAATCACGTTGACGCCTTTTTTGGCCACTTGCACGGCGGCTTCGAAGATCGCCCGCGCCTGCATTTCGGTGATTTCAGGATAGGCCACGCCCAGGCGGCAGCCGCGATGGCCGAGCATCGGGTTGAACTCATGCAGTTCCTCGACGCGCTTGAGCAGCAGCGGCAGGTTCTTCTTCAAGTCCCCGACGGCGATCCGGTACCGGGCCGACATGTCCTTCTTCGTGGCCAGGTCGGCGTGCGGCAGTTTCGCCAGGTCGACCATCAGTTCCTCGCGCTTCGGCAGGAACTCGTGCAGCGGCGGATCGAGCGTGCGGATGACCACCGGGAAGCCGTTCATCGCCTTGAACAGCCCGGCAAAATCCGACCGCTGCATGGGCAGAAGCTTGGCCAGGGCTTTCCGCCGGCTCTTCTCTTCGGTCGCGAGGATCATGGCCTGCATGTGAGGGATACGATCCTCGGCGAAGAACATGTGCTCGGTCCGGCACAGGCCGATGCCTTCCGCGCCAAACGCCCGAGCGGCCTTCGCGTCCTTGGGAATATCCGCATTGGCCCGGACGCCGAACCCGCCCCGGAACTCGTCGGCCCATTCCATGAAGGTCGCGAATACGTGCGACTTGGTGTCCGGTTCGTTAGTCTTGCCGTGGCCCAGCCACACTTCGCCGGTCGTGCCGTCAAACGAGATCCAGTCGCCTTCCTTCACCAGCACGGGTTTGCCGTCTGTCTTAATGGTGCACTGGCCCTTGCGGTCCTCGACGTCGAGCGCGCTTGCGCCCACCACGCAGGGCCGGCCCATGCCGCGGGCAACCACGGCGGCGTGGCTCGACTTCCCGCCCACGGCGGTGAGGATGCCTTTCGCGACATCCATGCCGTGGATGTCGTCGGGAGTGGTTTCCTTGCGGATCAGGATCACCGGAGCGCTTGCCGCCAGTTCCACCGCGCGCTCCGCGGTGAAGGCGGCCTTGCCCACCGCTGCGCCGGGTGACGCCGCGATTCCGGTTGCCACCTTTTGCAGGCTCTTTAGCGAATTCTTGTCGAATACCGGGTGCAGCAACTGATCCAATTGCTGCGGGTCGACGCGCAGGATGGCTTCCTGCTTGCTGAGGAGGCCCTCCTCGCACATGTCGACCGCAACCCTGACGGCGGCCGTGCCCGTGCGTTTGCCGTTGCGGGTCTGCAGCATGTAAAGCTTGCCCTGCTCGATCGTGAACTCGAAATCCTGCATGTCGCGGTAGTGGTTTTCCAGCATCGTGGTGATCTCCATGAGCTGGGAGTACACTTCCGGCATGATGCCCTGCAATTCGGAAATCGGCTGTGGCGTGCGAATGCCCGCCACGACGTCTTCACCCTGCGCGTTGATCAGGAATTCGCCGAACGGAACCTTCTCGCCCGTCGCCGGATCGCGCGTGAAGCCCACGCCGGTCCCGGAGGTGTCATCGATGTTGCCGAACACCATCGCCTGCACGTTCGCCGCCGTGCCGATGTTGTCCGGGATCTTTTCCATCTTGCGGTAGTAGATCGCCTTGGGATTGTTCCAGGAACGGAACACGGCATCGCGCGAAAGATCCAGTTGTACGTGCGGGTCCTGCGGGAAGGGCGCCTTGGTTTCCTTCTCCACGATCTTCTTGTAGTCTTCGACGATCGCCTTCAGGTCGTCCGCCGTCAGTCCGGTATCGAGCTTGACCTTGGCCTTCTTCTTCCGCTCGTCGAAGACGTGGTCGAACTTCTCTTTGTCAATGTCGAGCGCGACCTCTCCGAACATCTGGATGAACCGCCGGTAGCAATCGTAGGCAAAGCGGGGATTGTTGCCCCTGGCCGCCAGCGTCTCCACCGTTTCGTCGTTCAGCCCGAGGTTCAGGATGGTATTCATCATGCCCGGCATGGAGAACTTCGCGCCGGAGCGCACGCTCAATAGCAGCGGGTTCTTCTTGTCGCCGAGCTTCTGGCCCATCTGCTTTTCGAGCTTCCCGAGGGCCTTCGAAATCTGCCCGTTGACTTCCTCGGGCACCTGCCGGTTGTTGTCGAAGTAGAGATTGCAGACATCGGTCGAAATGGTGAAACCGGGAGGAACGGGCACGCCGGCCCGGGACATTTCGGCTAACCCGGCGCCTTTGCCGCCGAGAATTTCCTTCATTTTCCCATGGCCGTCGGCTCTGCCGCCGCCAAAGGAGTAGACATATTTCTTCATATTAGAGCGTCTCCTAGGAACTCATCACAACTATTTCGGAAAAATCTGCGATCGTGGAAAACTCCGTCAGAATACTGCGAAGAAGGGCGAGCCGGTTCCGGCGGATGGCCGGATCCGCCGCATTGACTAAGACTTTGTCGAAGAACAGATCGACGCGCGGGCGAAGCGAGGCGATGGTGGCGAGGGCTTCGCGGTAATCCAACTGCGTCGTGGCCGCGCGCACACGCTGGTAGTCGGCGTGGAGATCGGCTTCGGGGCCGGGTTCGAGCAAAGCCGGGTCGATCCCGGCCGGATCGGTGAACTGGGCCTGCTTGAGAATGTTCTGGATGCGCTTGAAGCTGGCAGCCAGCGGTTCGAAGTTTTCCGTCGGCCGCACCGCCCGGACCGCGGCGAGGCGCGCTTCCACATCGGCCAGGTTCTCCCACCCGGCCGCGATCACGGCGTTGATCTCGTCGTACTGGAAGCCGCGGATGTCGCGGAAGTAATACCGCACCCGGTCGAGCAGGAACTCGCGCAGCGCGGCGTCGTCGCCCAGCAGTTTCGTGATTGGAAACTCGAGCCCGCCTTCCACCAGGATCTTCACCACGCCCTGGGCGGCGCGGCGCAAGGCGAAGGGATCGCGGGAGCCGGTCGGAATCATGCCGATCGAGAAACAGCCGCGCAAGGTGTCGATCTTGTCCGCGAGCGAGACCAGTTGCCCCGCGCGTGTTCGCGGGATCGAATCCTCCATGCCGGCCGGCTTATAGTGATCATAAACCGCCACCGCCACTTCTTCCGGTTCTCCCTGGAACCGGGCGTAAAGGCCGCCAATAATGCCTTGCAGCTCCGTGAATTCTTTTACCAGTTCCGTGCTTAAATCGCACTTCAACAATTGTGCCGCGCGAATGGCATGGGCATCGCCGCCCAGGTCCTTCACCAGCGCGATGGTCCGTTCGGTCTTTTCGAGGTACGAGCCGAGTTTGGCCTGGAAGGTGACATGCGACAGATCCTGAACGCGGTCCGCGAGTCTCTTCTTCTGGTCCGTCTCCCAGAAGAAGCGCGCGTCGTTGAAGCGCGCGCGCAGGACCCGTTCGTTGCCGCGCCTCACCAGCCCGTCCGGGTCGGCGTTGGTGTTCATCACCGCCACGAAATGGGGCGCCAGCTTTCCATCCTGCTCCACCGAAAAGTACTTCTGGTGATGCTTCATCACCGTCACCAGCACTTCCTGAGGAAGGCTCAGATAGCTGGGGTCGAAATCGCCGCGAATGGCCGCCGGGAACTCGGTGATGAACACCAGCACTTCCAGCAGGCCGGGATCCACCACCGCGCCGAGCGGCGCGACTTCCGCCAGGACCTTTTTGCGCCTCTCGTCGGCAGAGAGGATCACGAAGTGGTCGCGCAGCGTCTGGACGAAGCCCGCCGTGGTTACCGGCAGGTTGGCGCCTCCCAAACGGCGATGGCCGTTGGTGAGGTTTCCGGACCGGACCCCCGCTAGCTCGAAGGGAACCACATCATCGCCCAGCAGGGCCACGATCCACCGGATCGGCCGGATGAATCGCGGGCCGCCTTTGCCCGTCCAGACCATCGTCTTGGGGAAGGAGATCTTCAGGATCAGGTCCGGCAGGGCTTCCGCGAGAATCTGCCGGGTCTGGCGGCCTTCGACCTTCTTGAGGTACGACCAGTATTCTCCCTTCGCGGTCTGCTGGAGGGAGAGGGCCTCGGGCGCAACGCCCTGTTTCTTTGCGAAACCGGCCACGGCAGCGTTCGCAGCGGATTTCGGCGGACCGCTGATCAGCTCCTCTGCGTCGTTCTGGCGCGGGGGAATCCGCTCCGCCTGCAGCACCAGGCGGCGGGGGGTCGCGTCTACGCGAACGTTGGCCGCCGTCAGGTTGTTCTTCGCAAGCAGGTCTTCAAACAGCGCCTTCAGATTCTGCAGCGCGCCCGGAATCATCCAATCGGGAATTTCTTCCGTACCGATCTCGAGCAGGAATGGCAGGCTCATGCGGCTTCCTCCTGATTGGCCCAGGCTTGTGCCAGTCCGACCGCCAGTTTCCGCACGCGCGCGATCACGCCCACCCGCTCGGTCACGCTGATCGCGCCGCGCGAGTCCAGCGTGTTGAACAGGTGCGAACACTTCAGCACGTGATCGTAAGTGGGCAGCAGCGGGAACCGGCGCTTGTCGGCGGCCGCCGCCTGTTCATCCCGCGGATAGAGATCGATCAGCCGCTGCGCCTCCCGTTCGTGAATGTCGAACAACTGCCACAACGTCGCGATATCGGCCATTTCGAAGTTGTAGACCGAGTTCTGCAGTTCGTCCAGGTAGCGCACCTGCGCGTAGGGAACCCCAGGCGTCCACTCGATGTTGTAGACGCTGTCGCGCACTTGCAGGAACGCCGCCAACCGTTCGAGGCCATAGGTCAGCTCCGCCGGGATGAGGTCGAGATCGATGCCGCCGCATTGTTGAAAGTACGTGAACTGCGTGATCTCGAGGCCGTCGAGCATCACCTGCCATCCCACGCCCCACGCCCCGAGCGTGGGCGACTCCCAGTTATCCTCTTCGAACTTGATGTCGTGCTTGCCCAGGTCGATGCCGACCGCTTCCAGGCTGCCCAGATACTGCTCGATGATGTCGTCGGGCGAGGGCTTCAGGATCACCTGCAACTGCTGGTGTTTGTACAGCCGGTTGGGGTTGTCGCCGTAGCGGCCGTCGGCCGGACGGCGGCTGGGTTGCACATACGCCACCCGGTAGGGTCTCGGCCCCAGCACGCGGAGGAATGTTTCCGGGGCCATCGTGCCCGCTCCGACCTCCAGATCGTACGGCTCCTGAATGACGCAGCCGCGGTCGGACCAGTATCGCTTGAGCTTGAAGATCAGTTCTTGATAGGAGTCCATGGCAGGATCAACACTGTTCGAGAACGGGGACGGTGACCAACTTCCGGTCGATTGCGTTTTCGATTCGCTGGACGAGGAATCGCCGCAGATCGGCCGCCGTTTCGCGGCTCCACGCCGATGGGCCGATCTGCCCGACCGGGTTCTTCAACATGTCGCGCGCGATCATTCGGGACTCACCCGACAATTCCCATGCCCCGGAGGGACGGCAGTGGGAACAGAGAAGGCCATCCTCAGACCGGGTGAAATAGCATCTTTCCGGGTTTTCGGGATCATCGAGCCATGTGCCACAACGCTGGCAGGCCTCGAGTGCGGGCAGAAATCCCGCCAGCCGGACGGACCACAAACTGAAATAGAGGGTACCCCGCCACAAACCTGATTGTGCGGCCTTCTGAAAATGGTCGAGAACCGCGACCACCAGCCGGTAATATTTCTCGTTCGGCTCGGCGGCCGGCAGCAGTTGTTCGCAGACTTCGGCGACATAATCGAGCGCGACGCTTGCCGTGTAATCGGTCAGTAACCCGAACTGCGACTGAATCAACTCGCACGAATCGAGCGTCACCAGTTCCCGCGTTTCCTTCTGCAGGTAAAACATCCGGACTTGTGAGAGCCGCTCGAGGCCCGAACCAAACCTGCTTTTGGGACGTCTGGCGCGCTTGGCAACCCCGCGAAGCTTGCCTTGGTCCCGAGTCAGAAAACTGACGATGAGATCCGATTCCTGAAGCGGGTAAGTCCGCAGAACAATGGCCTCGCTAACGCGAGCCGACATAAATCACGGCGACCCTTTAGGGTAGCACGCGGTGTTCCGCGCGTGCTGACCGGCGTTCGATCCGGGTGTCCCCGAAATCCGCCCGCATTCCAAGGAACAGGTTCCACGGACAGCAGCGCCGCCGAGTGGGAGGGCAGGGTCAGCCGCATCTCGCGCAGAGGACCGAGAGTGGAGGGGATCCCGCTCGAGGATTCCGGAAAAATCCGCCTGATCCGATAAGTTTCCGAGCATTAGTGTACACCGAGGGTGAAGCTGTCTCCCCTCGGTGCCTTTCTTCGGTGCGGACGACCCAGGAACTCAGGCAAATAACGACGCGACCAGTACCGTCCATCGTAACCCTAAGTCTTTTTCCTAACTTGACCTTGCCCTTGTCTCACCTTACGATAAACATACGCTGGTGGACGAGTGGCGAGTGCGCCCGCCGTCCGCGATGAGGTCGATTAGCAATGTCAGCCCACGTGACACCGGCGGCGTCTGTTCTTTCGCGATGGGCGCAGGGAGGTCGGAGTGGAGAATCCGAAGTGTTTGCCGGTTGGGGCTCTGCTGTTGATTGCGTCGGTTGTATCTCCCGCCGCAGTCATTATTGTTGATGATTTTAACGTTCCGGTTGGCGGACAGGCCGTCTGCGCCGGTGCGGGTTGCGCCGCAACGCCGTCTTCGTCGTCGCTGGCTCTTCCGGCCGTGAACGTGATCGGCGGGGAGCGGGACATCGCGGCGACGCGACTCGCTGGGGGCGGACGTGTTGATGGCAACGCCAACGCATTTGACCTTGGCAACCTGGTCTTCGGTTCCGTCTCCGCAACCGGGCAATTGACCACCCAGTATGACGGTTCCGACGCTGATCCGTTGACACTGGGTTTCGGGCTGAATGGTGGGGCCGGGGTTAATGCGACAGGAATGGTCGGCTGGGAGTTTCTGATCTCGGAGGATGTTGACACCGGCGGAACCCTCCAGTTCACCCTGTACACTGATGCCACCAACTTTATCTCTTTCACTGACCTCGTGCCGGCATTGACGCTCGCGGGCAGCCGTCTGATTCCGTTGAGTTCCTTTACCCAAACCGGAACATTTGACCTCAGCGCGGTCAGGGCGATTCAAGTCGTGATCACCGGCAACGCGAACCTCGATCTTTCGATCAACTACTTCCAACTGACCGATTCTCTGGTTCCTGAACCCCTCACGGGCATCCTGGTCGGCTCCGCCCTCCTGGGCTTAGCCTTCTGGGGCAAGTCGCGGCGGCAAGCACAACTTTGACATTCACTTTCGGAACGAACTGGAAAGCGCCAAGCCGTGTGGGCTGGCGCTTTTCCTGTTGAGCGCCCCACCTCAATAGACCAAGCCTTTCCTTCTGCTTCCGTCGAGGAGTATTCTAAGGGCGAGGGCGAGGGCGACGTGGCGCTGCTGGCAATCGATCGTCGCGCCCTCATTGTCGACGACACGAGGTTGCCATGGCGAACGAACGTTTCGAACTCCGAATCCCAATCTTCAAGCTGATCATCGGCGCATTGCTGACCATCGTTCCGATCTCGGTCGTGGGGCTCTACAGCCTAAACCACAGCCAGTCGGCGCTCGAGAAGACCCTCGGCTCTCACTTTCGGACCATCGCGGAATTTGCGGCCTCGGAAGTGGCCCAATTCGTTCATGACCGCGTCACCAGCGTGGCAACGCTTGCCGCGGAACCCAACATCGTGGAGGCCGTAGAGGCCGCCAACCGGGGAGACTCGGGAATTAGCGACACGGCATTTGCCGAACGCGTGCAAAAGACCGAGAAGATCTGGAACACGCCGCAGGCCAGCGGGATGGTGAACAGCCTGCTGTCGTCTCGGGCGTCCCAATTACTGAGGCGCTACCGCGACCTCGACCGCCGATTCCTGCGCATCACCGTGACCGACGAGAAGGGAAGCGTGGTGGCGGCCACCCACAAGACCCTCGACTACTACCAGGGCGACGAAGACTTCTGGCAGAAGATCTACGCTCAGGGCCGCGGCGCCGCCTCTCTGACCGACGTACTCTACGACGACGTCACCAAGTCCTATTACATCGGGGTGGGCCTGCCCATCGCGGACCCCAGCAGCAACCGCTTTGTGGGCGCCATCGATGCGCTATTGGAGGTTTCCACCATCTTTCCGATCGTGCAACGCGCCCAGCTAGGCCCGACCGGAGTGACCCAGATCGTGAAGGAGGACGGTACGGTCATCGGTTCTCAGCACGCGAATCTGGCGATGAAACTAAAGTCGGACGAATACGTGTCGATTCAGGATCTTCTGGGCACGTTGTCCGGAAGGCAAGCCGGTTTCCTGAGCTCGCCGATGCGTGCCGGAGGACCGCGGCTGATCGCCTTCGCCGACACGGGACTGAAGAGAGACTATGGCAGCCTCGGATGGATCGTCATTGTGAGCCAGGAGACCGCCGAAGCCTTGGCGCCGGTTCGGATGGTCACCCGCCTGGTTGCCTTCATGGCGATCGTCGGTTTGATTGCCGTGACCTTTCTGATCGCGTACTTCTCCCTGCATCGCGAACGAAAGGTTGTCGATATTCGCCAAGTGGTTGAGAAACCGGAGTTACCCGTCGGCTGACCTGAAGCTGACAGACACGTGTGCGGCGGGCCCTCAGCAGTTGTTTTTCACCGCCCGCCTAAGGCATCCGTCGGCTGGCCGGTGAATCGCACCGGAGGTAGAGTACAAGCTGAGGAGACTTCCGTGCGTGCATCTGTCCTGCTCGTCCTGTCTGCCGCCGTGAGCGGCCTGTTTGGCCAAACGGCCATCGAGTATGGGGCCACCGCGGGCAAGGCGGCCGCGGCCGCCGCCGGAATCGGCGTGGCGATCAAGGGCACCATGGGAACCACTGCCAGACACCTGGACCGGTCAAAGGATGCCCCGACGACCCCGGCCGGCCGGAGGAGAGCCATGGAGGCGGCCCGTGCCGCGGACTTGGCCGAGGCAGCCAGGGTCTCGCGTTCGTCAACGCGTAGAAGCCCCGACGCGGCACGGGCCGCTACCACTCGCGTTGCGGCGACGCAGCCCGTCGCAGTGCAGCCAACGCCGGCACAAGCCGCGGTCCTGCGTGTTTCCCGACCGCTGCCCCCTGCCCGAGAGCCGACCGTGATCGATCCTGCCGCGTTGAAAAGCGGGATGCCGCGCGCGGAATTGGACGCACTGGGGACACCCGCCATGTCGATCACCGATGCGGAGGGGGAAACCCGGATCTATAAGACCGCCAAGGGGTCCGTGTCGGTGGTAGTGAAAGACGGCAGGATCGCCGGCATCCAACTGTGACGCCGGCGGGCTGCGCTGCTTAGACCGATGCGGGGCAGTTCCGGTAGAACTCGACAAACGCCTTCGCCACCGAACCGATGATCGCCTTGCGGTAACGCTCTCCCCGCTCCGCTGTGGCTTGATCCGGACTGTCCGTATACCCGTTGATCGATTGCCAGAAGCCGTGGTGCTCGGCACGATATACCTGCTGCCAGGCGCGTGGGTCCGTGTCGCCGATGTCGTCGCGATGCGGTCGGTCGGTGGCCACGAGTTCACCTCGCAAGGCCAGAATCATCGAGGTTTCGAAGATGCCGGCGTGGCCGGGAAGCCTCATGCCGAGGTGGGCGTTCTCAGCGACCAGTGCGTCCCAGCCGATCGTCCAGTAGGAGGCAACCGCGATGTGGGCGGGATGTTCGAGGGCAATGTCGCGCCCCACCAGTTGCGCCAGTTCATGGTTCCCGCCATGGCCGTTCAACAGGAACAGGCGGGTGAATCCGCTTTTCACCGCGGCAAGGACCAGATCATAGACGGCGCGGTAGTAGGTCTCCGAGGTCATCGAGAACGTGCCGCCGAACGGGATGTGATGCTGCGAACAACCGAAGGGCAGAGCGGGCGCCACCAGCAGGGGAATCTCCTCGGCGGCGATGGCGCCGGCCTCACGGGCCAGATGTTCCACCGTGAAGTAGTCGGTGCCGACAGGCAAATGCGGGCCATGTTGTTCGGTCGCCCCCAGAGGGATTACCACCATGGCCTCCGAAGAGGCCGCGCGCAGGTCCTGGCGCGTCAGTTCGGCAAACAGCAGACGCTTGAGTTTCATGGCTGGTTCAACGCTCGAATATAGCACGCGCGGTTTGCGGCTATCGGAAGGGCTGAACTATACTGGACGCATTCTATCCATGACGGCCATACGCTATGTTTCTCTGGTCGCACTGGTGATTCCCATGGCGATGGGTGAAACCCTCTTTGTGTCGACACCGCTCACCGCGGAGAACAGCTTTACCAAGGAAATCGAAGGCCCTGCCTGCGATCGAAACGGCAACATCTACGCCGTCAGCTTCGCCCGCAAGCCAACCGTCGGGCGCATCACGCCTGACGGAAAGGGTGAAATCTTCCTCGAATTCACGAACGGCAGTCTCGCCAACGGGACCCGCTTCGACAAACGCGGATTCATGTACCTGGCAGACTACACCAACCACAACGTCCTGAAGGTGGACATGAAGACGAAGGCGGTGTCGGTCCTCGCCCACGACCCGACCATGAACCAGCCGAACGATATTGCGATCGGTCCCGACGGCACCATCTGGGCGAGCGATCCCAATTGGGCCAAAAGCACTGGTCAGGTGTGGGTGGTGGACAAACATCGCAAACTGGTAAAAGTGGCCACCGGCATGGGCACCACCAACGGCATCGAGGTGAGCCCGGACGGCAAGAAACTCTACGTCAACGAGTCGGTGCAGCGAAAGGTGTGGCAGTTCGACATCAAACTCGGAGGTGCGTTGGCCAACAAGACGCTGCTGATCGAGTTTCCCGACCACGGCTTTGACGGCATGAGGGCCGACGTCGACGGCAACCTCTACATCACCCGCCACGGCAAAGGTACTGTGGTCAAGGTTTCACCTCAAGGGAAAGTGATTCGCGAGATTAACGTGCTCGGCGCTCATCCGACGAATCTGTGTTTTGGCGGGCCCGATGGCCGGACCTGCTACGTGACCGAGGCCGAGCGCGGTCGGCTGGTGCAGTTCCGGGTGGACCGGCCCGGACTCGAGTGGCAGCGCTGGCAGGAAACGAAAAAGTAAGGTCCTGAGAGATGCGGAAGGCGTCGCGCCGGTTCACCGTGTTGCTGATGTTCGCGGTGAGTACGCCCGCTGCCGAAGAACCTCGGCTGCTCTCGGCGTTTCCATACGGCGCGCAGCCAGGCGGGGAGACGGTGGTCACGGTGCGCGGGACGGCCTTGAAAGACGCTCACGCGGTCTGGGTCGCCGGCGCGTTCGCCGAAGCCAGGGTGTTAGGCACGGAAGAAGACTCCGCGGCTCCGCCAGAGGGCAAACCGGCGGCTCACCTCGCCCGCATCGAATTCAAGGTCGCTTCCGGGACAGCCCCCGGCTCGTACGCGTTTCGCATGGTGACTCCGCGTGGCGTGACCAACCCGCTCGCCTTCCGTGTCGTGAACGAGCCCACTCTGGTCGAGCCTGCAAGGCTCGATCGGTTTCCGGTTGCGGTGTTCGGCCGGATTCGCAGTAAGGGTGACATCAACGAGTACTCGTTCGACGTGGCCGCCGGAGAAGAACTGAGATTCGACGTGAGCGCGGGCAACAGCGCCTTCGATCCGGCCGTCACGATCTTCGAGCCGGCGGGAAGTTGGTTCGATGCGAGTCGCCTCAAGCGCATCGCATATCAGGACGAACCGCTCTCCTTCCCCGGCCTCAGCAAAGACACTCATCTTACACACAAGTTTGCGAAGGGCGGACGTCATGTCCTGCGAGTGGAGGCGTTCCAGGGTACGGGCGGGCCCGATTTCGTCTACTGCCTGCGCGTGGGCAAGCCGGGCGGCGCCGGCCAGGGCCCGGAACCTGACATCGACTGGGCCGAGCGGACGTTCACGCGCAGCATCCCTTCGAACTGGATCTCGCGGCTGAACGCCCGCGCCGGTGAGGAGAAGGCCTCGCCGGTTCTCGAAACCTACCGCGCCGTGGAAGACGGCAGTTCCTCCATTCCCGAGATGAAATTGCCCGGGGTGGTGGAAGGTGTGATCGGCCGCGCAGGCCTGATTCAGAAGATCCGGTTTCGCGCGGAGGCGGCGCAGGAAGTGGCCATCGAGGTGGAGACGCCTCGCGACACCATGCCGGTGTTCAATCCCGTCGTGAGGGTACTCGACGCACAGGGCAAGGAGACCGTCACCAACATCTACACCAAGCGCAACAACAATGGCCTGTACATGATGAAGATGATCGAGCCGAAGACCACTGTCGGGCTGCCGGCCGCCGGGGAATACACGGTCGAGATCCGGAACCTGACGCCCGATCACGGCGCCGAATCGTTCGCTTATCGCGTGTGTCTGCGTCCGCGAGTGCCCCATCTCGGCCAGGCGAAGATCGCCGACACCGCGGTGAACCTGGCGCCGGGTGAATCGAAGCCCGTCGCCATCACGATCGACCGGGAAGAAGGGTATCCTGGCCTGGTGACAATTGAAGCGGAAGGTCTGCCGGCAGGAGTGCGTGCTGTGGTTGGCTCGGCTTTCGATCCGCCCAAGCCGCCGCTCCCGAATGGGGGCAAGTTGGAGCGATACAACCCCGAGACCCAGCGGTCGACACTGGTGTTTTCCGCATCGGCCGACGCTGCGCCCACGCCGATGCCGGTCTTCGCGCGAGTGGTGGTCCGCCCGGTGCACCAGGGCAAGATCGGCCCTGTGGCCGCGGAACGGGTGATTCCCATCATGGTGGTGGCCAACATCGGCGATATCGCCAGGAAGGAGACGCCGCCGGCGACCCGATGAGACAGGCGCTTCTTCTTCTCCTGTTGTCTCTGATTGCGAACGCGCAGCCCGGGCTGGTGTCGCTCCGTGTCCTGCCGGCGGACGTGACCCTTCGCGGCGCGGGTTCTTCGCAGCAACTGCTCGTCGTCGGCAAGCGCTCGGACGACACGGTGATCGACCTCACCGCGCGGGCACAGTGGTCCATCTCCAAACCCGGCCTCGCCCGCATCGAGGGAGAAGGCCGGGTGTTCGCGGTCGCCGACGGCGGGACGTCCATCACGGCCTCTGTGGACGGCAAGAGCGCGAAAGCGTTATTGAACGTCCGCCAGGCGGCCGAGCGGCGCCAGATCACGTTCAGCCGTGACATCGAGTCCGTGTTCACCAAGCGCGGCTGCAACAGCGCCGCCTGCCATGGCGGCGTCAAGGGAAAGGGCGGGTTCAAACTGTCCGTCACGGCGCTCCATCCCGCCGAGGACTACGAGTGGATCGTCAAGGGCGGCGTCTATCAGGTGCTCACCGCCAAGTCCAAAGGCGAGCCGGTTCCACGTGTCGATCTGAAGAACCCGGAGTTGAGTTCGCTGCTGCGCAAGCCGACCGGAGAGGTCGCGCACGGCGGGGGCAAAAGGCTGGACAAGGCGTCGGCCGACTACCAATTGATTCTCGACTGGATCCGCCGCGGCGCGCCGGCTGATCCTGGGGCGCAGACTCAGTCCCGGCCGGAGCGCATCGAGGTGTTCCCCGCCTTGATCACGCTCGGCAAGGGAGGGACGCATCGCCTGCTGGTGACGGCGTATTTCGCCGATGGCAGGCGGGAAGACCTGACCCACGAGGTTCTCTACCAGTCGAACAATCCCGACGTGGCGGCCGCCAGCGCGGATGGGACCATCACGGCGAAAGGGCAAGGCGAAACGTCCATCCTGATCCGGGCCGCGGGTCACGTGGCCAGCGCCGGTGTGGGGGTGATTGCGGATCCGGTGGCGAACTACCCCGCGGTCCCGCGCAACAACTATATCGATGAGCAGGTATTCGCCAAGCTGCGCAAGTTCAACATCGTTCCTTCCGGCCTGTCCTCGGATTCAGAGTTCCTGCGGCGCGCCTGCCTGGATCTGGCTGGCATGCTTCCGCCGCCGGCGCGGGTTCGGGAGTTCCTGGCGAGCAAGGACCCACGCAAGCGCGAAAAGCTGGTGGATGCCCTGATCGGCTCGCCGGAGTTCGTTGACTTCTGGACGTTCCGCGTTTCCGACTACTTCCGCGTGGCCATCTTCGCCAACGGTATCCGGCCCAAATGGAGCCAGGCGTATTGGGAGTGGATCCGCGAGAGCATCGAGACCAACAAGCCGTACGATGTGATGGCGCGCGAGAGGCTGGGATCGTCGGGTTACGACGCGCCGTCGAGGCACTATCTGCCGTACGACGTCATCGGCCCGCCGCCGGACACGATGGCGGAAGAGGTGCGAGTCTTCTTCGGACGGCGCCTCGATTGCGCGCAGTGCCACAACCATCCGTACGAAAACTGGAGCCAGGATCAGTTCTGGGGCATGGCCGCGTTTTTCGGGCCGCTGTTCAAGCTGGGCGTGACCGGTGAAGAGTACGTCCTGTTCGATCACCCGCGCAACGATGATTTCAGCTCGGCCGATGTGGGCGGCAGCAAAGACCTGGTGATGTACCACCCGCGGTCGAAGGCGGAGGTGAATCCGGCGTTCCTGGACGGACCGGCGCCTTCGATTCAACCGCGGGAGAATCCGCGCAAGCGCCTGGCCGAGTGGATGGTCTCGCATCCGTACTTCGCCGAGGCGGCGGCCAACCGGATGTGGGGATACTTCTTCGGACGAGGCTTGGTCGACCCGATCGACGACTTCCGATCGACGAATCCGCCCAGCCACCCCGAGTTGCTGGCGCTGCTCGGGAAGGACCTGCGCGACCACCGTTATGACCTAAGGCACCTGATGCGTCAGATCGTGTTGTCGCGGACGTATCAGCTTTCGAGCCGTACCAACTCGACCAACGCGGCGGACCGGACGAATTACTCCCGGTCGGCGCCGCGGCCGCTCGAAGCAGAGGTCCTGCTGGACGCAATTTCGGATGTGACTGGCATTCCCGAGATCTTTGCGAATGGCATCTCCGATCCGTCGAAAGCGACTGCGCAAGCTCCGAGGGGAACACGAGCCGTGCAGTTACACGAGCCGGACTGGTTCTATTCGCGCTTCCTGGACCTCTACGGACGTCCGAATCGCCTGGCGGTTCCGGAGCGGACGGGCAAAGCGAACCTGGGCCAGGCGATGCACATGCTAGCGGGTTCGGCGTACACGGAAAAGCTTTCGTCACAGGGCACGCGCCTGGAGCGTCTGCTGACCTCCGGCGCCTCTGACTCGGCTGTGATTGAAGAACTGTATCTGGCGGCGTTCACGCGAATGCCGTCCCGTGAGGAGCAGGCCGAACTCGCCCGCATGATCGCGGCCCAACCGAGGCGCGACCAAGCCCTGCGCGACCTGTTGTGGGCAATCCTTTCCTCGCGTGAATTCGCGGAGAATCACTAAGTGCTCGATTTCACCGTTTACGCCTTCGTGGGGCGGGCCCCCCGGCCCGCGGCCGGCCCCCCGGCCGGCTCTTGAAATGACAACGTTATGACGACTCGCAGAACCGCCCTCGGCGCCCTCGGCGCAGCCTCTATGCTGGAAGCCAAAAAGCACTACCGCATCATCGACCCGCATGTGCACGTCTGGGTTCGCGATCCGAAATACCCCTGGGCGAAGGAGACCCAAACCCCGCCTCAGGAGGACCGGACGCCCGAGATGCTGCTGGAGCTGATGAAAGCCAACGGCGTTGCCAAGACCGTGATCATCCAGGTGATTCACTACCGCTGGGACAACCAATATGTGGCCGACACGCTGAAGAAATACCCGCAGTATTTCAAGGGAGTGGCGCGTGTGAATCCGCAGGACCCTGCGGCGCCGGATCATCTGTCGAAGCTGGTGCGGGAACAGGGATTTCACGGCGTGCGGATCAGCCCCGGAGCCGACGCCGCGAGCGACTGGATTCGCGGACCGCTGATGCCTCCGTTGTGGAAGCGGTGCGAGGAACTCAAGGTCCCGATGACCGTGCTGACGTCCACGGCGCGCCTGGCGGACATCGCCAAACTGATCGAACCCCGTCCCGATCTCACGGTGGTGATCGACCACATGGCCGACAGCCCCATCGACCGGCCCGCCGAGTTGGAGAAACTGCTGGCGCTGAAGCGCTATCCGAAGGTGTTCGTGAAGTTCTCGCACACCTGGTCGGCGTCGAAGGAGCCGTATCCTTGGAAGGACACGCACGCTCAGGTCAAGCGTCTCTATGAAGGCTTCGGCCCGCAGCGCATCATGTGGGGGACGGACTGGCCTGTTTGTCTGAAGCACGCGACGTACGAGCAAACCCTGCGCGTCGTCCGGGACGAGATGAAGTTCTTCAACGAGGACGACAAAGAGTGGGTGCTGTCGAAGACGGTCGAGCGCGTCTGGCCGTTCTCGTAAGACGGTGGTTGCGGTCGCTCAACCCTGCCGGTGCAGCGGCAGCTTGACTACAAAGGTGCCGCCCTCCCCAGGTCGGGTGTACTCTGCTTCTGTGGTTCGCGCGAGAGGATGGTCTGGGCTTGCGGGAGATCACCGGCACCGGAGTGCGGAGGTCATGAGAGGCGAACCGAGCCTGCCTGGCGAGGGGAGCAGGCCGGCCACCGGTAGCCAGCCTGCTGTATGCGACGCCAATCCGTCGACAAACGACGCGGGACCGGCTCAGTTCCCCACCGACGGAGCCAGAATCTCAAGGTTCGCTTCGAACGCTTCGAGGTGGTTGTATGAACCGCTCATCAGGTTGTTGTATACCCGTTTCAGATCGAGCTTGCTGGTAGCGGTCAACGCGTCTTCTAGGTCCGCGATGTCGGTCCTTTCAATCAAAACCCCGACTTCAAGCGCGTCCTTGACCGATCGCAGGCCTTTGGCAAGGAGCTCGTGGTACAGAGTGGTCAGCCGCGAGTCGGTGTAAACTCCTGCCGGGTTGTCTCGCGCCGGATCGGCAAGGCCGTAGCGTGCAATCAGCGTACCGATGGCCTGGAAGTGATTCTCTTCGCTCTTGCTGATGTTGTTGAAGGCTGCCAGTTTCCATTTCGAATAGAGCTGCTGATATATATCGCGTGCCAGTTTCTCCTCCTCGCGCATGAATGCGAGCGTCCTGGCCTCCTCGGCGGTCAGCGGCTCGCAAGATATAACGATCGGAGGACGGGGTCCGCCGCCGTTTCTTGAGTTCTGCGCGAGAGCCGGAAAGGTCTGCGTTAGCGCAGCGGCGCTCAGAATAAGTGCGGTAGCGACCGTGTGGTTGGTTGCGAAAGTCATTCGTGGTTCTCCTGGTTAGCCGAAGCTCTTGCCTTCGGCTTCAACACTCATCAACGCAAACGACGAACCAAAGCTCACAGGAATCCGGAAAGAGAGCGAAGCGGTTGAATCGGAACGTCTTTCCTCAGCAATCTGGAGACGTACACAGCCGTTGATGCGCAGTCTCTGCAACTGCCGTCTCCGTCGGAATGCAGCATTTGCAGCAAGGTCGAGCGTTGCTCAGTAAGTCGATTACTCGGCCTTACGCGCCTGAGCTAAGCTCGAAGACTATGCCTCGCGACCCGCTGGATCGCCTCGACGAATGGAAGCGTCGCTTTGGCCCGCCGGAGACGGACCGGCTGGAGCGGTTGCTCGCCAGGCTGGCCACGACGCGGTTTCGCGATGCCGGCGACCTCATCCGTCTCCATGAGACCCTGCTCTTTCTGCGAGCCTATCCACGCAGCCCCGAGGTCGCCCGGTTGGCGGATGTGCTGCTCTTCTCCTTCGCCCAACGGATCGCGGCATTGGAGGCGGCCGGCACGGATCTTTCGCCGTTCGCCGAGCCCGAGGTCTCGGGCATTGCGGGCACATCGCTCTCGGCGGTGTTCACCTATGAGGTCGCGCGGCATCTCGCCGAGCGGCATCCGCGCAGCATCGACGTCGGATGGGACTGCTACGACGAGATCGACCGGTTGGCTCCGGCAGCCCTGCGGTTCCTCCCCTTGTTCGACGAGGATTGGCCGGTCGAAGCCCATTCTCCCTTTCGTGAGTGGATCTCCGCCGCACGCGGCCGGCAGGGCACCGATCTCGCGTGGCTGCTCGATCGTTTCGACCATCTGCCCGGTTCGCCGCGGCCGCGTGCGGAACTCTACCAGTCGTTACAATTGCCGCTGACCTGGAAGATTGGAGACACCCGTACGTCGCGATCGCGGCTGCGGCTGCCGGGACGAAGGCTGTATTGTCACCGGGAACCTCTGCTGCGGCGCAGCGACGTGTCGCTGGCTCGGGAAATGGAAGGGCCGCCGCTTCCCCTGCGGCGTCTCGGCCGCGCGGAGGCGCGCAAGATCCTGGACCTGATCCTCGCCACCTCGGCGATGCGGTACCGCGAACTGTACGGCTTCAGCCATCCGGAGGAAGCCGGCGTCTATCATGCGGAGGCAGGCCGAGGGGTCGAGATTTTCTTCTTCGGTGTTCCCCCGGAGTGGCGTCTGCCCCTGCGGTCTTACCATGCCGGCATGTTCTTCAAGAACGGCGTACCCGCCGGCTACGTGGAGGTGCTCTCGCTGTTCGAGCGCGCCGAGGTGGGCTTCAACGTGTACTACACGTTTCGGGAGGGAGAATCGGCATGGCTCTACGGGCGGCTGCTGCGTTTGTTCCGACAGGTTCTCGGCGTCACCTGCTTCTCGGTGGATCCGTATCAGATCGGCTTGGAAAACCCGGAGGCGGTCGACTCGGGTGCGTTCTGGTTTTACCGGAAGCTTGGGTTTCGCCCGGTCGACCCCGGGGTCGCGAGGCTGACCGCCCGGGAAGAACGCCGCATATCCGCCACGCCGGGCTACCGTACATCGAAACCGACCTTGCAGAAGCTCGCCAACGGATATCTTCTATTTGAGGGTCCCTCGGCCGAGCCAGGCGCCTGGGACCGGTTTCAGGTGCGGAACCTCGGGCTGGCGATGCAGCGGGCCATGGCGAAGAGCGCCCAGGGCAACGCGGAGAAGTTTGTTCACGCCGCCCATCGTCACGTCGCCAGGGCACTCGGCGCCGAATCGTCGGCCAGGCTCGAAGTCCTGCTCCACCTGATTCCGGATCTGGACCGCTGGACGAAGGAAGAGAGAGTCGCGGTCGCGGACATCCTGCAGGCAAAGACCGAGGGAACCGAGACCCGATACCTTCGGCTGATGCAGAAACACCGAAGGCTGCGCGCCGCCCTACGCACACTGGGATCGGCCGGCATTGTGCGGCCTTAAGGCCGCGGCGCGCTTCAGCGCGCCATTCGCGGGTGTGTCCCCGCGGGAACTTGCCGATGCTTTCGCGAAAACCCACAATGGAAGTATCCGGAGTAGACGCGTATCGATGGGCGGATTCGGCCGGTCGGGCTGACGCCATGGGTCGCAGAGGAGCAACTGGATGTCCGAGAAGGTGGCGGTATTTGACACAACGCTGCGAGACGGCGAACAGGCGGCGGGAACCCGCCTGGGAGGCCGGGAAAAGCTGACCATCGCCCGTCAGTTGGCCCGGTTGAACGTCGACGTCATTGAGGCGGGCTATCCTGCATCGTCACCGGAGGATTTCCAGGCGGTGGAGCGAATCTGCCAGGAGATCGAGGGCCCCGCCATCTGCGCGTTGTCGCGGGCCGTGTCGAGCGATATCAAGGCGTGCGGCGAGGCATTGGCAAAGGCCAAACGCCCGCGGATCCACACCGGCATCGGCGTGTCCGACATCCACATCATGGGTAAGTTCCAGGACAAACGCTACGGGACCACGATGGGGGAGAAGAAGGTCAAACTCGTGCAGATGGCGATCGAGGCTGTGAAACTTGCCCGGAGCTATGTCCCCGATGTCGAGTTCTACGCCGAAGACGCGGGCCGCGCCGATTCGGCGTACCTCTTCGAAATGCTCGAGGCCGTGATCGACGCCGGCGCCACCGTGGTCAACATTCCCGATACCACCGGCTACGCCGTGCCGGAGCAATACGGGGCCCTGATCCGGTCCATCCGCGAGAACGTGAGCAACATCGGCCGGGCGACCATCAGCGTTCACTGCCACAACGATTTAGGCCTGGCGGTGGCCAATTCATTAGCCGGCGTGCGCAATGGCGCCCGCCAGGTGGAGGGGACTATCAACGGGATCGGTGAACGGGCGGGCAACGCCGCGCTGGAAGAGGTGGTGATGGCGATGCGCACACGCCGCGACTACTTCGACATCGATACCGGCCTGGACGCGCGGGAGTTCTACCGCACCAGCCGCCTGGTTGCCGATTTGCTCGGAATGACGGTCGCGCCCAACAAAGCGGTGGTCGGGGGAAACGCGTTTTCGCACAGCTCGGGAATTCATGTGGATGGGTTTCTGAAGGACCGCGAGACGTACGAGATCATGCGTCCGGAAGACGTTGGCTTTGGCGAAAGCCGCGTCGTTCTCACGGCGCGCACGGGCCGTCACGGACTCCGCGACCGTCTCGAAAAACTAGGCTACGCACTCTCGCAGGAAGAACTGAATCAGACCTACCAGCGCTTCCTGGCCGTGGCGGACAAGAAACGCGAGGTCTTTGATGAGGATCTGATCGCGATCGTCCATGACGAGATTCACCCGGTGGCGGAAACGTATGTTCTCGACTACCTGCACATCTATAGCGGCACTTCGGCCATTCCCACAGCAACCGTGAGACTGCGGATCAACAATGAGCTCAAGGAGGGCGCTGCGATCGGCGACGGTCCGGTGGATGCCGTTTGTAAGGCCATTTCCGTGGTGACGGGAACTTCCCCCAAGCTGGCGCGCTATGAGATTCGGGCCGTGACCAGCGGGACGGAAGCGATGGGAGAGGTGACGATCCAACTGGAGGAAGGCGGCCGGAGCGTCATGGGTCGGGGCGCCTCGACCGACGTGATCGAAGCGAGCGCCAAAGCGTACATTGAGGGCCTCAACAAACTTGCGGTTCTCGAGTTGGCCGTAGTGGAGGCGGGGAATCGAAGGGGTTGATACGGCCGCACATCCGGCCGTTGCTACAATACCGGATTCATGTCTCTCGTTGTGGTCGGGTCCGTCGCGTATGACGGCGTGGAAACCCCGCATGGCAAGGCGGATCGCATTCTGGGCGGGGCTTGCACGTACATTTCTCTCTCCGCCAGTTATTTCACTCACGTCAAGATCGTCGGCGTCGTGGGCGAGGATTTCGACCCGGCAGACGTCGCGCTGCTGGCCTCGCGCGACATCGACGTTTCGGGCCTGGAACACGTGCCGGGCAAGACGTTCTTCTGGCAGGGCGTGTACTCGGCCGATATGAACGACCGCACTACCCTGCGCACCGATCTCAACGTCTTCGCCGATTTCCAGCCCAAGCTGCCGGACCACTTCCGGTCGCAACCGTACCTGATGCTGGGCAACATTCAGCCAGATCTCCAGCGCGACGTGCGCGGGCAGATGCGCGGGGTTGAGTTTGTGGGCGGCGACACGATGAATTTCTGGATCCAGGATTTCCGCGAGCCGCTGCTCAAGACCATCCGTGAATGGGATTTTCTGCTGATCAACGATGCGGAAGCGCGCATGCTCTCCGGCCAGCACAACCTCAGGAAGGCCGCCGCCGCGATCTTCGAGATGGGGCCGCGCAGCGTGGTCATCAAGCGCGGCGAGCACGGAGCGATTCTGTTTACCCCCGAATCGCACTTCAGCGCGCCGGGCTACCTGCTGGAACAGGTCTTCGACCCAACCGGCGCCGGCGATTGTTTCGCCGGAGGCTTTATCGGCTATCTGGCCGGACAGCGCGCCACGCGCGAGTCCGTCCGGGAGGGCGACCTGCGCCGGGCCGTCATCTACGGCTCCGTCATGGGCAGCTTCTGCTGCGAACAGTTCGGCGTGGAACGCTTTCGCACGCTGACCCGCGCTGAGATCGATGCCCGCTTCCAGGAATTCCAGAAGTTCACGGCCTTCTAAGCGCCTGTTCTGGTGTTGGGACACGCCGGCCCTCGCGGCGGTGGCGGCGCTGCTGAGCGGCAGCGCGGCCTGGTTCTTTCACCGCGGCGGGTACACCCTCTCCTACGGCGATGCGCTGGCCCACCTGAACATCGCCCGCCGGCTGACCGACTCCCGCACGCCGGGATTCAATCAGATCGGCACCGTGTGGCTGCCCCTGCCTCACCTCGTGATGGCGCCGTTCGCCGCCCGCGACGATCTGTGGCGGTCCGGCCTGGCGGGAGCCATTCCCTGCGGCCTTGCCTTTGTGCTGGCGGCCGTGTTTCTTGGCCTTTCGGTGAAAGCCATCACCGAGTCCCGGGCGGCGGCGGTCGCGGCGGCGCTGCTGTTCGCCGCGAATCCGAATGTCCTCTACCTGCAGTCGATTCCGATGACGGAAGCGCTGTTTGCGGCGTGCCTGGCGACGACGCTCTTCTTCTGTTGCGCCTTTCAACGGCAGCCTTCGTTGGGATACGCCGCCGCAGCCGGCGTTTGCGCCACGGCCGGCGCCATGACCCGCTACGAAGGCTGGTTCCTGCTGCCCTTTGCCGGGATCTACTTCCTGATCGCCGGCGGCAAGCGCCGATGGCTGGCCGCCAGCCTGTTCGCCGCATTCGCCCTCTCCGGGCCGCTGCTGTGGCTCTTTCACAACTGGTGGTATTTCGGTGATGCCCTGGAGTTCTACCACGGCCCCTATTCCCCGAAGGCCATTCAGGGCGCGGCCCGTTATCCGGGACAAAGCGATTGGCGCCAGGCCTGGGTGCAATATTCAGCGGCCGTACGCTGGTTTGCCGGACGGCCGCTCCTGTGGGTGGCCGGCGTGGGAGCCGTGCTGCACCTGACGGCCTTCCGGACATGGGCTCGCTCGTGGTGGCCGGTCGTGTTGCTCGCGTTGCCTCCCGTCTTTTATCTCTGGAGCCTGCACAGCGGGGCGACGCCGATCTTCGTGCCGGACCTGTGGCCGAACAGTTACTACAACACGCGCTACGCCATCACCGCGATGCCGCTCGTGGCGCTGGCCGCGGCGCTCGGCATTGCCCGCCTGCCGCTTCGCGCGCAAAGGGCCGCCGCGCTTCTGGCCGTAGGGGCCGCGATGGCCCCCTGGCTTCTTCATCCCTCTCCCGAGGCGTGGATCGCCTGGAAGGAATCGCAGGTCAATTCGGAGACCCGCCGCCGCTGGACATCCGCGGCCGCGGAGTTCCTGCGGGCGAACTACCGGCCTGGCGGCGGCGTGTTCACCACGTTCGGGGATGTGACGGGCGTGTTTCTGGAGGCGGGCATCCCCCTACGGGAAACCTTGACCTGGGACAACAACCCCCACTGGCAGGCGGCCGTCCATCGCCCCGACCTGTTTCTTTGGGAAGAGTGGGCGGTGGCGCTGGCCGGAGGCCCGGTGCAATCGTGCGTCCTCAAGGCCGCGTTGAACGGACCGCGCTACACTCTGCGGAAGAGAATTCTCTCGAAGGGCGCGCCCGCGGTTGAGATCTATCGCCGGGAGAGCGCGAAAGGAATCCGTGAAGATCCCGTTTACCAAGGCCCACGGCGCGATGAATGATTTCCTGTTGACCTGGGAAGCCGACATCCCCGCGGACGATCGCGAGGCGATGGCCATCGCCTTGTGTCATCGGCACGCCGGGATCGGGGCGGACGGCTGGATCCTGGTTTCGGGCCCCGAGCGCAAAGTTCACGGGTCCATCCAGGTGTGGAATGCCGACGGCAGTGTCCCGGAGATTTCGGGGAACGGCACCCGCTGCGCCGCGGCCTTTCTCATCGATGCCGGCCTTGCCCCCGACGACATGAAGATCCGCACCGGCGCCGGCATCAAGCACCTGCGATTGCTCGAACGGCGCCGCCAGCATTTCGAGTTCGAGATGAACATGGGACAACCGCGGTTTCCCGATGAGCCGGAGATCCTGATCGATCTGGATGGCATCCCCAGGGTGGGAATCATCGTCGACGTCGGCAACCCCCAGTGCGCGTTTCCGGTGGATGACTTCGACTTCGACTGGCGCGCGTTGGGCGCGGAGACCGAATCGCATCCTTACTTCCCGAATCGCACCAACGTGTCGTTCCTGCGGCGGGTGGACCCGCATACGATCGAGGCGCGGTTTTACGAGCGAGGGGCGGGGGAGACGATGAGTTCCGGCACCGGATCCACCGGCGCGGTCGCGGCAGCCGTGCGGATGGGTTGGGTGGAAGGGCCGGTCACGGTGATGACCCCGGCCGGAGATCTGCAGTTCCGTCTGGCGGACGACTACTACCTCACCGGGCCTGCGCAGATCCTGGGCCGCGGCGAGTTTTTCTGGGAATCTTGAAAGCGGCCGTAAGCCAGCACATCGCCCCGAACCGCGGGCGTGAGTCATCTGAGTAGTTCCGTCAAGAAAAAAGTGCACGTCACGAGAGTGCCTGTGCCAGCGGTGAACCACGGCGTCGAAGAGCCTCGATGTACCGGCTCTCATCGTAGGG
>JBJXGR010000212.1:0-20248 GCA_046160045.1 Bryobacteraceae bacterium
CTTCGGCCAGACCTCGGGCGCGCCGGGCGACAGGAAACGGCGCCCCGCCCCATATGAGAAGCGCCTCACGGAACCCAGCCCAGGGCCACCAGTTGCACCGAGATGTTCGTCTTCTTGAGCCGTACCGAAAGCGTCTCGATCGCCTCCTGCGCCGGGTCGCTCCTGACCGCGGCGGCCTCGGTTTCGAACTGCGAGTTCAGCTCCTGCATCTGCTGATCAATCGCCTGGACGTTCTCTTCGGCCCGGCCGACATCGCCCGATTCACGTACCACGCGGCCCACGGAGCGGGCGGCGGTGGCGGCCCTGTTGAGATTCGTCACGCTGAACGTCTTGCGGCCAAGGAAGGCGCCGAGCAATCCGGCGCCCGCGCTCAACGCGCTCTGCACCCCCGCAAATCGCTGCTGCTCCTTCTCCTTCAGGACCGCCTGCTCGGCGCGCCGTTTCCGCTCTTCGAGCGCCTGGAGCTTGGGTGCAAACCGCAGGCGCAGTTCATCGGCGGCGCGGTCGCGCTCCTCGTGCAACGCATGCTGCACGCGGGTCCTGAAGGCGCCTTCCGATTCGTCGACGGAAGAAGTCAAACCGGTAGTGGCGTTGCGGTAGAGCGTGAGCGTCTGGGTACGGAACAGCCAGTTGACGAAATCCTTCTGCCAGAGCGCATAGTTGCGGGCGGCCAGCGCCGGCGCGGCGACTTCCTGATACTGGGCGTCCGGGGCGGGCGACGATTCCAGTTGGTCCGCCGGGATCGAGGCCTCTCCGGCGTTGTCCCAACTCATGGGAACGGCGGAATCTTCGATCGGCGTCAGGAACATCACGGACCGCGTCTCGTCCACCTTCAGCTTGGAGTCCAGGTAGTGCAACTGCGCCGCCCCGATGATCGCGGGCTCATACACAACATTGCCGGCGTTGGAGGGCAGGTAGTACTGTTTGATCTCGGGCGGAACCACCGGCGCCGCGGCGGCACAGGGCTTTGCGGCGGTCTGTGGCGCTGTCTGCGCCGCCGGCGCGGCCTTCTTCCGCGGATCCATGAGTTGCTTGATCTGAGTGCGCGCCAGGGGCCCGCGCAGGTACGACAGCGTCCACCGCGTCTGGAATACCAGCGGCGCCTTGTCGTGGACATTGTTCATCAGGAACACGCGGTTGCCCAGGCTCGACAGGATTCCATCCATGTCCTGGCGGGAGAACGCCTGGCCGGCCTCGGTCGCCGCGCCTTCCAGGCCGTCGAGAACACGCGCCTTGTCGCGCTCGGTCTGCAGCCGTCCGATGAACCACGTTCCGCAATTGGCGAGGCCCTTGTAGTCGAGATCCACCGGGTTCTGGGTGGCGAGGACCGTGCCGAGTCCGAACGCGCGCGCCTGCTTGAGCAGCGTGAGCAGGGGCTTCTTCGACGGCGGACTCTGGACGGGCGGGAAATAGCCGAAGATCTCGTCCATGTAGAGCAGCGCGCGCAGGCTGGTGGTGCCCGATTGTTTCCGCACCCAGTTCAGGATCTGATTCAGCAAAAGCGACACAAAGAACATGCGCTCGGCGTCGGTCAGGTGGGCGATGGAGAAGATGGCGTGGCGGGGTTTGCCCTGATCGGTGTACAGGAAGCGCTGGATGTCGAGCGGTTCGCCGTGCAACCACGCTTCGAAACCCGGCGACGCCAGCAGGTTGTTCAGGGCCATGGCGAGTTCGAAACGCTCTTTCGACGGGTAGAACGACTCGATGTCCATCACGCCGACGCGGGGGAAGGGCGGCTTCTGCACCTGAGCGATCAAAGCCGGCAGGTCGAGATCGTGGCCCTGCCGCCAGGCGTGATCGAGGATGTTGGACAAAAGCACGTGCTCGCGGCTCTGCACCGGGTCGGCATCGATGCCGACCAGTCCCAGCAGGGAAGTCACGGCGGAACCGATCTGCTCCCGCAGCAATTCCCGGTCGTCGCGAACGGAGGCGTCCGGGGCAGCAAACGACTTAACGATCGACACGGGGATACCGGCTTCGCTTCCGGGCGTATAGATCGCGTAGTCGGCGCTGTCGCGGAAGCGCTGGATCCGGGCGCCGTCCTGCTGCCACTCCTCGAGTCCCTTGGCCCAGCGTGTAGCCTGATCCGCCGAGAACTGGTCGGGGGAGACGCCCTGGGTCCGGGCGTCGTCTTCATTGATCCAGGGGCGGAAGTCTTCCGGTCTCAGGTTGGGAAACGCGAGCATCAGGTTGCCCAGGTCGCCCTTGGGGTCGATGATGATGGCGGGGATGCCATCGATGGCCGCCTCTTCGAGGAGGCCCAGGCATAGGCCGGTTTTGCCGCTCCCGGTCATCCCGACGCAGACGGCATGGGTCACGAGATCCTTCGAGTCGTATAGCAGCAGCGAGTCGGCGCGCTTCTTCGCGCCCAGGTCATATTCCTTGCCCAAATAGAAGACACCCAGCTTTTCGTAGTCCCGCATCTCGATCCATTGTAGAAAATGCGGCACTCAATCCGATTCGGTTTCGTCGGTGAAGGTTCGTTAGACTGGAAGCGGATCTCAATTCTGGCTTCGGAGGATTTCGATTGCGCGTACTGGTTTCCGGCGCGGCGGGCTTTGTTCCGTCGCATATGTGCGACCGCCTGCTGCAGGAGGGCTACACCGTTGTGGGTCTGGACAACTTCCTGACCGGCGCCACGCACAACATCGAACACCTGCGGGACCATCCGCGCTTCCGGTTTGTCGAGCATGACGTCTGCGAACCGTTGCCGAGGGCCATTGCGGAACAGCCATTTGACGCCGTGGTGCACATGGCCTCGCCGGCAAGCCCGAAAGACTATCTGGAGCATCCGATCGAGACCCTGATGGTCGGATCGGTCGGCAGCCGCAACCTCCTCGACGTCGCCGTGAAGAACCAGGCGCGGTACCTGCTGACGTCGACCTCGGAGTGTTACGGGGATCCGGCGGTGCATCCGCAGGTGGAAACCTACTGGGGCAACGTGAATCCGGTCGGGCCGCGATCTTGCTACGACGAGAGCAAGCGCTTTGCGGAAGCCATCACGATGGCCTATCACCGCACTCATGGGGCGCGCACCAACATCGCCCGCATCTTTAATACGTACGGTCCGCGGATGAAACTGAACGACGGGCGCGTGGTGCCGGCGTTTTTCGATCAGGCGTTGCGAGGCCAGCCGATGACGGTCTTCGGCGACGGCTCGCAGACCCGCAGTTTCTGTTACGTCAGCGACTTGGTGGATGGGCTGTTCCGCCTGATGCACTCCGACGAGCACTATCCGGTGAACCTGGGCAACCCGGCCGAGTTGACCATCGGCGAGTTCGCTGAACGCATCCGGCGGCTGACGGGCGCCCGTTCGAAAATCGTCTATCAGCCGTTGCCGGAAGACGACCCGAAGCAGAGGAAGCCGGACATCTCGAAGGCCCGGCGTCTGCTGGGGTGGGAGCCGAAGGTGCCGCTGGAAGAGGGCTTGCGGCAGACGGTGGAGTACTTCAAAGGCGTTCACGCGGCGGCGCGGTAGGGCTGAGCGGTTTCAGGATTCCGATACAAAGTGAGAAGAATTCACGGCGAGTCTTGCGGCCAGCGGTCAACCGCACGACAAGGCTGATACCATCAAGAAGGAGAAATCTGCAATGCAGAACGCCAGTTCAATTCGCAGAGCCCGCGACCTCTCGCCCGACCAGCGTCACACCGTCGAATCCATGCTCGGCAGGGTACTCCAGGAAGACGAATGCGTCAGTGTCAGAGCGTTTAAGGGAACCATCGTCAAGCCCGCTCCAACCGGGGAGGCCCGCGACGAGGCCTACCGCCGTCTGCGTGCCCGCATTGACGAGACTGCGAAGAGGGCTGAAGGTGTGCCTGAGGAAGAGATCGACGCTGCCATCGACGAGGCCGCCGACTACGTTCGGCATCGGCTGGGATGAGGATCACGATCGACACGGCTATTCTTGTTCGTACCAACGCAAAAGCCACCGGACCAGCAAGGCAGTTGCTCGATATCATTCAGCAGTGCGAGGCGGTTCTGGTTCTGTCGCCATTCCTCCTTCAAGAGGTCGAGCGGGTCCTTGGGTATGCGCGTGTACAGGCCATCTATCAGTTGAGTGATGCCGAGATACGGCAGCACATTGAATACCTTCAGTCCATCGCTGAGATTGTTATCCCTGCCGAGGGTCCACGGGTAGTGATCAAGGACGCGGACGATGATCCCGTGATTTATACGGCGCTTGCCGGCGGAGCCGATGTGATCTGTACCGTTGACCGGCACTTCTATGAACCCGACGTACTGGCGTTCTGTTCCCGTCAAGGAATTCAGCTCATGACCGAAGTCGAGTTGCTTCACGCGCTGAGGACTCAGTAAACCCCTAAACTGCTTCGAGCCTCTCAGGAGCCGCCTCCCCCCACCCCAAGCCAGCGTGGCACTGCGCGGCAGTACGCTTGGTATTGCGCCCCAAACAACCGGCGCAGCTTGGGCTCTTCGTACAACAAGACTGCCGCCTGGAAGCCTGCCCAGCACACCGCCGAGTAGGCCAGCAACACGACCGAGTCGAACGCCAGCGCCTCTCCCGCCACCAGCAGAACCACCGCCACATACATCGGGTTGCGGGACCACACGTAGAGCCCATCCGCCACCAAACGCCGGGGCGGACTCCAAGGAGCGGGCGTACCTCTTCCAAGCCTCACGAACGCCGATGCGCACATCAGGTACGCGGCGACACCGGCGGCGATCAGGGCAACCCCGGGCACACGAATCCAGGGCTGGGCGTTGAAACCCCGGTTCCACGGCGACTGGAGCAGCCAGTAGGGGATCAGAACGGTGACTGTGCCTGGAAACACGATCGTGAACAGAATGGTGCCAATTGCTGGAGACATCGCTATTCAATCTCCGCGATCTGAAGGACGTTTTCCGTGTTGTCGTTGTAGCGATGCATCGGTTCACCGCCGAATCCGTAAAGGCGCTTGCCGTCGGTGACCCACGGCACCGTTGCCACTCCGTACATCATCACACCCAGCCGCGCGTAGTTGTCCGTCTCGATGTCATAACACAGAATCACATCGTTGTAGCCGGTCCAATACGGCTCGATGTCCGGCGCGGCCGGAGCGCCGGCGGACATCTTCACCAGTCCTCCGCGATCGGTCTTGCCGACCCGGTGGGTTCGCGTTTCGGTGGTGCCCATGATCAGGATGTAACGGTCGCGCAGCACCACGCCAGCGCCGCCCGACATCCCGAACGGCAGGTTCCGCAGCCGCTCCCAGCGGTCGGCATCCGGATCGTAGCGATAGGCGTCCCGATACTGGGGAACGCCCCCGTAGGGAGTCTCAAAGAACTTGTAGGCCTTCACCAGGTCGACGAAGATGGAGCGCATCACAGGATCCGGGTGCGAGCCGCCGAAGACGTAGAGCTTGCCTCGCACCACGGCCGACGCGTGTAGCGCGCGCGGACCTCCCGGATAGGGCGCCATCGGCTGCCATTGCGCGCCCGCCTGGTCGAGGCGTAAGCGCCAGCCCGGCAGGGCGTCCACGTCGCGTTTCTCCGACGGCGTTCCAGTCGGATGGCCGGAGACCAGCATCAACCACTTGCCCGGCACGATCCCCGCTACGGCCAGCCACCGCCCCTTGCCTTCCTTCTCGGGCAACATCGGGAGGTCCTCCCATTTCCAGGCGCCGCCTCCATCGCGGCTCAGCGCCGCCACCCGCCGGCCGGCGGAACGTCCTCCCACCACATAGGCCGTCTTCCCATCACAAGCTCCCTGGGTGTACGCCGTCTCGAAGGGCGGCGGAGGGATCTCCCGATACGTTCGGTTCTTGGTGTAGGCATAGGCGAGATTGCGCCGCCCAGGCATCCACAGCCCGCCGGCCAGCACAATTTCATCGCCGACAATGCAGGCCACTCCGCCCTTCCAGGCGACGGGCAGGTTGGGCTCCGTACTCCAGGTCAGCTTGAACGGGCGATCGTCCAGTACGCCGTCGTAGTCGTGACTGAAGGCGAGCCGCTCGTAGGCGATATTCAGCTTTCGGACAAGGTCACGGTTCTTCTCGTCGTCGCGCCACGGAGTGGAAGTCTGGGCCTGCGCGAAGGCAGTCGTCATGAGTACGCCCACCGCCGCAAGCCGAATCGGGAACATAGCCTAGATCATGTCATAGCCGCTCGGGGTTGCGTTACACTGATGCAAATCGCCCTTTTGGAAGGGGACTGTGGCGCATCAAAGATTAATTCCGGGACTTCTGACGGTGTTCTCGCTGGCCGGCGCGACGGCGCCCGTGGCGCCGTTGGGCAAGTACCGGCCTGCCGATCGGAAGCACTGGGCCTTCGTCAAGCCGGTCGCGGTCGCCCCTCCGCAATTTGCGGCCGCCGCGGATCGCGCCTGGGCCGCGAATGCGGTTGACGCGTTCATCCTGGACGGGCTGAAGAAGGAGGGACTGACGCCCTCGCCGCCCGCGGACAAGGCAACGCTGGTCCGCCGCTTGTACTTCGATCTCACCGGCCTGCCGCCTGCCCCGGCGGACATCGCCGCGTTTGTCAAAGACAAGTCTCCGGAAGCCTACCCCACGCTGGTGGAGAGACTGCTGGCGAGCCCGCAATACGGAGAGCGTTGGGGACAGCACTGGCTGGACGTGGTTCGGTTCGCCGAGACCGACGGCTTCGAGTACGACACCCACCGGGCCGACGCGTGGCGCTATCGCGATTACGTCATCCGCGCCTTCAACAACGACAAGCCGTACGACCGCTTCCTGATGGAACAACTGGCCGGTGACGAGATCAGTCCTGACGAGGACGAGACCATGATCGCAGCCGGCTTTAACCGGCTCGCGCCGCTGCGCAAGAACGCGGGGAATCAGGAAGTCGCCGCCAGCCGCAACGAGGTGCTGACCGAGATGACCAACTCCGTCGGCGCGGCCCTGCTCGGCGTGACCCTCGGATGCGCCCGCTGCCACGATCATAAGTTCGATCCGATCAGGCAGAGCGATTACTACCGGATACAGGCTTTCTTTGCCGCCGTTCACGAGAACGACATTGTCAAGGCTACCGAGGAGGAGAAGAAAGTCTGGAAAGCCGCCGCCGAACCGGTGGAAGCGGAGCTCAAGCGGTTGCGCGAAATGATGCGGAAGGCGCCCAAGTCCGAGCGCGACGAGTGGCAAAAGAAGATCGAGGACATGGAGGACAGAATGCCTCCGCCGCTGCCGGCCCTGTACAGTGTCCGCATCGCCCCCGACAAGAGAACTCCGATTCACCTGCTGGCGCGAGGCGACTATCAGAACAAGGGCGACCGCGTCGGCATGCGGCCCCTTGGCATTCTCCTGCCGGACAACACCCCGGAATTGCCTGACGACACGCCAAAGCCCAGAACCGAATTGGCCCGCTGGGTCACACACCCGGACAACCCGTTGACCGCGCGCGTGATGGTCAACCGCCTCTGGCAGCACCATTTCGGACGCGGCATCGTGGCGACGCCCAATGATTTCGGCCGTATGGGCGCCCGGCCGACCCATCCGGAACTGCTCGACCATTTGGCCACGGAATTCACCCGGTCCGGCTACAGCATCAAACACGTGCACCGCCTGATCGTGAACACCAACACCTACCGGCAGAGTTCCTCGACCCGCAGCAGACTGGCCGAGGAGAAGGATCCGGAGAACCGGCGGTTGTGGAAGTTCAACCGGCGGCGCCTGGAATCGGAACAGGTGCGCGACGCGATCCTGGCGGCGTCTGGCAGCCTGAACCTGAAGGCCGGCGGGCCGGGCGTGATGACTCCCATCGAGAAGGAACTGGTCTCCGCTCTCTACAAACCCGCCCAGTGGCAGGTGCCGAAGGATCCTCGCGAGCACGACCGGCGCAGCGTGTACCTGATTGCCAAGCGGAACCTGCGGTTGCCGTTGATGGAGGTCTTCGACTCGCCCGACCTCCAGGTAAGCTGCCCGCGCCGCGAATCCAGCACCCACGCCCCGCAGGCGCTGGAACTTCTGAACGGCGCCTTCAGCAACCACCAGGCCGAGCGCTTTGCCTCCAGGCTTGAGCGCGAGGCGGGCAAGGATACCCGCAAACAGGTGGAGTTGGCATTCCAGTTGGTGGCTGGCCGCGCCCCGGCCCCTGATGAACTTCGTCTCGCCAGGGAGTACCTGCGCAACGGCTCGCGGCGCGAGTTCGCGCTCGCCATGTTCAACCTCAATGCGTTCCTCTACGTGAACTGACATGCACATCCGTCCCACGCGCAATCGCCGCGAATTCCTGACAGACGCTTTCTGCGGTTTCGGCTCCCTGGCCTTCAGCGCCATGCTGGCCGAACAGGCGCGCGCAGCCGCGAACCCGCTCGCCCCCAAGCCTCCTCACCGCGAGGCCAAGGCCAAGTCCGTGATTTTTCTGTTCATGTCCGGCGGCCCGAGCCACATCGAGACGTTCGACCCCAAGCCCCTGCTGAACAAACTGCACGGCCAGAAGCGTCCGGCGGTTTTCGGCGAAGCGAAGTATCAGTTCGTGGCCAAGGACGCAACGCTGCTCGGCACCAGGCGGACGTTCAAGCCGGCGGGTCAATGCGGCCTGCCTGTCTCCGACCTGCTGCCTCATACGGCCTCCGCGATTGACGACATCGCGGTGCTGCGTTCGATTCACGGCGATATGGTGGTGCACTCGGCGGCGCAGTATCAGTTGTTCACCGGCCGGATCGTCCCGGGCTTTCCCAGCATGGGATCGTGGCTGTTGTACGGATTGGGAACGGAGAGCCAGTCGCTGCCCGGATACGTCGTCATGCCCGACCCGCACGGCGCGCAAGAAGCCGGGCAGCCGCTCTACACGCAGGGATTCCTGCCCGCCATGTATCAGCCCACGATGTTCCGGCCGGGCGATCGTCCGGTGCTGAATCTGGACCTGCCACGCGGCGTGACGTTGGACGAGCGCCAGAAGACGCTCCGCCTGATCCGCGGCCTGAACGAAGCCAACCTGACCCCCGGCGACGCCGAGTTCGACGCGCGGTTGAACGTCTATGATCTCGCGTTCAAGATGCAGATGGAGGCGCCCGCCGTGTTCGACCTGAAAAGCGAACCTGCGGAGACCCTGGACCTCTACGGCGTGGGCAAGCCGCTCACCGACGATTATGGCCGGCGCTGTCTGCTGGCGCGGCGTCTGGTGGAAAAGGGAGTCCGTTTTGTCTGCGTGGTGTCCGGAGGAGGAACCGGCAATCTGCAGTGGGACGCTCACGGCGACATCGAGGAGAATCACCTTCGCATGGCCGCGCAGACGGACAAGCCCGTGGCGGCGTTGCTCAAGGATCTGAAGCGGCGGGGGCTGCTCGCCTCGACGCTGGTCCTGTGGGGTGGCGAGTTCGGCCGCTCCCCGGAATCCCAAGGGACGAAGGGCCGCGACCACCACAACCTGGGGTTTAGCATGTGGCTGGCCGGCGGCGGCATCAAGGGCGGTATCGCAGTGGGCGCTACCGACGATATCGGCCTGCGCGCGGTCGAGAAGCCTTATCACCTGCGCGACGTGCACACGACGATGCTGCATCAACTCGGGCTCGACCAGGATGGCCTGAGCGTCATGCATCAGGGCCGCAAAGAGCGCCTCACCGAGATTCAGGGGAAAGTGATCGAAGAGATTGTTTGACCCGTAAAGTGGCGCCAGGCGACGTAGTTTGTCGCCCGGCGCTCCGGTCGATCGTCTCAGCGTGCTTCCAGAAAGTCAGCCCGCCGCCGAGCCGCACACCCGGTCCAGGACCTGCTCAAAGACGTAGTCCCGCCTCACCACCGATAACTCCTCGTCCAGCAACGAGTATTCGGTCGAAGGTTGAAACACGGCCCGATTGTTGAGACCGTCCACGCGCACCTCCACCACCCCGTCTTCGACCTTCTCAATGCAGACGCTCAACTGCGGAGACCGCAGCGCGAGGCGGTTGATCGTGCCCTCCACCCCGCCACCCTCCGCGAACTCCATCGTCGGGTGAGCCTCCACCTGTTCCAGGCACGACTCGACCCAGGCCGCCAGGTACCGCGCCGCCGGAGGGATCGGCTGGCTCGAGTGCCGGATTTCGATTTCTGCTACGGCGGGCAGTTCGGCGAGATACTGCGGGTTCTCGAAGATCTGGGCCAGCAGTTCCCGCCAGCGGGTGATTCGGGTCCACGCCAGGTCGGCCACCGTGTGACCGGCCTCCCGCAGCCGGCGAAACGACGTCACGGATCCGCCGTGGGAACTGTCGGACACCACTCGGCGGGCGATGCGGGCCATGCTGACGAATTCCGGCCGCTCGAGCAGCGACGCTTCCCGCGCCCACACCACGACCGGCAAATCCGCGGCCACCAGGGGAACGATCAGGGCCGCCACATCTTCCAGCGCCTGATGCGGCGCACGGATCTCAATCTGTTCGCAGCAGATCTGTTGCCTGCCGCCAAAGGGCATCCAACACTGGGCGAACACGCGGGCCGAGATTTCAGGCTCGCCGCCGCTCAAACGCACAACCACCGTGCGGCTTGGATGGTGGGGCATCAGCGCGGCCAGCGTCTCGCCGAGATCCGCTTCATCCGCCGATTCGGTCACCACCACCAGGGTCATCGCACAGGCGCGCAGGACTCCGCCCTTGGATTCGCCTTCCTTACCGAGCGATACCCACAGGTCGGCGAGATCATGCAACACCCGGTCGGCTTCCACCGCGCCCGCTGTCATGGCCGCCTCCACGTGTGGCCGCGCCGGGCGAGCATTTCGTCGGCGGCTGCCGGGCCCCAGCTTCCCGCGGCGTAGTTCGGGAAGTCGAACTTCGTCTCTGACCAGACCTGGATGATTGGCTCCACCACCTCCCAGCTCGCCTCCACCATGTCCTGCCGGGTATAGAGGGTCGCGTCTCCTTCAATCGCGTCCAGCAGCAGGGTCTCGTAAGCCGTCGGCGATCGTTCGCCGAAGCTCGACCCGTAGTTGAAATCCATCGACACGGGCCGCAACTCGGTTCCCGCGCCGGGTCTCTTCGACTGGAACTTGAGAGAAATACCCTCTTCCGGTTGAATCCGGAGGATTAGCAGGTTCGCGGCCATGGTCCCGCCGAACACGGAGTGTGGCGCCTGGTTGAACTCGATCGCAATCTCGGTAACCCGTTTCGGCAGGTGCTTGCCGGTTCGGATGTAGAACGGCACCCCGGCCCAACGCCAGTTCTCCACAAAGAACGTGGCTGCGGCATAAGTGTTTGTCTGGGCCGCGGCATCCACACCCGGCTCTTCCCGGAAGCCGACCAGGGCCGCCCCTCCCACATGCCCGGGACCGTACTGGCCGGGTACCGCGTTGGACAACACTTCCTCCGGTTTCAAGACACGGATGGAGCGCAGCAGTTTGGCGCGCTCGTCTCGCACGGCGTTGGATTCGAACGTCGCGCTCGGCTCCATCGCCACGGTCGCCATCACCTGTAGCAGGTGATTCTGAATCATGTCGCGTAGGGCTCCAGCCTCCTGATAGTACGCGCCGCGCCCCTCAACCCCGATGGACTCGGCCGCGGTGATCTGGACATGATTCACGTAGCGGCGGTTCCACAGGGGCTCGAAGATCCCGTTCCCGAAGCGGAAAGCAAGAATGTTCTGCACGGTCTCTTTGCCCAGGTAGTGATCGATGCGATACACCTCGGACTCAGGGAAGAACTCCTGAAGACTCAGGCTCAGCGCCCGTGCGGTCTCGAGATCGCGGCCAAAGGGTTTTTCCACAACCAGGCGACGCCACCCGGGTCCACGCGTCAGGCCGGCGAGGCCCAGACCCCGCGCCGCCGCTTCGTATTGGCTGGGCTGCGTTGAAAGGTAGAAGAGGACGTTCCCCCCTGTCCGGCGCTCGTCGTCGATCTGTTGAAGGCGCTCCGCAAGACGAGTAAACATATCAGAATCAAATACATCTCCTGACATGTAAAACAATCCCTTCGCAAACCCGCTCCAAACTTCTTCATCAAAAGGAGCATCTTCGAGGTAGCGCGCCACCGAATCCCGCATCTTTTCGCGGAATGACGAATCCGACATCTCCGTGCGGGACATCCCGATCACGGAAAACCCGGGCGACAGCCTGCGTTCGTACGACAACCGGTAGAGCGCCGGCAACAGCTTTCGCTTGGTGAGGTCGCCATTGGCGCCAAAGATGACCACGATACATTCCGGCACTGGACGCTCGAGACGAAGAGGATCTTGAAACGGATTGACCATGGATAGGGTCTAAGATATCAGTTCCACGTCGGGTCCGTCTACGCTGGCGGAATCGTGGAATTTTCTACAGTCCGGCGAGTAGATTCTGCATGGTGGGGAAAGTTTTACTCGTCAGGCGGTACGGAATCCCTGTCGTAAGGCCCTTACGTATCAGACCCTTAGCATGGTGGTAATGCAATTGCTCCTCAGTCGTATCACCTCATGCAAACGGCACAGCGGCTGCAAGTACATGTATCCAAGCACCCTGGCTCGGTTATCGTGCAGGTAAAAGGGGCTTTGGTATACCCGGGTACCCGAACGCTTCGGGCTACGTGGCAACAAATCCAGGCGGACCCGCCGACGGCTCTGCGAATCCTGGATCTCACTGGCGTCCGTCAAGTAGACAGCGACGGCGCTGACCTGTTACGGGAGATCTTGCGAAGTGGCTTTCGTCCCTTGGTACAGGACGCGGCCCTGAGGGATCTCCTGCACAGCATCCAGTGCCAGATTCGGGAGGCGAACATCCAATTGGAGTTTGACGAGTTTTCCCGCACCTACACGCCACGCCTCAACGTGATGGCGCGTTAGGCAGAGTCCTTGTCGAGGATGCGCCTCGAATCGTCGCCTACGCCGTCGATGCTCGACGGGACGCCCCGGTCGTCGCACCGCACCTACGGCGCGAAATACCCGTTGATGTCGATGATGACGTCCGTCCGGTCAGTGACGTAAACCGTAACGGATCCATTTAGGCCGGCGGGCACGATGGCCGCGTTGGCCACAATCTTCCCTTCGAACGAATTGAGCGTGGAAACCAGCGGTTGCGCTTGGCCGGTCGGCCAGATCGTCAGGTAGGACAGCGGTCCGCCCGGCACGACGGTGACGTTGAGCGAGTAAGCCTTTGCTGTTGCCGGAATATTGCAGTTGCTTTGGGGAATAGGGACCTCGCGTGTGGAACCGCCGTTCAGCGTCGGTGGACCGAACAGGCCCGTCTTTCCTTCTCCTTGCCGGGTATCGGCCACCCGGCACGGCGTCACCGAATAGAACGGCAGGGTTGGTGAACCTGTATTCGCAAAGTAGCCGTTAATGTCGATGATTACGTCGGTCCGGTCCGTGACATAGACGTTGATCGCCCCGTTGGTACCCGCCGGCACGACAGCCGCATTCGCGACGATCTTGCCTTCAAAGGAGTTCAGGGTCGAGACCAGGGGCTGGGTTTGTCCCGCCGGCCAAATGCTGAGGAACGATAACGGTCCCGCCGGAACCACCGTGACATTGACGGAATACGCTTTGGCCGAGTCCGGAATGCCACAGGCGCTCTGGGGAATCGGCACCGTGCGCGTCGACCCGCCAGTCATCGTCGGAGGACCGAATGCACCGGTCTTCCCCTGTCCCACGCGCGTGTCCATGATCCGGCAAGGCGTGACCGCCACCAGCGGCAACGGGTCAGAAAGGATCGCCTGGTTGGTGCCGGCCGCTTCGCGGGCCGGGACCTTCGGAGCGGGGTTCGCGCCTGGTTCCTGCGCCAGGGTGGTCATCGCGGCAGCCAGCGTCAGGCACAACGTCCATCGCATGAGGGCACCTCCATGGGGAAACTCATTGCTGACCTATCATAGCCCCAGCTTCCGGCCAAGCCAAGGGGAGGAAACGCTCAAAGGCGGCAGGGAAAAGGCACGAAGCCAGTTAGTCTCGACCGACGGCGGCGCTATGCTGAAAGGGTGAGGGCTCTGTTCCTGTTTCTGTCCCGCCAGAAGCAGTTACGGCGATGTATGGAGACCTCCGCGCTCGGCTGCCGCCTGTCCTCGCGGTTTATCGCCGGGCATTCGCTCAACCAGGCGTTGACCGTGGTGCGGAACGTCACCGCGCGAAACGGCACGTTCACCACCCTCGATTTCCTGGGGGAGAGCATCACCTCGCTCGACGAAGCGGCTGCTTGCCGTGACGAATACCTTCGCACGCTCCAGGAATTAGCCGGTGCAGGCCTGGAAGCCAACGTCTCGCTGAAGTTGACTCAGTTCGGGCTCGATCACTCGCAATCCACCTGTCTCGACAATGCCGCGCGCGTGGTTCAGGCGGCTACGGCGGTGGACGGATTCGTGCGGATCGACATGGAGTCGAGCGTCTACACCGACCGCACGCTCGACGTCGTCCGCAACCTCCACGCTCGATCGGAGCACGTCGGCGCGGTGATTCAGGCGTACTTGTTTCGCAGCGCCTACGACGTCGAGGATCTTTGCGCCCGCCGGATCCGCGTGCGTTTGTGCAAAGGAGCGTATCTGGAGTCGCCGGAGGTAGCCTTTCAATCCAAGCGCGACGTCGACGCAAACTACGTCCGGTTGATGAAACGCCTGCTCGAAGCGGGCGTCTATCCGGCGCTGGCCACTCACGACGAAGCGATCATTCGCGAAACCTGCCGCCATGTGGAAGAACGTGGGATCGAGCGCAACCGGTTCGAATTCCAAATGCTCTTCGGCGTGCGCCGTGATCTGCAGGGGAGGCTCGCCGCCCGGGGTTATCGGGTTCGACTGTATGTTCCTTATGGAGACGCGTGGTATCCCTATGTCATGCGGCGACTGGCGGAACGTCCGGCAAATGTCGGGTTCCTCTTGCGCAACCTGTTCCGCTAGCCGCCAACTGCCGATAGAGTTTTAGAGACGCAATCGGGAAACTTTTCGCGGGTGTGAGGAGTCAATGCCTAGTAGCAGGGGGTGCCTGCGGCTAGGTTGCGGGCAATCTGTTATGCGCTACTGGCTGTTCTCCGTTGCAAAGCTCGGCGCCGTGGGTGCGATCGCGTACGGACTGCTGCTTGGCATCAATCGGCTATGGCCGGCACAGGAGCAGTTCATCTACTCCTATCCTCCCCGGTTCGGACACGATCTTGGCTACACGCTCGCGATGGGTGTCTGGTTCCTGGCCAGTTGGGGCTTGCTCTACTTGGCCATCTGGGACCAACGATACCGTTGCCGGGCCTGCCTGCGGCGTCTCCGCATGCCGATTCTCACCGGCTCCTGGAGTCGTATGTTGCAGTTAGGCCGTCCCGAAGTGGAGTACATTTGCACGTACGGGCACGGAAAACTGCTGGTGTCGGAACTGCAATTCAGCGGAAAGCAGACGCCGGAGTGGACTCCCCAGGCCGGCATGTGGGAGGAGTTGGTGGCCGCCAGCAAGGGAGACGACTGCCGGAAGTAGATCCCTGGTGCGGCTAGTCGGCGGCCGCAGTCGCGGCCCCGTGCCATCGCCGGAGTTCCTCTTCAATCCGGTGATTCACTTTCCCGCGTGAGAATTCGGCCGCTACGCGGATCGCGTTCTTGATCGCATTCGCGTTCGACCGCCCGTGGCACACAATGCACACGCCTTTCACTCCCAGCAGCGGCGCCCCGCCGTATTCGGAGTAGTCGACGCGCTTCTTGAAGTCCGTATACGCGCTGCGCGAGATCACGTACCCGATCTTGCGCGTCACGGTGGCGGCCAGCGATTCCTGCAGCAGGTGCTTGATCACTTCCACCACGCCCTCGCTCACCTTCAACGCGACGTTGCCGATGAAGCCGTCACACACGATGACATCGACCTTGCCGCTATAGATGTCGCGGCCTTCCACGTTGCCGATGAAGTTCAATGGGAGGCTGCGGAGCAGCGGCATCGCGCCTTTCGTGAGATCGTTACCCTTGTGGTCTTCTTCGCCGATAGAAAGAAGACCGACGCGCGGGCTTTCGATGTGCACGATGACGCGGGAATAGATGTCGCCCATCACGGCGAACTGGGCCAACATGTGCGGTGTGCAATCGACGTTGGCCCCTACGTCGACGACAGTCACCGGAGTGCCGGCGACGGTTGGAAAAAGACCCGCCAGCGCCGGACGGTCGACCCCCGGCAGGACGCCTTGGACCATCTTGGCGGTCGCCATGGCCGCGCCGGTGTTGCCCGCGGACACGAACCCTTGGGCCAGCCCGTCTCGCACCAGACGCGACGCGATACGCAGAGAGCTGTCGCGCTTCGTGCGGACCGCCTTCGCGCTGTCCTCCATCGTGATCACGTCGCTGGCATGCACGATTTCGATCGGCAGATCGTGCCAATCGTCGTGCTCACGAAGCTCACGCTTGACCACGTCTTCCCGGCCAACCAGCAGGACCTTGACACCCAGGGAACTGGCGGCGCGAATCGCGCCTTCAACTTCCGGCTTGGGGGCGTGGTCGCCGCCCATGGCATCGACGGCGATGGTGACCATGCTCGATGGTTACTCTTCGGTCACTTCGACGACTTCCCGCCCCTTATAGTGGCCGCAATAGGGGCAAACGCGGTGAGGCAGTTTCTGCTCGTGGCAGTTGGGGCACTCGGAGAGAACGGCGCGCTTCAGCGCGTCATGCGCCCGGCGCTTGCTGGTCCGCGCCTGGGAATGTCTACGTTTCGGATTCGGCATCGCTTCTTACCTTGTGATCGAAATCTTCTTCAATGCGCTCCACCGTTCATCGGACGGCTTCTCGCGGCACTGGCACGGCGTCTCGTTGCGGTCGGCCCCACAGACGGGACAGATCCCCAGGCAATCCTCCCGGCACACCCTCTGCATGGGCAAGGCCAACAACGCCTGGTCCCGAAGGGCCTCTTCGAGCGGGAACCCGTCGCCCCGATAGAACGCGAGTTCCGCCGCGCCTTCGTCAATCTCCACCTCTTCCGCCGTGGTTTCCACCACCGGGTGATAGAAGAGGTCAAAGGGTTCGTTCAACACAAACCGGGCCAAACCGAGGCAACGGTCACAGTCGGCCTCGATCACAACCCGATACGAACCCACCAGCCGGATCTGGCCTCCCGAATTCGGAAGCAAGCGCGCAATCCCTTTCGCCGCCAGCGGGCTTACCTGGCGCAGGGCAGGATCAGCCAGATCGATCTCTCCCGGTTCGAAAGACTGGTCAAACTCTATCTTTCGAATCTGTAATTCTTTGAGGCTGATGAACATACGGCCCCTTTCGCGTCCTGTCCAAGCGGCGCGCTCGAACACCGGGAGTGGAGGTCCAAAGCTCTTATTCTACCGTGTTTTGCGTCGCCGCGGGAGGGAGGAATCGGCCGATGGCGAGGTCATAGAGCGCCGCCCCGGTGAGAGCCCCGGCCAGCGGCCCGACAATCGGCACCCAGAACACCCCTGTGCCGTCGGTCAACCCGTTGTGCTTGAATCCTGCCAGGACGGTAAACAACCGCGGACCCAGATCGCGCGCGGGATTGATCGCGTACCCGTGCATCCCTCCAAAACTGACGCCGATGCCTAACACAACCATTCCGATCATCCAAGGGGTCAGTTTCGGGTTGGCGGCTGAGTTCCGCTCGTCGGTAATGGCCAGAATCAACAACATCAGTAGAGCTGTGCCCAGGAACTGGTCCAAAAGCCCGGCCCCCGGCTCTCCCGCAAACGTGGGGAAGGTGGCGAAGATCCCGGCCGTTCGCTCCAGTTGAGGGTCGAACTTATGGAACGCGGGCAGGTAGTTCCAGTAAACCAGCGCCGCGGCCAGGAAGCCCCCGGCCGTTTGAGCCGCCGCGAACGGGAGGACTTTGCCCCAGGGAAAGCCGCGGAAAACGGCCAGCGCAAGCGTCACGGCCGGATTCAGGTGTGCCCCGGAAATCCGGCCTGCGATATAGATGCCCATCGTCACCCCAAGTCCCCATCCGAGGTTGATGTTCGTCCAACCGCCATGCACGAGTTCGTTGGGGCGCTCGAGGCCGAACAGGACGACCATGGCGACCGATCCGCATCCAAACAGAATCAGCACCAGCGTGCCGAGAAATTCAGCCGAGAGTTCGGCGGCCAAGCTTGAGGGTTTGTTTTTTCCGCGAGACATATTTCAGCCATCGATGATATCAGGCTTTGATATACTCGCCAGACTCGATGAACGAACGAGTCCCGTTCAGCAGGGAGCAGCGATGGGTGGCGGCGTTGATCTGCTCCATGATCTTTCTGAATTACCTCGACCGGCAGATCCTCTCCGTCCTATCCCCGATTCTGCGTACCGAGATCCACCTGAGCCAGACCCAATACGCCTGGGCCGTGAACTCGTTTCTGGCCTCCTACGGCGTCATGTACTTCGGCTCGGGAATGGTTCTTGACCGGATCGGGGCGCGCGTGGGACTGCCGCTATTCGTCGCCCTCTGGTCGATCGTGAGCGCGGCGCACGCGGGCGTACGGGGATTCATGGACCTGGCGGTCTTGCGCTGCCTGCTGGGAATCTTCGAACCCGGCGGATGGACGGGCGCGATCAAGACGATCTCCGAGTGGTTCCATCCCATGCAGCGGGCCATCGCCACCGGCATCTTCGCCACGGGTTCCGTGGTCGCCGTGATGATCACGCCGCCCCTGGTCGTCTACCTCAGCCTTCACTACGGGTGGCGGATGGCGTTTCTGATCCCGAGCCTGGCCGGTTTCGTGTGGCTGCCCTTGTGGTGGATCATCATGCGGCGGCCAGCGCCCTACCGGCAACTCTCCGGCGCTCCGCGTTTCCGCCTGCGCGAGGCCCTGCCGCTGGTTCGGGACAAGCGCGTCGTGGCGTTCATGCTGGTTCGATTCTTCGGCGATTTCGGCGGCTATTTCCCTATGTTCTGGATGCCCGACTACCTTACCACCCAGAAGGGTTTCAGCATCGCCATGCTCGGCGCGCTGGGTTGGATCCCTTTTCTGTCGAACGATCTGGGCCCGTTGTTTTCCGGCTTCGCCTCCAACCGCCTGATCCGCGCGGGGTGGCCGGTGCTGTTCTCGCGCAAGGTGATGATGTCGGTCGCGGCCGTGTTGCTGGCTTCGGGCGCTTTGTTCAGTTCCTCCACCAGCGTGGTGGTCGTGCTTCTTTCGCTCAGCCTTTCCACCTTCGGTTCGGGCTGCTGGTCCGGAATGATGAACACGCTGCCGAACGATGCCTTTCCCAAAGAGAAGGTCGCGACCATCTATGGACTGGCCGGGTCGATGGGGTCGCTCGGCGGCATTCTCTGCAACACCCTGGTGGGCTACCTCAGCTCGCACGGCCTGTATTGGGCGGTATTCGTGATGTGGTCGCTGCTCGAGCCGTGCGGCCTGGTGGGTGCGTGGCTGTGGCTCCGGGATCGCCCGGAGGATTCCCCCCGCTAATCCAAAGAGCTTCACCATCTACTGTGAGCTCGTACCGCCGGCCAAAGTGCCCACTGTGGATGGCGCGGTCGGAGACCTCTTGTATCTGTTTGGTCACGAGTTTCAACGAATGGCATGAAGGCAGCGAGATCGAGCCGTCGTTGCAGGATGGGGACCGCTACCTGAAGCTGACGAAGAAATACGCGCCGAGGTTTGTAAAACAGCAGCAGGCCGCGGCGTCGGCTCGGCGTGCAGACTCGGTTCAGCGCCCCGACGCGCGCACCCGATCCATGTACTTCAGCGTTGCCACATCCAGGCGGATCGCATCCCCCGTCTTGATGAATTGCGGCACCATCACTTCCAGGCCATTGTCGAGCTTGGCCAGCTTCCAGGTGCTGTCCTGCTGCTGGTGAACGGGCGGCGGCGTGTCCGCGATCTTGATTTCGACGAAATCCGGGAACACGACGTGGACCGCCTCGCCATCGACAAACTCCACCGGCAGCTTCATCTGGGGCTGCAAAAACGCCGCCGAGTCGCCCAGAACCGCCGCCGGAATCTCCACCTGCTCGTAGTTGTCGGGATTCATGAAGAAGCAAATCCCTCCGTCCGCATAGAGAAACTCGAGGGAGACACGGTCCACGGCGAGATCCTCGATCTTCAACTCGGCCCGGAAGCTATGCTCCCACTGCGTGCCCGTCTTCAGGTTCTGCAGCCGGGTGTGGGCCGCACCGCCCATCTTGCCCTGGCCCGGATGGTATTCCGCCGACAAGACTCGATACGTCTGGCCCTCAAAGCGAACGATCATGCCGGGCCGCAACTGGGATGACAGAATCATAAGTCTCTCCCACCTGATCGTTAGCACAGGCAGGCTTCGAGCGGAATCCCCGGGGTAGAGCCAGACGGGAAACGAAAGCTCCCCTCACGGAATGAGATTCCCGTCAGCATTGTCGACCAAATGGAGTTTTACCTGCTGAATTACTTCAAGGCTGGCCTTGGGCCGCAGGACGGCAACACGTTGCACGGCCGGTTGCTGTTCGCATTGGCTGCAATCGCTGTCACATTCAGAACCTGCGAATCGAGAGGGAT
>JBJXGR010000213.1:0-52314 GCA_046160045.1 Bryobacteraceae bacterium
TGCCGCTCGTCGCAGACCTGTATGGACCGCTCGATCAGATGCTCGGCATCGTCCGCCGTCAGCGGCAATCCGGGCCGGATGCACTCGCCAAGGAAGAACAGTCCGCAGGAGCCAGCCCTGGAGAAACCTGAAGATCCGCGCACCAGCCAGTTCAGGGGGCGCGCTATGATCCGAGATGTAAGCTCTTCTTAGGAGGGATCCCTTGCGCCGAGGTCTACATGCGCTTTTGGCAGCGCTCGCGATTGCCGCTCCGGGCTTGTGCCTCGATCCCTCCAGAAGGCTCTGGCACTACGGAATCACGCACTGGCAGGACCCCGACGGCTTGCCGCGAAATACAGTTCATGCCGTCGCTCAAACAGCAGACGGCTATATCTGGGTGGGTACCGAAGGCGGCTTGGCGCGTTTCAACGGCCGCCAGTTTCGGGTCTTCGGAAGGACCACGGATCCGGCTATCCCCAACAACGGGATCTTGTCATTGGCCGCATCCTCGGACGGGGGCCTTTGGGTGGGAACAAGGTCGGGGCTGGTGCGGTATCAGGGCGGCCGCTTCGAACGAGTGGACTCGGGGCTCTGGCCCGCCGAAATGGGCATCCGCCAACTGACCGAAGATGCCGAGCGAGCGCTTTGGGCCGCCACTGGAGCCGGCCTCGCGCGATTCAAGGACGGCGTGTGGTTCCAACTGTACACGGAGGCGGCCGGCGTCAAGCCGGGCAGCGTTCGATCGTTCTCGGTGCGTGGCGCCGACGTATGGATCGGCAGTACGACAGGGTTGGACCTGTTTCGGGGAAGACGCCGTGTGCCGCAGCCGCACGGTGTACCCGCGGACACCGTTCGCGCTGTGCTGCCAGACCGGGCCGGCAGGGTCTGGGTGGGAACCGAGAACCGCGGCCTCTATCTCATCGAGCGCGGCAACGTAAGACGGATGGGACCCTCGGAGGGATTCCCCGGCATCTCCGTTCGCACCATGCTGGAAGACCGGGACGGAAATGTCTGGATCGGCACTGTGGGCAATGGGCTCTGCCGCTTCAACGGCAGCCGGTTCGACTGGCTCTCGACCAAGGAGGGGTTTGCGAGCGACCACATTCGCGCTCTATTCGAGGACCGCGAAGGAAACCTCTGGGTCGCAACCGAAGCCGGGGGCGTTTCGCGCCTGCGAAATGGCCGCGTTAGAACCCTCACAACTCTGGACGGTCTGGGCTCGGATTTCATCCGGGCCATCGCGGGTGGCAAGGGCGGAAGGCTATTCGCCGGCACCGAAGGCGCCGGCCTTTACGAGCACGTCGACGGGCGCTTCGTCCCCATCCGGCGCCTCGGATTACCCAAGGCCTTTGTAACTTCGATTCTGGAGGATCGGCAGGGCAACCTGTGGGTGGGTACCGAGGGAGAGGGCGCGTTCCAACTCACTCGGTCAGGCAGAAAGAGCTACTCCAGCGCCACCGGCATTCCCGAAAACTCCGCCTGGGCGATTCAGGAAGACAAACTCGGCAACGTCTGGATCGCAACCTCTAACGGCCTGCTGCGTGTGCACGGCGAGAAGACAGAACTTCTGAGAACTCCCCAAGGATTGCGCGAAAACGCTCTGCGGGGACTGCATTCGGCCCGTGACGGAAGCCTGTGGATCTCCCTTCGCTCCTGGGGCCTTCAACGGCTCAAGGGCGGCAGATTCGAAGCCGTTCAACTGCCCTCTGAAGCCAGATACGCGACCGTCACCTCATTTCATGAGGACGCCGCCGGCGATCTCTGGATGACGACCAACGCCGGGCTTGTAGTCTGGAGCAGGGGCGTATCGAGGCTTGTCACCTCTGAAAAGGGCTTGGCGGGTGAGTACCTCTGCCAAGTTGTGGAGGATGCCGGCGAGCGCCTCTGGATTAGCGGTTCCCGCGGTATTTTCGTCGCGCCAAAGAAGGAGTTCATCGAAGCCGCCATGGGCCGGACGTCAGCCCCAAAGGGCGTCACCCTCACTTCCGCCGACGGAATGAAATCGAGTGAGTGCTCGGGAGACGCCCAACCTTGCGGGGTGCGGGCTGACAACGGCGATCTCTGGTTCTCCACCATCCGGGGTGTGGTGCGCATCCCTTCGGGCGAACCGACGATCAACGCCCTCCCGCCGCCTGTCGTCATCGAACGCGTTGAGGTTAATGGCCAGCCGGCGCCGACGGCCTCTCGCGTGGTCTCCCCGCCCGGCAACCGGCTCCTGAAAATCGAGTTTGCCGCCCTCACGTTTCGCGCCCCGGAAAAGGTGCAGTACCGCTATCGCCTCGACGGCGTGGATCAGGACTGGGTCGCCGTCAAGGAAAGAGGAGAAGCGCTCTACCACAATGTGCCTCCGGGAACGCACAGGTTCCTCTTGATGGCCGCCAACGAGGACGGCGTCTGGAGCACGAAGGTCTCTGAAATCGAAATCGAAGTCGAGCCGTATTTCTACCAGCGGCCCTGGTTCTTCGGCCTCTGCGCGGCGGCGCTCGGGCTCTCCGCGTTTGGCGCGCACGGGCTCAGGACGCGGACCGTGCGCCGGGAGTTCGCCGCGGTCCTTAGCGAACGGACCAGAATCGCCAGGGAGATCCACGACACGCTGCTGCAGGGATTCGCAGGCTCGGCCCTGCAGCTCAACGCGCTCCTCAGGAAACTCAGGCGCGAACCTGAGGCCGCAGGCAGAGACCTTGAAAGGGTGCTCGATCAAATCGACAGTTGCCTCGCGGAGGCAAGGCGCGAGATCGTTGAACTCCGCGGCGACGAAGGGGAAGCTGGCGCATTCGGAGACCGTCTCCGCAGTGCGGTCGGCGCCGCGGCAGGCAGTGTGCTTCGCGTTGAGTGCGTCTTCAAAGGATCGCCGGTGAAACTCGGCTACGATGTGGAAAAGAACCTGATCCGTATCGCGCAGGAATCGGTGGCCAATGCAGCGCGACACGCCCACGCTACTCTGGTCAGGGTCACTTTGGAATATGGGCAGCGCCAGGTCAGGCTCGAAACCTTCGATGACGGTGCTGGGATGACTCTCTCCGATGGCAAGCGTGGCCATTTCGGCATTGCTGGAATGCGTGAACGAGCCAAGCTCATGGGCGGCAAGTTCGATCTGCGGAGCGCGCCCGAGCACGGCACCGAGGTGGAAGTTGTCATCCCGGCACGGGGTGGCGCATGAGCGGTCCTCCAATCCGCGTGATGTTCGTCGACGACCACCCCATGCTGCGCGCGGGGCTCTCCGTGACCATTGAGTGCGAAGACGACATGACTGCCGTGGCCGAAGCCGCTACCGGCGAAGACGCCGTCGAACTCTACCGCGAGCAACACCCCGACGTCGTCCTGATGGACCTCAAGCTGCCGGGCATGAGTGGAGTCGAAGCCATCAAAGCCATCCGCCTGCTCGACCGACAAGCCCGCGTGATCGTCTTGACCACGTTTGACGGAGACGAGGACATCTACCGCTCGCTTCGGGCCGGCGCACGGGGCTACCTCCTCAAGGACCTGCTCCGCAAAGAACTCATCAACGCCATTCGCGCCGTCCATGCCGGCCAGACCTACTACTCCCCTGTTGTGGCAGCCCGTCTGGCTGAACGCCTTCCCCGCCATGAGTTGTCCCTCCGCGAAACCGAAATCCTCCGGCTCGTCGCGGAAGGCAAGAGCAACAAGGAAATTGCGGGCCAAATCGGCCTGTCTGACGGGACCGTCCGCATCCATCTGAGCCACATCTTCGAGAAACTCGGCGTCCACGACCGGACTCAGGCCGCCATGCAGGCGGTTCAGCGCGGTATCGTCAAGCTGGGCCAGTAGGGGGCTAGTAGGGGCATATGACGAATGTCATATGTTGGGCGCGCTAAAGCGCGCTGCGGCCTGAATGGCCGCCCCACTCTGAGGGAGGAATTACACGGCGGCGGAAACCCGTCTGGCGCGGCGCGCGGCCAGCCATCGCCGCCACCGGTTGAGTCCTTCACCAGTCGTCGAAGATAACTCGATCACCTCAATCCCCGGGTGCACGCGGCGCGCATTCGCAATCGCAGCCTCCTTGTCGAACGGCACATAGGGCAGCAAGTCGGTCTTCGACAAGATCATGAGCTCGGCGCGATGGAAAATGCCGGGATACTTCAGCGGCTTGTCGTCGCCTTCCGCTACGCTCAGGATCACGATCTTCGCCTCTTCGCCCAGATCGTAGCTGGTCGGGCATACCAGATTGCCGACATTTTCGATCAGAAGCACCTGGATCTGGTCCAGATCCCAGGCGGCGAGCGCTTTTTCGATCATCCGGGCGTCCAGATGACAAGCCCCCGCCGTCGTGATCTGTTGGACGGGAAATCCGAAGCCGGCCAGGCGCCGGGCGTCGTTATCGGTTTGAATATCGCCCGTGAGCACGGCAACGCGGTCAACGGGGGTGAAGCCGGCAAGCGTCTTTTCGAGCAGCATCGTCTTGCCGGCGCCGGGCGAACTGATGAAGTTCAGACACAGAATGTCCCGCTCCTGAAAGCGGCGGCGCAACTCCGCGGCAATCCGGTCGTTCTCGTTGAGGACTTTGCGGGCAACTTTCTCCTGGACGACTTCACTCACGGTTCCTCCAATTCCAAATATGCGACTTCGAGTTCGTCGCCGCCGCGAAAGCGGGTTTCGCCGCTTCCACAGGACGGGCAATCGAGCTTCCAGTCGACGACGGTGAACTCGCGTTCGCAACCCAGACACTGATGCGTCAGCGGACGCCAGTCGACTTCCAGGACGACGCCGGCAAGGGCCGTGTCGCGAGTGAGGACTTCAAAACAAAACGACAAGGACTCGCGGTCGATGCCGGCGAGTTCGCCGACGCGCACGTTCACCTTGGCCAACTTCGCGCCGGGGTGTTGCCGCAGAGTCTCTTCGGCGGATTCGAGGATGGACTGCGCGATGTCCATTTCATGCATGGCGGTTGCCGCGGACGCCAGTGGTCCGCCCAGCGCAGGCCGGCCTTCGACCCATAGGCGCTAACATAACTGCGACCCCTACGAACCACAGCAGATCACCGAGGGCGTACATTAGTCCTCATCGCACATTACACTAACAAATGCGCGGCAGTTGATCGCCCGACAACATGTCGACGACGCGGGCCGTGCCGAACATCGTCTCCAGAAGCACCATGCCTCGATTGATTTCGGTCACGACGCCGATTTCACGCGCGTCCAATCCGCGCGGATGGGCGCGCATGGCCGCCAACAGCGCTTCCGCCGCTTCAGGCGCTACGATCGCGATCAGCTTTCCTTCATTGGCGACGTACAGGGGGTCGAGGCCCAACATCTCGCAGGCGCCGCGCACTTCCTCACGAACCGGAATCGCGCCCTCCTTGATCCGCATGCCTACCTGCGACTTTGCCGCAATCTCGTTCAGGGTGCTGGCCACGCCGCCGCGCGTGGGATCACGCAGACAGTGGATCGCCGGATGCGTGTCGAGCATGGCGGAGACCAACCCGTGGAGCGGGGCGGAGTCGCTCGAGAGCGTGGTCTCAAACTCGATACCCTCGCGCCCGGCGAGGATGGCGATGCCGTGATCGCCGATGTATCCGCTCAACAGGATGACATCGCCCGGCCGCGCCTGGTCCGCCGAAAGCCGCGTGCCTTCGCGCACGATGCCAATGCCGGTCGTATTGATAAAGACCCCGTCTCCCTTGCCCTTCTCTACCACCTTTGTGTCTGCCGTCACGACCGGCACTCGGCAGGCGGCGGCGGCCGCCGAGAGCGATTGAGCGATGCGGCGCAAGTCGTTCATCGGGAAACCTTCCTCCAGGATGAACGCGACGCTGAGGCACAACGGCATGGCCCCTCCCATGGCGAGGTCGTTGACGGTGCCGTGCACGGCTAGCGATCCGATGTCTCCGCCATGGAAGAACAGGGGCCTGACCACAAAGGAATCGGTAGTGAAGGCCAGTCGCGCCCCGTTGACCTCGATAACGGCCTGGTCATCGAGGCGATCGAGAATCGGGTTCTTCAGCAGCGGCAGAAAGACGTCAGCCACCAGTTGCGCCGAGAGCGTGCCGCCGCTTCCGTGGCCGAGCAACACACAGTCACTGCCGGTGAGCGGCGCTGGACACACGAGCGAAGACAGGGCATCACTCATCGTCATCAGGCCCTCACCGCCCGGCGGCGGTATTGATAATAGGCCGCACAGGCGCCCTCGGAGGAAACCATCGGAGCGCCCATGGGCGTCTCCGGCGTGCATCGTGCGGCGAATGCCGTGCAGTCGAAGGGCTTCTTCCGGCCCATCAGGACGAGAGCGCTGATGCATTCGGCCGGCTCTTCGACGCCGGAAGCCGTCAATCCGAATATCTTCTCGGCGTCGAAGGCCGCGAACTCTTCGCGCAGGCGAAGACCGCTCTCACGGATCTCGCCCACTCCGCGCCACCGGCGATCGCAGGCTTCAAACACGGTCTCCACCACACGCTGCGCATGCAGGTTTCCCTGGCGGTCCACCGAACGGGCGTATTGGTTCTCCACCTCCGCCCGGCCTTCTTCGAGTTGGGTCACCAGCATCAGGATCGCTTCCAGCAGATCCACCGGTTCAAAGCCGGCGACAACCATGGGCACGCCGAAGTCGCGGCACAGGTCCTGATAGTCGCCAATGCCGACGATCGTGCACACGTGACCGGGTGCGATGAATCCCTGCACGCGGTTGAAAGGCGAACTCAGCAGCGTGCGAATGGCCGGCGGAACCAGGACCTGCGAGACCAGAAGCGAGAAGTTCCGCAATCCGAGTTGACGCGCCTGCCAGGCGGCCATCGCGTTGGGGGCGGCGGTGGTCTCGAACCCGACGGCGAAGAAGACCACCTGCTTCGACGGATTGTCTCGCGCCAGTTTCACCGCATCAAGGGGCGAGTAGGCGATCCGGACGTCTCCGCCCGCCGCGCGTACGCGAAACAGGTCGGTCTTCGATCCTGGCACGCGCAACATGTCTCCATACGAAACGAGAATCACGCCGGGACGGCCGGCGATCTCGACCGCCTTGTCGATCAGTTCGATGGGCGTCACGCACACCGGACAACCGGGGCCGTGGACCAGTTCCACTTGCGAGGGAATGAGTTCGTCGAGACCGTACCGCATGATGGAATGCGTGTGGCCGCCGCAAATCTCCATCAGGACCCATGGTCTCGTGGTCTTCGCGTGAATGCGCGCCACCAGCGCCTGCGCGATGCGGGGGTCGCGGTATTCGTCGACGTGTCTCATGGTCCGCCGCCCTCAGGCTTCAGTTCGCCGTCGTCAGCCAACAGGTCGAGTTTCTCCAGCAACTCGTAGCTCGCGCGCGCTTCCTCTTCATCGACGCGGCTAATGGCGAAGCCCACATGCACGATGACGTAATCGCCGACCACGGCTTCCGGAACAAAACCCAGGAAGACGTCGCGCGTCACGCCCCCGAACTGGACTTTTCCGGTATTCATCTCTCCGGAATCGTCCATGCTCACGATTCGCCCTGGGACAGCAAGGCACATAAGGTTCTCCCCACGAAGGATGCAGGGCAAGGGCCAATAGCGAGAGGGCGAAGGGAACGGAGTCAAAGCATGGAATGAACGCGGTATAAGGGTCAATCGGCTAACGTCGGATGTGGGGCAAAACGCCCACTTCAGGGTTATTTTCCGTCGCGCCTCGCCGCGGAATGCGCACAGCTTTCGAAATTCGCGCAAGGGATTCCCTTTTGTAATGGGATGCCGTACACTAAAATCGCGTTTGAAAGGGTGGTGCGTTTACATGTCTAATTCGGACATGTGCTCACCGGGGGCCCGCCAGGCAAGGCCTGCGACGATCCAACGCGGCGATATCGGCCGGTTGATCGTCGACTTGAAGAACGAAGGTTATTGCGTGGTAGGGCCCGTAGTCCGAGACGGAGCCATAGTCTACGACGAAGTCACGTCGGAATCGGATCTGCCAGCCGGGTGGAGCGACGTTCAGGAGGCGGGCGCATACCGCCTCAGCCAGAACGGGCGCGAGTTGTTCAACTTCACCGTGGGACCGCAATCGTGGAAGAAGTTTCTGCACCCGCCGAGGAGTCTGATGTGGCGGGTGGAGCGCAGCGAAGGCGGTCTGCGAATCGCAGCGGGAGAAGTGACGACGGGGAAGCTCGCCTTCCTCGGGGTGCGAAGCTGCGAACTGCACGCGATGGCGATCCAGCGGAAGGTGTTCGGCATGGCCGAACAGGCAGAGGCGGGCGAGGCGGCCCGCGAACGTGACGTGTTCGTCGTGGCCGTCGACTGCGGACGAGCCGGGGGCACGTGCTTTTGTGAATCGATGAACACCGGCCCTCGCGCCAGCGAGGGCTTTGACCTGGCGTTAACCGAAGTAGTTGACGCCGCCCGCCATTATTTCGTGGCGCGGGCAGGAACCGAACGGGGCGCAATGGTGCTGGAGTCGCTTGGCGCGGGCGAGGCCACAAGCGAGGAGATTGCCGCGGCCGAAGCGGCTATCGCTTCGCAGATGGGCCGGACTCTCGACACGGACGGCATCCAGCCACTGCTGTACCGCAATTATGAACACCCGCGTTGGGACCAGGTGGCGGAGCGCTGCCTGAGTTGCGCCAACTGCACGATGGTGTGTCCCACCTGTTTCTGCTCCACGATTGAAGACACGACCGACCTCACCGGAAGCACGGCCGAACGCCGGCGGCGTTGGGATTCCTGCTTCACTGCCGATTTCTCGTATATCCACGGGGGCAGCGTGCGCCAGTCCGTCAAGGCGCGCTACCGCCAGTGGTTGACCCATAAACTCGCCACATGGATCGAACAGTTCGGCGGATCGGGGTGCGTCGGCTGCGGGCGCTGTATCACGTGGTGCCCGGCGGGCATCGACCTGACCGAGGAAGTCCGTGCGATCCGGGCAACGGAATACAAACGGGAGGAAAACAATGGAGACTCTGGAACGAATTCTATCTGAGCATCCATTCTTCGCCGGAATGGATCCTCAGCACATCCATCTGCTGATCGGGTGCGCCTCCAACGTCCGCTTCGATGCCGGATCCTTTATCTGCAAGCAGGGAGACGAGGCCGACAAATTCTATCTGATCCGGCAGGGGAAGGCGGCGCTTGAGATTTTCCCGCCGACAAGGGGCCCAATCATGATTCAGACCATCGGGGAGGGCGAGGTACTGGGCTGGTCGTGGCTGATACCGCCGCACCGGTGGCGGTTCGACGCACGGGCACTGGAACTGACCCGCGCGTTTGCCCTGGACGGCAAGTGCCTGCGAGAGAAGTGCGAGAACGATCCGCGCCTGGGCTACGAACTGCTGAGGCGCTTCTCGACGATCATCGCGGACCGCCTGGAAGCGACCTGCCTGCAACTGGTGGATGTCTATGCCGTCAATGCTTGAAGCCCCCCTGGCGGAAGCTGCCGGCACGATGATCCCCGCCCTGTTCCGGGTCGAACGCTACATCCAGGAAACCGATGACACCTTTACGCTGGAGATGATTCCGGCGGAGGGTAGCCAAACGTTCTGCTTCCAGCCCGGGCAGTTCAACATGCTGTATGTTTTCGGCGTCGGCGAGGTGCCGATCTCGATCAGCGGCGACCCGGACAAGCCGGCCATTCTGGTCCACACGACGCGCGCGGTAGGCGCGGTGACCAAAGTGATGCAGACTCTCAAGCGGGGCAGCGTGATCGGTGTGCGCGGCCCTTACGGCGTTCCATGGCCGGTGGAGGAAGCCGAAGGCAGCGACGTCATCATCGTGGCGGGCGGAATCGGCCTGGCGCCGCTGCGGCCGTCGCTCTATCGCATCCTCTCGCGCCGCGACCGGTACGGCAAAGTGGTGCTCCTCTATGGCACCCGAACCCCCGAGGACATCCTGTTCCGCAAGGAACTGGAGAGGTGGAGGGCGCGGTTCGACCTGGAAGTGTATGTGACGGTCGACCGGGCGATCGCGCCGTGGCGCGGCAGCGTCGGGGTGGTCACCAATATGATTCCCAAGGCCCCGTTCGATCCGTCGAGCGCGATGGCGATGCTGTGCGGGCCGGAGATCATGATGCGCTTCGCGGTGCTCGAACTGGAGAAGCGCGGCGTGGCTCTCGACCGAATTCACGTGTCGATGGAGCGAAACATGAAGTGCGGCGTGGGCACCTGCGGGCACTGCCAGCTCGGCCCGCTGTTCGTTTGCCGCGACGGGCCGGTCTTTCCCTACGACCGGGTCAAGAACTGGCTGGCCATCCGGGAGGTCTGAACTATGCCGACGAAGAAACCGAAACTGGCTGTGTGGAAGTTCGCCTCCTGTGACGGGTGTCAGTTGTCCATCCTCGATTGTGAGGACGAACTGCTGGCGTTGGCCGGGGCGGTCGAGATCGCCAACTTCCCCGAAGCGACCCGGGCGGTGCTCAAGGGACCGTACGATCTTTCGCTGGTCGAAGGCTCGATCACCACGCCGCACGACGCCGAGCGCATCCACCAGGTGCGGCGCCAGTCGCGATACCTGGTTACCATTGGGGCGTGCGCCACGGCGGGCGGCATCCAGGCCTTGCGGAATTTCAAGGACGTGAAAGGATTCCTCTCGATCGTCTACGCGCACCCCGAGTACATCGAGACGCTCAACAAGTCCACGCCTATCGCCGAACACGTGTTCGTCGATTTCGAGCTGCGCGGCTGTCCGATCAACAAGTATCAGTTGGTGGAAGTCATCAGCGCGCTGCTCAACAACCGGAAACCGTTAGTTCCCACGTACAGCGTGTGCGTAGAGTGCAAACTCAGCCAGACCGTTTGTGTGATGGTGGCCCAGGGGACTCCGTGCCTGGGGCCGGTGACGCAGGCGGGTTGCGGCGCCATCTGCCCTCGCTACGCGCGGGGCTGCTATGGATGCTTCGGGCCGAAAGAGTCGGCCAATCCGCCCGCTCTGAGCGCCGGCTTGTCCCAGCTTGGCGTTTCGAGCGAAGGCATCGTTCGCGCCTTCCGCAGTTACAATGCCGGCGCGGACGTGTTCCGGCGCGAAAGTGAGTTGCACGAGCGGCACGCCGGCGGAGGGGGAGCCATACCGTCATGAAGAGCAAAACGATCCGCGTGGCAACCCTGGCCCGCGTGGAAGGCGAGGGCGAACTGCACGTCAGCATTCGCGATGGCCGCCTGCGCGACGTGAAGTTCGGCATACCGGAGCCTCCGCGCTTTTTCGAAGCCCTGCTCCGCGGCCGGGAAGCGGCGGAGGCGCCTGATATTACGGCCCGCATCTGCGGCATCTGTCCTATCGCTTATCAGATGAGCGCCGTGCACGCCATTGAACAGGCTTATGGCATCACGGTTGGCGGCCAGCTTCGCGAACTCCGCCGCCTGATCTACTGCGGTGAGTGGATCGAAAGCCACGCACTGCACATTCATTTGTTGCATGCCCCGGATTTTCTCGGGTACGACGACGGTATCGCCATGGCGCGCGACCACAAAGCCGCCGTCGAGCGCGGGTTGCAGTTGAAGAAAGCCGGCAACGAGATTGTCGCTCTGTTGGGGGGCCGGGAGATCCATCCCGTCAACGTGCGGATCGGCGGTTTCTACAAAGCGCCGGCCAAACGCGATTTCGCCACCCTGCGTGAGCGGCTGTTGTGGGCCCGGGACGCCGCGCTCGAAACCGTGCGCTGGACCGCCGGGCTCCCGTTCCCGGACTTCGAGCGGGACTACGAATTCGTGGCCCTGCGCGCGCCGGCCGAGTACCCCTTCAACGAAGGGCGGCTGGTTTCGAACAAGGGGCTGGATATCGAGGTCCGCCACTACGAGGACCACTTCGCCGAGGAGCATGTCAAGCATTCCAACGCGCTCCACTCCATTCACAAGAAGCGAGGGCCGTACTTCGTCGGACCGCTGGCCCGGTACAACCTGAACTACGAACTGCTGTCGCCGCTGGCGCAGGATGCGGCGCGCGAGGCGGGGCTTGGAGTGGCGTGCCGGAACCCGTTCAAGAGCATTATTGTCCGGGCGGTGGAGACGCTCTACGCCTGCGACGAAGCGATCCGGATCATCGACGCGTACGAGATGCCGGAGCGGCCGTCGGTGGAGGTGACTCCCCGGGAGGGCGCCGGTTGCGCCTGCACCGAAGCGCCACGCGGCATTCTGTATCACCGCTACGTGGTGGATGCGGAGGGTTTGATCAAGGAAGCGAAGATCATCGCGCCGACCTCGCAAAACCTGAAGACGATCGAAGCCGACCTGTGGCAACTGGTGGAGCAGAACCTGTCGCTTCCCGAGGACCGGTTGACGCTGGAATGCGAACAGGCGATTCGCAATTACGACCCTTGTATTTCCTGCGCCACGCATTTCCTGAAGCTGCGCGTGGATCGGGAAGGGTGAGCGGCGCGGGCACGCCTGCCGACGAGTGGAGCGGAGACGGTGTGCGGTTGGCTCCGTGTGTGAACCAATTGGGGACGGCGAGCCACCCGTTGAAAGTGCCGCCGGGCGACGTTTCTTGTCGCCCGGCGGGCGCGTACAGCAGGGACCCGGCTGCGCGGCTCTGAATCGGACGAGCCACCGCTCCCTTACGGTCGCGGCTCAGTGGCTGCGGGAAATACCGCCCGCGCTACCCGCAGTACGTTGCCGCCCAGAATCTTCTGAATCTCCGAATCCGAGAAGCCCCGCTGTACCATGCCGACCGTGAATAACGGCCAGTTCACCCACGCCAGTGAGGGATGCTGGCGGGCGGACGCATACGTGTCGCCTGGCCAGAAATTCTCGAAGCGCGGCCGGAATTTTGGGCGCACGGAAACCTTGGCGCTCTCCGCTGCGCTCGACTGGGAACGATAGGCAATATCCGTACCGATGGCGGCGTGGTCGGCCCCGTAGTGTTTCCGGATGTAGTCGATGTGGTCGAGCATGGCCGCCAGGTCGCCTCCGCGTCCCAGGAAACCGGAAATCGAGAACACGCCCACATATCCGCCGGTGTCCGCGATGGCGCGAATCACTTCGTCCGGTTTGGAGCGGATATGTTGGTGCAGCGCGACGCAGCCGGAATGGCTGGCAACCATGGGCCGCGAGGATGCTTGGGCCGCCTCGAGGCTGCTCCTCCAACCCGTGTGCGCCACGTCCACGATCACTCCCACGCGGTTCATCTCGGCGATCGCCGCCCGTCCCAGATCGCTCAATCCGCCGTTGGCGGTCTCGGCGCAGCCGTCGGCGAGCATGTTCCGCCGGTTGTAGGTGAGGTGCATCATGCGGATGCCCAGTTGAAAGAACACGCGGATATAGGACAGCTCGTCGTGCACGGTAGCCCAGCTCTGGGACAGGGGAACGCCGTTGCCGGAGAAATAGAGACAGTGCTTCTTCTGTTTCCTGGCTTCGACGATGGCGTCCGGAGTGGCGGCGCGAATGACAAAGCCGCCGAGCCTGTCGGTGACGTAGGTAAAGCGCGCCAGGCGCTTGATGAGCCGCTCCGGATCCTGCCCCTCCTCGCCGGCGTTCTGCAGGATGCACGTTACGCCGGACGAGTCCCACGCCTGCCGGTACTCCGTCCGTTCAGAGGGAACCGTGACGTGGCGGGTCATGTTCATCTCTTCCTGGAGGTCTTGCAGTTCCCCCGCCGAAGCGCCGGCGGCGATCGCGGCACTGAGCGCTTCTCCGTCAATGGCCGAGTTGGGCGAGAATCCGTACGACTCGATGACCAGCGACTGAGCGTGAAGCTCCAGGCCGTGCTCCAGGTCTTTCCGGCTCGGCTTCAGGACATCCATTCCCGCCTGCCGTGCTTGTTCGATGGCCGCATTGGCCGCGGACGAACGTTGTGCCGTCAGGCCCAGCGGCTGCGCCGCATAGAAAGAAGTGCTGACAAATTCACGCCGGTTCATGAGAGAGAAATCGAGTCGGGGTCTGCCGCAGACCATGCTATCGCGTCCCGGCCTGATTGCGGAGTCCTGGCTCGCACCCCCCACCCACCGGCGGCCGTCAGAACAGGAACTTCAATCCCAACTGCACGTGCCGCGGCGACTGCGCCGACAGCACCGACCCGAATCCCGCCCCGCCCACGAACAGGCCCGGAAGATCGAAGTTCGGCCGGTTGAACAGATTGAACGATTCCAGCCGGAACTGCATCGTCAGCCCTTCAGTAATGCGGGTATCTTTGACGACGGACATGTTGAGGGTGGCCAAACCTGGCCCATCGAGAATATTGCGGCCGGCGTTGCCGAAAGTCCCGTAGGCCGGGACGGTGAAGGCTCTGGTGTCGAACCACCGCTCCGGCGTGGGATCGCTCAGCCTGGGATCGCGGATGACGTTCGGCCGGTCGTTGGCGCCGAAGCCCAGGGAACTGCGGCCAGTGTTGCTGTTGTCGAACTCGGTCGGCAGGGCCACCGTAAAAGGACGCCCGGTCTGCAGGGTCAGAATGCCGAAGGTCTGCCAGCCCCCGGCCCAGCGATGCTTGCGGGCCAACGGCAGTTCGTAGGAATACGCCACCGAAAGCCGATGCCGCAGGTCGAACCCCGACCGGGCCCGCTCCGCGCGGACGTGGGCGCTGTCCTGCGGGTAACTGGGGTCCCCGGCACTGGGGAAGAAGTTGGACGCGTCGTCAATGGACTTTGCCCAGGTATAGCCGGCGAGCAGCGACACGCCGTGGCGCAGCCTCTGCTGGACTCGCACCTGCAGGCTGTTGTAATTCGAGTTGCCGCGCGATTCGATCCGGTTGACGTCGGCGAACAGGGGATTCGGCCGCAGGTTCGGCTGCCGCGGGCCCGGAGCGGGCTGGTTGATGTCGCGGCCCGAGATCAGCTTGGTCCCTTTCGATCCGACATAGGCCACTTCCACGACGCGCCCCGGCCCGATCTGTTGCTGCACGCCGAAGCTCCAGTGCTGGATGTAGGGCGTCCGCAGGTCGCGCTGGAACGCCAATGCCGACGCCGGCCACTGCAGCGGGTAGTTCGCGGGGAACGGATTTCGCAGGGACAGGGGCGCGGCCGGAAGCGAGAAGTACAACTGGAAAACGTAATACGGAGCATTGAAATACAGCCCTTCGCCGGGCGCCAGAGCCGACTGGTCGTAGTAGACGCCGTAGCCGGCCCGAAGCACCGTGCCTGCGCGGCCTGGATTCCAGGCGAGGCCTACCCGAGGGCCGAAGTTATTGCGGTCGGCGAAGTACCCGCCGCGGGGCATGCCATTCTGCCCGACCGGCGTCAGGCCGCCGCGCGCATCGTCATAGAGGGTGGCCCGGTTGGCCGGATCCACGGCGGGCGTGTTGTACTCATAGCGGGCGCCGAGGCTGAGAACAAGATCGGGCCGGATGCGATAGGCATCCTGGACAAAGAAGTTGTAGCTGCGCGTCCGGAGGTGCTGCGGATTGTCCGTTTGAGCGCCTCCGGTATAGGAAGGAATCCCCTGGAGCAACTCCGACAAGGCGCTGCCGCTGAAGCCCGTGAAATTCACGATGCCGCGACCCTGAATATTGCGGAACGCGTTCTGCTGCAGGTTGCGGAAGTCGAACCCGAAGCGCACCAGGTGGCGGGTGCGCGCCCAACTGGTCTGGTTGTTCACCTGATAGGTATTGGTGACGCCGCGCTGAGGGTTGAAGTACTCGTCGCCGAGCGGTGAATACCCGGTCACGGTGATGAGGCTGAGCCCCTGGTCCAGAGGATTCGTGGCGAGATCGGGCATGCCCACCTGGCGGTTTAGGCTGGCGCCGGAGTTCTGGTGCAGAATGCCCAGAGCGATGCGGTTGAAGCCCAGCCGCAGTTCGTTCAGCAGAGCGGGCGTGAAGACGTGAGTATGGCTTGCGAGCGCGTTCTGGAAACGCTTGGCGACGTTGTTGCCGTAGCCCGGCACCTGGGCGAAAGCCCCGCCGGCGAACGGTTCATAGAGCGCGCGATCGCCAAAGCTGTAGCGCGCGGTCAACTCATCGCGCAGGGAGAGAGCATGGTCGACGCGCAGGTCGAACTGATCGTTGCGGTCGCGCTGGGAAGGGGAGGAAACATAGTTCCGGCCGGGCCGGTTGCGATTCGGCGCGGGGTATAGCTTAGCGATCGCCACGCCGACGGGATCCAATCGTTCGGCCGGAATACGATTGCCCGGGAACGGCGACTGAAAGTACGGATCGATGATGGGGAACGGACTCTCCGAGAAATCGCCGCCGCGTTCCTTGAGGGTGGGTACATTCGTCACCAGCGTCTTGCCGTCGCGGACGCGCCGGCCTTCGAAGTCGGCAAAGAAGAACGTACGGTCGCGGCGGACAGGGCCGCCCAACGAGAATCCGAACTGGTTGCGGTTGTACTTAGGCTTTTCCTCGCCGGCCGGAGCGAAGTAATTGCGAGCGTCCAGCGCGGCGTTTCGCGAGAACTCGTAGACGGTGCCGTGAAGGCGGTTGGCGCCCGAGTTCAGGATCACATTGATCTGGCCACCCGCGTTGCGGCCAAACGAGGCGTCGTAGGAGTTGGTCAGGACCTCGAACTCGCGCACGCCGTCCACCGGCGGCGTAACGCCGAAGCCGTTGAGCTTGGGATCGCCGGAGTAGATGCCATCGAGGACATGGCTGTTGGAATCCTCTCGCGCGCCGTTGATGTTCAAAGCCAGGTCGCCGCGGCCGGAACCGGCAGACCCCTGGGGGGCCGGGGCCGTCCCTGGAAGCAGCAGCGACAGTTCATAGAAGTTACGCCCATCGAGCGGAAGGCCTCGTAATTGATGGTTCTCGATCACGGCGCCGATGGCTGAGTTTTCGGTGCGCAAGAGGGTCGTCGGGGCGCTCACCTGCACGCGTTCGGTACGGTTTCCGGGGAGCAGTTGGACATCCACCCGCGCTTCCTGGTTCAGCAACAGTTCGAATTCCTGGACGTGTGTTCGGTAGCCGTCTTTGCCGACGTCAAGGCGATACGCGCCGGGGGCCACGCGGTCGAGGACGAAATCGCCGCTGGCCGAGGTCTGGGAGGCACGGGAGCGCCCCGTGTCCAGGGAGACAATCTCGACCCGTGCTCCGGCGAGCGCTTTCCCTGCGGCATCCGTGATACGGCCGCCCACCGAGCCTGTCCGAACCTGCGCCGGGAGGCCGCCGGCCGCGTGCAACCACGCCACGGCCAAGGCCAAACGCACGACTCTTCCAAACGCGAATGCGCGGAACATTCTTACACTATCGCATATACGCGAATGGGCTTCGGTTTGTGACGACGGGCCTCAGGCCGGTGGCGCAAGCTTCCACCTTGCGTAGGAAGTTCCGTTCCCGCCCGGAAAGCCCTCCCTCGCGGTCGGGCCTCGGATTATGTGAGCAGGATTGGCCTACTCCCGATCTTCCATGTCCAGCGAATAACCTTCCGCCGCGATTTGGGCGTAGAGTGCTTCGGACTCGCGGCCATGGAATCGGAACACCTGCCGGACCAGGTCGCACACGGATTCGTGACCACGTTCGTAAAACACCAGGATTGACGGCCCGGCCCCGCTGAGTGCGCATCCCAACAGCCCGGGCGCCCGCAGCTTGAGGATTTCTCTCAGTCCCGGGATGAGCGGAACCCGATAGGGCTGATGAAGCCGGTCCTCGAGGGCGGTGGGAAAGGCGGTGGTCACACCAGCGGCCAGGGCCGTGATCAGCAAAGTCGCCCGCTGGATGTTGAAGACGACGTCCTGGCGCGAGTACTGCTGCGGGAGCACCGCGCGGGCATTCGACGTCGGAAGATCGAAATCGGGGACAACGATCGCCACCCCGAATCGAGCCGAGAGTTCCAGCCGTACGGCGCGCGCCGTGCCGCCCGAATCAATGGCGCTCGCCACGATCGAGCCCAGGACGCAGGCGGCGACATTGTCCGGGTGGCCCTCGATGCGCGCCGCTTCATCGAGGATGCGGAGCCGCTTCCAACGCAATTCGAGCAGATGGTCGGCGATGATGACACCCGCGGTCAGTGCCGCCGCGCTCGATCCCAGCCCCTTGCCGAGCGGAATGTCGTTGTGAACCAGCAACTCGACGGAAGGCAGAGTGGCGCCGACGCCGCGGGCCACCGCAAGAGCGGTCTGCCAGACCAGGTTGTCTTCGGCCGTGGAAATGCGGCCGGCATCCCGGCCCTCGACTTGGATGCGCAGGCGATCGCCGCGGCGGAACCGGCACTCGAGATAGATGCCGATAGCCATCCCCAGCGCGTCAAAGCCCGGCCCGAGATTCGCACTCGACGCGGGGACGCGAATGCGCACCCAGGGGTTCATCGTGTCAGCTCAGTTTCACCGTTCGGCCCGTGCGGCAAGACTCATAAACGCCGAGGACGATTTCCAGCGCCTGATAGCCGGCCTCGCCGTCCACCAGGGGTTTGCGGCCCGTCTTACAGGCATCGCCGAAGTCGGTGAACTGGCGTTCGAACGGCGTCAGCGAGATCGCCATGGGGTCCGAAGCGCCGGAAGCGACTTCCTTTTCCACCGGGGCGGGGTCTCCCGCGTCGTCCTCGACATCCCAAGTGGTGAGCTTGTCGCCTGAGATAATGGCCGTGCCCTTGGCGCCGTGAAACTCCGTCCGCTCCGTGTATCCCGGCCACATCGCCGTCGACGCCTGAATCACGCCGGTGGCGCCGTTCGCGTACTTCAGGATCGCATTCACGACGTCTTCCGACTCGATTTTGTGGTAGGCGGCGAGTTGCCAGTAGCCGAAGAGTTCCGACACCGGGCCGGCCAGCCAGCGGACGACATCGACGCCGTGGATCGCCTGATTGATGAGGGCGCCGCCGCCTTCGGTGTGCCAACTGCCCTTGATCGCCCGCGAGTAATAGCCGGCCGTCCGGTACCACTTGACGTAAATGTCCACCTGCAGCAACTTGCCCAGCCGTCCATCACGCAAGGCCTTGTGGAGAAACCGGCAGGAATCGTCGAAGCGATGCTGGCTCACCACACCGAGCGTGACGCCCGCCCTGGCGGCGGTCTCGATCATCTTCCGGGCGGTTTCCAGGTTCGTCGCGATCGGCTTCTGCACCTGGACGTGCTTTCCGCTGGCCGCGGCCATTTCGACCGCCTGCAGGCGGTAGTCGGGAAAGGTGCAGACATCCACGAAGTCGACATTCGGATGACGGCAAAGCTCTTCGGCAGAGGGGACGAATTCGCAGCCGTACGTATCCGCGAACTTCTTTCCTGAGGGCGCATGCGCGTCTGTGCAAACGGTGACTTCGAATCCGATGTTCCGGTACGCCTGCGCGTGCTTGTCGGCGATGGCGCCCGTGCCAATCAGGCCTGCTCTCATGGAATCAACTCCTGGTCGTTTCAGGGAAACGCAACTCCACAGCATAGCAGCCGCGTTTCGGCACTGTTTCCGCAATCAGTCGGAGACGGCGAGTTCGCCCGGCACGATCGGCCGCGTCCTCGGCAGACGGCCTCGCTGCGCCAACCGGCCCACGAACGCAAGAACCCCGGCAAACACGGCCAGTTTTATCGAATCGTAAACAGTGCCTCGGGGCAGCGTCTTCCAGAGCACGAACAGGACAGGTTGAGCGAAACACACCGCCCACACCGATCCGTAGAAGAATCGGCGTTCGTGGCCTTCGCCTTTGGTCGAAGGTTTCACTCGCGGCAATTGTCCGAACGCACCCAGAATCCAGATCAGGCCCGCCAAAGGAAAGTACGCCACATCGTAGATCTGCCGCAGCATCCACTTCCCGGTGGCCACCGCGCCGATCAACCCGGCGGCGTTCAGCACGGCGAACGTCACCACGGCGCTCCAGGCGAAGGTGTAGCAAACGCGGCGGTACAAGGGGTTCGGCTTGTCTTCGACGAAGCGGATGATGTAAGGCCGGGGTTCGACGCCCGGCAAGCGGCCGAGCAGCCCGGCGATCCCGGTCGCCACCAGCACCGCACCCAGCCATAGCGCCATGCGCTCGTCGAAGCCGCGGGCAAACAAGTCGAAGGTCAACGGCCCGGGCGCGAGGAAGAACACAAAGATCCAAATGGGCCAATGGGCGAATCGATAGCTGACTTTGTTCCGATCGCGAATCTTGCGGTCGCTTGCCAACTCGACAGGGATATCAAAGTTCATCGTGCTGATTGATCAGTGTGGCACACGCCCCTGGCGGCCGACAACGCCGCGCGCATCTTGGACCCTATAATAAGGGAAGTACGGCGCCGGCGAACGCGAACAACCACGTGAAACCACTCAACCCCTCCTCCCGAAAGGTGGAACTGTCCGGTCCGTCCGTCCCGGCCGTGGAGGGTGCGCTTGGGCTCTAAGCCGTTATTGCCGATGCAGGCCTACCTCGTCGCCTCGGGCGTCTTCGCACTCGACCGCCTGACGAAGTGGGTCATCGAAACCCGCGTTTCGGAATTTGAGACCCACACGGTGATTCCGGGGTTCTTCGACATCGTCCACGCCCGGAACCGGGGGGCGGCGTTCAGCTTCCTGGCGGACGTCAACTCACCATGGCGCGACGCGTTTCTAATCGTGGTGTCGATGGGGGCGCTGATTGTCGTTGCCTCCATGCTGCGAAAGACCGAGCAACTGGATCGCGCGACCACGTGGGCCCTGACGCTGATTCTCGGCGGGGCGCTCGGCAACGTTTTCGACCGCCTGGTGTTCGGCTCGGTCACGGATTTTCTGGATTTTTATGTCGGTGCGGCGCACTGGCCTGCATTCAATGTCGCCGACAGCGCCATCGTCTGCGGCAGCGGTCTGCTGCTGCTGGGCCTGCTGAAGTCGAAGAGCCAGCCGGCGCAAACCTGACATGCACCCCTACGTTCTGGAGATCTTCGGATTTCGCCTGCCCACCTACGGACTCCTGGTTGCGACGGCCTTCCTGTGCGCCATGGGCATGACGAACCGCCTGGCCAAGCGCGCCGGGATGGATCCCGAACGGGTCTTGAACCTCGCCATGTATTGCGCGATCGCGGGGATTGCCGGGGCCAAACTGCTCATGATCCTCGTCGATCTCGGCGAGTATGTCCGCGACCCGCGACAGTTGTTCTCGCTCTCCACGCTGCAAGCGGCCGGGATCTTCTATGGCGGACTTGTGCTCGCGCTGGTGGTCGCTTACGTGTATATGCGCCGCCAGAAGATGCCGCTGTTCGCGACGGCGGACGTCTTCGCGCCGGGGCTTGCGCTGGGGCACGCGATCGGACGTCTCGGCTGCTTTGCCGCGGGCTGCTGTTGGGGCACGCAATGCGACCGGCCCTGGGCGGTCACCTTCACCAGCAAGGACGCGCACGATCTGGTCGGCGTGCCGTTGAATGTTCCCCTTCACCCGAGCCAGTTGTACGAATCCTTCGCCGAATTTGCGATCTGCGGCTACCTCTACTGGCGGATTCACCGCAAGCACGCGCCGGGCGCCATTATCGGCCAATACCTGGTGTTGTACGCCGTGGTGCGGTTCCTGGTGGATTTCGTGCGGACGCAGCAGCAGACGGCGATCGGGCCGTTCACCAATGCGCAATGGATTTCGCTGGGGTTGGCGGCGGTCGCCGGGGTGACGTGGTTGCGGACGCGGCGGACGACGTAGCGGCTACCGTGCTGTCAACCCGAAGGAGCAACGTCAACGACGCCGGGGCCGTTATCGCCCGCTTGCGGAATCGGGGAATTCGGCCCGGCAGATTTCCGTAATCTGGGCGCGGAGAGTTGGGACGTCTTCCACGGCCGCTCTCCAGACCTCCATCCAGTCGATTCCGAAAAGTTATGGACGACAATGTTGCGCAGACCTTTGATATCCGACCAAGGAATGGTTGGATATCGTGTCTTGATTTCCTGTGGAAGGTGAGCAACGGCCTCACCGACAATTGTCAACTGGTGAACCACCGCACTCCTGACCATCCGGTTTGCTTCGAACGACTCCAATTGCTGACCCCGAACAAACTCGGCAATCGCGTCTGCCGCCGAAAGAATGTCTTCGAGTAGGAGTTGCTCACGCCGCATAGACAAGACGGGATTGGGAGATGACTTCGTCGCGCAAGGCCTCCCGGAGAGCTCGTTTCGACACGAGGTCGACCTTTCGACCAAGCAACGTCGACAGCTCACGTTCGGCCGCGTAGTGGCGCAGCAGGCTTACCCTGGCTTCGGGAATGAACTCAACCAGAAAGTCGATGTCGCTGTCCGGACGCATCTCGCCTCGCGCCGCGGAACCGAACACAGCCAGTTCCTTTACCTCATAACGGCGGCAGATCTCGGCAATCGCGGCATCGGGTAATTCAATACCTGCGGCGAGGTTCATTCAGATATCTCCTTTCGACTATTATCCATCTCGCAACCGGCCGCCGCCGAAGATCCGAGGCCGCAAACCGAAAGGGCCCGGCGGGATCTGCGATATACTGAATCCGCAAACCTTGAATTCGTGCCTCCCGCAGAACCGCTGATTGTCACTCTCGACGTCGGAACCTCTTCCGCCCGGACCCTGCTGTTCGATGCGGATGCCCGCGTCGTCGCCGGATTCGGTCTTCAACTGCCATACCGGATCACGACCACCGCGGACGGCGGCGTCGAAATCGATCCGGACGAACTGGCCGGGCTGGCGATCCGCTGCCTGAGCGCGATTCACGATCAATTGCGCGAGGCCGGCCGAAAGCCCGCGGGCATCGCCTTCTGCACCTTCTGGCACAACGTCCTGGGCGTGGATTCGAAGAATCGGCCAACCACTCCGATCCTGCACCTGTTCGACACCCGAGGCACTCAAGCCGCGAAGCGCATCGGCGAGAAGCTCGACCCGGCCGCGCAGCATGCGCGCACGGGCTGCGTTCTGCATCCCAGCTATCTGCCGGCGAAACTGCTGTGGTTGTCCGAAGCCCGGCCGGATGCCATGAAGGCCACCGCGCGGTGGATGTCGTTCGGCGAGTATTTCTTCCTGCGGTTGTTCGGCCGGCCGGTCGCGTCCACTTCCATGGTGTCGGGGTCCGGGCTGTGGAATCAGAATCAAAACGACTACGACGCAGGCATCCTCAGCGTTCTTCCGATCGACCGCGCACAACTCGCTCCACCGGAAAGCATGGATCATCCGGCGTCGGATCTAACCCAAGAGTTCGAGACGATGTGGCCGGACTGGGGCGCTCTCCCGTGGTTTCCTGCCTTGGGCGACGGGGCCTGCAACAACATCGGCAGCGGCTGCATCACGCCGCAACGATTCTCGCTGATGGTGGGCACTACGGGAGTCTCGCGGGCGGTGTTTGAAGCGGACTCGATCGTCATCCCTCCGGGGCTGTGGTGTTATCGGGTCGATCGGCGCCGTTTTGTCCTTGGGGGCGCTCTTTCGAACGGCGGAGAAGTGTATGCCTGGATGCGGAGAATGCTGGCCCTGCCGGCAGACGAAGAGCAGTTGGAACAGAAGCTCGCGACGATAAAGCCCGGAGCGCATGGCCTGACGGTGCTGCCGCTGTTCGCCGGAGAGCGCTCCACCAAGTGGCGGGCGGATGCGCGCGCCGCGATCACCGGAATGAGCATCCACACCGAGCCGATCGATCTCCTGTATGCAGGCCTCGAGTCGGTATCGCTGCGGTTCCGCAACATCTACGATTTGATGTCCGAACGGCTGGGCGCGCCGGAGGAGATGATCGCTTCAGGCGGCGCGCTGCTGAAGTCGCGCACCTGGACGCAGATGATGGCCGACGCGCTCGGTCGGTCGATGACGCTCTGCCTGGAAGCGGAAGCCACCAGCCGGGGGGCCGCGCTGCTGGTGCTGGAGCGGATTGGCGCGATCGGCCACATCCGCGAGCGGAGACCCGAGATGGGCGAGTCGATTCCTCCCATCGAGGCGAACCGGGCCATCTACGACGGACTGCTGGCGAAACAGCGCCGGCTGTACACCAAGCTATTCGAGGAGAATTGAGATTTGTCTGAAACCGTGCAAACCCTGGCGGCCAGGGTCAAGATGGTGCTGATGGACGTGGATGGCGTGCTCACCGACGGCCGGTTGATCAACGTTCCCGGGCCTGATGGCCAGATGGTCGAGACCAAAGGATTCGACTCGCAGGACGGCATTGCGCTGCAATGGCTGAACTGGCACGGCATCAAGACCGGGATCATCAGCGGCCGGGTCTCGCCGGCGGCAGCCGAGCGGGCACGCCAGGTGAAGATGACGTACGTGTATCAGGGACACATCGAGAAGATCCCGATTCTCGATGAGATTCTGACGGATTCAGGAATCACGCGGGAGGAAGTCGCCTACATCGGCGACGATTTGACGGACGTGGTGGTGATGCATCGCGTGGGACTGGCGATCGCCACCGCCAACGCCCGGCCCGAGGTGAAGCAGGAGGCCCACTACATCACGACCGTGGCTGGCGGGAGCGGGGCGGTGCGGGAAGTGATCGAGCTGATCCTGAAGTCGAAAGGACTCTGGCAGCAGATCCTGGACAAATACGAGATCAACCGGCGGAGCGTTTAGCCGGATTTGGAAGCGTTCAAGCTCACCGCCTCGATCGCGACGTTCTCTCGTTTGGTCCCCAGCCGGATCCAGACGCCGCGCGGGTTTCGAACTCCGATCCGGCCCTTCACGTCGAATAGGCCGTAGTCGTTCTCATCATCGAACTGAACGGCAGGACGGTCGGTATTGTCATTCACGTAGCAATCGACAAACTCCACGCCTCCGGGCTTCCGGGCCATGTCCCGCCGGGCCTGAATCAGCACGGGCACCCGCGGGCCGCCATACTCCGGAGCGGGCGTGTTCCAGACATCGCTCCAGTGGCAATTCACAAATCGCAGCCTGACGGAATCCGCCGATTTATCGTAGACCTTCGCGCCCTCGCGGCCGGTGTGCTCACTGGTGCAGTTGACGAACTCGACAAGGCCTTGGGGGCCATCATCTTTGGCCGTACCGACCGACATGCCGGACCAGCCTCCCGCCACCCCGGCGTCCATGCGGGAAAGGCACCGCTCGAATCGGATCGATACCGGCGCCGACTTGCGGGACTGCGGTTTGAGATACACCAGAATGGCGTGGCCGGCGTTGTTCTCGAAGAGGCAATCGCGGACCGTGATGTTCGAAAGCCGCTGGACTTCCGTATCAGGCTCGAGGTCGATGCCCGCTTCAGGCGCCGTGCCGCGAGTGCCGGAGAATCGGCAGTTCTCCACCAGCAGGTTGACGGCGCTGATGACGCTGATACCCTGGCGATGGTGGTCGTGCGCGATGCAATTGCGGATGACCACATCTTCGCTCCACAGCCGCGGCCCCGATCCGTCGACATAAAAGCCGTCGCCGCCCGAGCTTTCCACACGCAGCCCTTCCACCCGGACGTTCTTCACGCCGCGGAGCGCCAGGCCCATCCGCCACTCCGCTTTCTGGTACGGGGGATTCTGATAGTCGCGCTTGTGCATCCGCCAGGTGGCCCCGTACGCTCGAAGGGTCAGGCTGTCGCCGCCTCCTCGAAACTCGCCCTTTTTGGCCAGCACCACGACGCCCGGCTCGAAGACGACCTCCTGATTGCCGCGCAACTGCAGGGGGGTTACGATCCACGGACTGCCCATGTAGGGGACGATCACTGTTCTGGCTTTGGAGTCGAACGCCGACTGCAGGAAGCGGGTGGAATCGGCCGGATCGAAGCCCCACCAGGAGGCATTCGCTGCCGCGCGCTTGCCGGCTTGGACTTCCGCCACGGCCGCCGGGTCGCCCGTCGAGAGTTGAGCCGTCAGGGGCGCCGCCAGAGGAAGCGACAACAAGGACCGGCGGCATAGAACGCTCATGATGATATTCTACGCTGCTATGCCGAGACCAAACGCTTTTGCGGCCCTGGCGCATCAAGGCTATCCAGCAGACTGGAAACAGCCCATCTGCTCAAGTCGGAGGCAATGGGGCAACGCTTGCTGGCGGCCAAACTACGCCAGGAAGGGATCTCACTCGAGGCAGTCGTCGAGAAGGTTGGAGTTTGACCCTCGGCCCTTCCGGAGAAGACGGGAGCGCCCCTGCGGCGATGGTATCCTGGGAGGGTACGTCGCTCCGAGCCGCTCGCCCCCTAAGGAAGCGGTCCTTGCAAAGGGAAACATCCACTTGAAAATTGGTTTTGTCAGCCTGGGCTGTCCGAAAAATCTAGTGGACAGCGAAGTCATGATGGGCTCGCTTGTGGCGCGGGGCCACGAGTTGACTCATCAGCCCGACCAGGCCGAGGTTCTCGTCGTCAACACCTGCAGCTTCATCGATCCGGCCAAGGAAGAGTCTGTCCGCACCATACTCGAGATGGCCGAATACAAGAGAATCGGCAAGGCCCGGAAGTTGATCGTGGCGGGCTGCCTGGTGGAGCGCTATCGCAAAGACATCCACCAGCAGATGCCCGAAGTCGACGCGATCATCGGCACCAACGAACTCCACCGCGTTGTAGCCCTGTGCGAGGACATGCCCGAGTCGGCAGCCCCGCTCGAGCCGTATCTCTATCACGATCTGACCCCACGGGTCCTGGCCACGCCCCGGCATTTTGCTTACATCAAGATCGCCGAAGGCTGCGACCATCCCTGTACGTTCTGCGTCATCCCTCAATACCGCGGCAACTTCCGCAGCCGCCGTTTTGAGTCGGTGGTGAACGAAGCCAGGCGGTTGTTCGAACGGGGGATTCGCGAGATCAACCTCATCGGACAGGACACCACGTCCTACGGCGAAGACCTCGGTCTAAAGGACGGTCTGGCGCTCCTGCTCGATCGCCTGGCCCGCATCGAAACGCCCCAGGAGAAGTGGATCCGGTTCCTTTACGCCTATCCGAACCGTGTGACTCAGAAGTTGCTCGACACCATCGCCGCGCATGCCTCGCTGGTCAAGTACATCGACATGCCGCTGCAGCACGCGAGCGCTTCCGTGCTCAAACGGATGAAGCGAGGCGCCTCTGCCGAGATTTTTCTCAAACTGATCGAGAGGATTCGTCTCACCATTCCGGGAGTCGCGATTCGAACCAGCATGATCGTGGGCTTTCCCGGAGAAACCGATGGGGATTTCGAGGAACTGTGCCAGTTTGTGAAGGAAGCCCGGCTCGACCGGTTGGGCGTCTTCTCTTACTCGGATGAAGATACCAGCGATAGCTACGCGCTGGACGGCAAAGTGAACGCGCGGACGATCTATAACCGCAGGCGCCGTCTGATGGCGCTTCAGAGGAAGGTGTCCAAGGCGAAGAACCAGGCGTTGGTAGGCAGCGAAGTCGCAGTGCTGGTGGAAGGACCTTCGCCGGAGACAGAATTGCTGTGGGAATCTCGTATGACCACCCAGGCCCCGGAAATCGACGGGACGACGCTCATCAACGATTTCGAGGGCGAGGCTCCCGCGGCGGGACAGGTCCGCCGCCTTCGCATCACCGAGGCGCACGATTATGATGTGGTCGGCTCGCTCCTGCCTCTGGCAAAAGAAGAGCGCGGACGGAAGCCGCTCGTTTCCCAGGGGCACCTCATCAACATCGAGCCTGCGCGCGCATTTGCTGCCCTATGATCTTTCGCTGCCCGATCTGCAGGAAACCGGTCGAACAAGGCGGGGCGGATTTTCCTTTCTGCGGCGAGCGCTGCCGCTTGCTGGATTTGGGAAACTGGGCCACGGACAAGTATGTGATCCCGGGCGCGCCGGCTCCGCCGTCGAAGCCGCCGGAGGGCGACGAGGCCGAAGACTAGGCGTCTCCGTGTGGAACCGATGAGCAGCCTTCGAACCGGCCGGATTGCCGGTGTGCTCGCGACCTGGTTCGGATGCGGGCTGGTTCCGGTGGGCCCGGGTACGGCCGGAGCCGTGAGTGCCATCGCGGTCGCCTGGGTGCTGGAACGGTATTGCGGCGTCGGCCGGCCTGGACTTCTGCTTTTGACGGCAGCGCTCACGCCGGTGGGCGTCTGGGCGGCGGACGTGGCGGCCCGGTCGAGCGGCGGCAAGGATCCGGGACACGTGGTGATCGATGAAGTCCTGGGGCAATGGCTGGCATTGCTGGGGGCCGGCGCGGCTAACCCGGTAACGTGGGGGGCGGCGTTTGTGCTGTTTCGCCTGTTCGATATTTTCAAGCCGCCGCCGGTGCGGCAGTTGGAGCGCTTGCCGGGTGGCGTCGGGATTGTGGCCGACGATCTGATGGCCGGAGCGTACACCGCACTTGTCTTATTTGGGATGGGATGTTTCAATCTTTATTGAATATGGCCTTGAAGAAGAACGCCGACACGCGTCCCGAGATCGTTCAGGTGACGCCCAACGCGGCGATCGCGGGCGGAGATTTGCTGATTCGCGGCAGGCGGTTCACGTCCGGCGATTGGCCTCGCGTCACCATCGGTGAAGTTGCCGCTCCCCTGATGATCGGTTCGGACTCGATGTGCATCGTGCGCGTTCCCGACGGCGCTTCGGCCGGGGAGTTGGTGGTTGCGAGCGGCGCCCTTCAGTCCGGCGCCTGGGACTGCAGCATCGGCATCATGATTGCCGACAGCTTGCACCCGGTTGCGAATCCCGCGGTCGACATGCACGGCAACGTCTTCGCCACTTTCAGCGGATCGCGCGGACAGAAGGTGCCGGTTGCCGTGTACAAGGTCGATCTCAATTACGGAGTCAAACCCTTCGTCAACGATCTGATGAACGCCACCGGCCTAGCCTTTGGTTCCGACGGCTTGTTGTACATCAGCAGCCGGTACGATGGCATCGTCTATCAGGTGACGCCGAGCGGCAATATGTCCATATTCGTCGAGGGCATGGGTGTGGCAACCGGCCTGACGTTCGATCGCGAACAGAATCTGTATGTCGGCGACCGAAGCGGAACGATTTTCAAAATCAGCCCGGAGCGCCAGATCTTTGTCTTCACCACGCTCGAGCCTTCGATTGCGGCCTACCACCTGGCCTGGGGTCCCGACGACCACCTCTACGTGGCCGGCCCGACCACGTCCAGTTACGACGCCGTTTACCGGGTCTCCCAGGCCGGTGAAGTAACCGTGTTCTACCGCGGCCTCGGACGTCCCCAGGGGATGGCCTTCGATGTGGACGGCAACCTGTACGTCGCCGCTTCGCTAGGCGGACGGAAAGGCGTAGTGCGCGTCAATCGCCAACAGAAGGCCGAACTGTTTCTGTCGGGTCCGGGGGTGGTAGGCATCGCCTTCACGCCTTCCCGTTCCATGGTTGTGGCCACTGCCAGTGCGATTCACCGCGTCGACGTCGGAATCCAGGGCAGGGCGATTTATTAAGTTTCAACCGTCAGCCATGAACGCCGAAATCATCGCCATCGGATCGGAGATGCTCACTCCGGCCCGTTTAGACACGAATTCGCTCTACCTGACGGCCGAGTTGAACAACCTCGGCGTCGAGGTGGTTCAGAAGATGGTCGTCGGCGATGACCGGGAGAGGCTCGCCGATGCGATCCGGCGCTCGTTCGACCGGACGGAGATCGTGATCCTGTCGGGCGGTCTTGGCCCGACCGAGGATGACGTCACTCGTGATGCTGTCGCCCTCGCCCTCGATCGAAAGCTCGAGTTCAGCAATGAAGTCTGTCTGGGGATCGAAGAACGGTTTCGCAGGATGGGCCGTAAGATGGCGGACATTAATCGCCGCCAAGCCTTCATCGTCCAAGGGGCCGATGTCCTGACCAACGAGCGCGGGACGGCGCCGGGCCAGTGGCTGGAAGATTCCGGACGCTACCTCATGCTCCTGCCCGGTCCACCTCACGAATTGAAGTGGGTCTTTGAGCGTCATTGCCTGCCGCGCCTCTCGCGCTGCGTCCCCCGCCTGGTGATTCGGACCCTGCAACTCCGGGTTGCGGGCATGGGAGAATCCGACCTCGACCAGTTGATCGCTCCGATTTACAGGAACTTCGACAATCCGGTCACAACCGTCCTCGCCAAAGCGGGTGATGTCGAGATCCACTTCCGGGCCCAATCGTCGACCGAAGAAGAAGCCGTTGCTTTGGTCCAGGCAGTGGCTGTTCCAGTCGAAGCCCTGTTAGGCGAACGCGTCTACTCCCGAAATGGCGACCCGCTTGAAGTGGTCGTCGGCAACCTCCTGCGCAAGACCGGGTCGACCCTTGCGGTTGCCGAAAGCTGCACGGGCGGGATGCTGGCCGAGCGGATCACCTCCGTGCCCGGGTCAAGCGAATACTTCGCCGGGGGGTTCGTCACCTACTCCAACCGGCTGAAGGTCGATCTGCTCGGAGTCAGCGAGGAGTTGATCGCAGAGCACGGTGCGGTCAGCGAACCCGTCGCCGCCGCGATGGCGAAAGCTGCCTTGTTTCGCGCTGGCGCCACCTACGCTCTGTCAGTCACGGGAATTGCAGGTCCCCCGTCGCCCTCCGATTCCGTCCCCGTGGGAACCGTCTTCCTGGGACTCGCCGATGTTCTCGGATGCCGTGTAATCCGCCGCCATTTTCCGGGAGACCGTGCTCGGGTCCGGCAATTCGCCGCACAAATTGCGTTAGATTTACTGCGCCTGAAATTACTTGCACGGTAGGACCAAAGTCCCCCATAGTGACTAAGGAGTTAACCTTAGGCCCTTCGTCCTGTACCCCTAAACCCCTGTATTTCATTCATTAACTGTTGTTTTGACGCAGCGCAGATCCTATACTGTCAAAGGAGTACTTAGGAAGCTTGTCACGTAATTGTGGGGGTATACTCGGTTGCGCCGCCTAGCTCTGACGATTGGTTTGCTGTTATCAACCTTGGCATTGGAGCCTGCTTTTGCTGTGGGTATCGCTCCTTGCACCAGCGGTGCAAACAGTGCCGAGACAGTGCTGCCCGTCCGGAATTCGCGCCACACTTATTGTGTCTCGGACTATGGCTGGAGTGATACGTGGTTCTTCGATCCCAACATCTCGACCTATAGCAACCAATTGGACGTCATGTCGGGCGACGATGCCCCTAACCTGCGCTGGGATCTTTTCACCGGCGCGACCGGCTATGGCAATTGCAATGACTTGACTAGCCCCGGAACCGGTTGCGGGTGGCTCGGACCCTCGTTGGATCAGGGCACGCTCAATCCCACCAGCAAGAACACCAATTGGTCGGTAGTCTCCGGCCAGGGTGTACATTACGTGGTTCCCAACTCGCAGGCGCAATCGCAGATCCAGCATCCGGACGCGATGCGGATCACGATTACGACTACCGCGAACGATCTGAGGGCGGAACTGCGCTTTGACATTCTGAATACCTCGACAACCCGCACGCTGACGAATCTGCTACTTGGCGATTACTTTAATTTCCATACCAACGGATCCTCCGGGACAGCCTCGGATTCGAACGCGTCGAGGAACCAGGGGATAGCGTACTATCTTCCCGGCACCGATGCACGTTGTCCGGCCGGGTCCGCTTGCATCTACACGGAAGGAAACCGGGCTCGGTCGGACTTCATTGCAGACGGGCGGATGTGGGGCTCCCTAATCACCGGTGGAGTCGCCACCCCTACTAACCCAACCAACTGGATGATCGGTTCGGCAGGCAGTTTCAATCCCGCGGGTGGCGGCAGCATCCCGGTGGCGAACCGGGTATGGCGGCTGACGGAGTTGAATAGCTATAACAATCCAGCGGCTGGGACTTCGTTCGGGCGCGGCGACGCGGCCGGCGCGTTCCAGTGGAATCTGGGAAGCCTCGCCCCCGGGCAGACGATTTCATTCCTCATCACCAAAGAACTGGTCGAACTTCCGGAGGCGGCGACTTGGCAACTGCTCCTTCTGGGTCTTTGTGGCTTTCTGATCACCCGCCTTCGCCGGACCGCCTGAGTCCGCTTCTGTTGTCCTCGCACGTTATTCAGAGAATATTGGGACGAAGCTTGGACGGCGCCGCGAGTAAAGTGCCGCCAGCGAGTGCGCCGGCCAACGAGCGGCGGGACAATGCGGGGTTGGACATACCCGCGGCCTCAGCGTAGCGTGGGCAATCCGCCGCTGAGGCTCCGAACCGCGGCCGGAAAGCAATCCGCACGGATCCACCCAACAGAACGGCCAATCACTGATCGCGTTGACGCGAGTGCGAGAACGCAGACCGTTTTCGGGGCTGCCGTGAAGGCACACGCACGGGCGACACATATTATGTTGTTCGCGAGCTGACGGCCCGCGGGGTGTCTCACGCGCCGCCTCGAGTTTCACCAGTGAGACACCATCGCATCTGATCGCCCGCCTGCCGTCTGTGGCCAACTTGCAGATCCTCTTCGATTTGCGCCGGCGTGCATGGATGGGTCTCCGAGTTGCACAGCCTTCGGTCAGCATAGCAAGTGCGGGAGGGCCGAACGACTCGGTAATTGCTGCTCTCACCTGTGATTTTGGCCCTCCAGCACGCACGACGGGTAGGAGACTCGCACAAATGAACACAAAGCAAACGGCAATTTTAGGAAGCTGGCAGGGCCTGCCCAGGGTGGCGGGCTACGTTGCCATCTTGGTAGGCTTCGTTGTCCTGCTTGGCTCGGTAGTCGCGCCCGGCGCTTTCATCCGCTTCCTGCCGGGATTGAGCACGATGGATCCCAAAACCGCGCTTGGTCTTGCAATGGCGGGCTTCGGACTACATTTGCTCCGGCTTGTCCAATTCAGTGCATGGGCCAGAACCATGTCGCGAATCTGCCGCGTGGCTGTCGGCCTAGTCGGCTTGGGCACGCTCCTGGAACAGTTAGTTGGCGTTCAGCCATCCTGGTCGATTAACGAGGTGCTTAGGAGCCAAGCCCAGCCCCAGGGAATGCCTCCAGCCGCCGCGATCAATTTCTGTATTTTGGGCGCGGCTCTGGTGATGTTTGGCGTAAGGCGCCACGGATGGATCAGTCAGTTCCTCGCTTTGCTGGCAACGCTGTTTTCGTTGCTTGTGGTGACGATCCATATCTATGGTGCCTCCTCCAGCGTCGTCGTCGGCGGTTCACCAATGTCTCTGCAGACCGCTTTCACCTTCCTGTTGCTGGGTGCTGGTCTACTGTGGGCGAACTCCCACGGGGGATTCCTGGCGACATTTCACGGAGAAACCGAAGGGGCTAAGCTGGCCCAGCGGCTACTCCCTCTCGCCATTGCCGCCCCCATCGTTCTCGGCTACCTCGGTCTCGAGGCGGAACGACAGACCTTGGTCAGCGTTTCAACTGCCCGGGCGGTCGAGGCGCTGATCAGCGTGGTGGTCCTGGGCTTCTTTCTGTGGTATCCGGCAAGCGCGCTCGTGCGGGTTGCACACAACGGCGCCAGCTTGGAGCGAAATATGGTCGAAACCGAACTGCGCCATTTCAAGGTACTGGAGGACGTCCGGGACATGGTCTTTACAGTGGATCTGGGCGGCCAGGTCCAGGCGGCAAACAGGGCCGCCCGGGAGTTCTTCGGTTGGTCCAAAGATAGCTTGCAAGCTGTCGACGTGTTTCGCGAGTTGGAAAGTGAATCCTCCCAGGCACTCCGCCAGGCAATGCGTGATCGCATCCTTGGCTCCGGTCGGGCTTCTTGTCGACTCGCCCGTCACACCTTCGACAACTCCGGCAGGCTCACTGCCAGTCTCCATGTGATTTGGAGGGGCACCGAGCCCATAGGGGTTCAATGTGTTGCACACCGGGAAGGTCTTACTGAAGATGACGGCCGCCTGCCAGTTGTGCCGGAGGTCGGCCCCGGCAACAATTTCGACTCGGGTTTCTGGAATCTCGTGAATCTCTGGTCGCATACAGCCGCCGCGGCCGGTGCCAGTCCCGCTCGCGATCCCTCACCAGCCTTCTCCGTGGCTGCAACCCTGCGAGCAGCGCGTCACTGATCAGGAAGCGAGGTCTTCTCATGAAACGGATTCCGGGAGTCCATGTCATTCGCCGCCTGGCCTTGGCCCTGGCGCTATCGATGATCTGGCCGGTTGTCGCAGCCGAACACTCCGTTTACTTCTACGGGCTGAAAGAAGTCACAGCGGACGAATGGTCGGCGAACGTGGTCCGTTGGTCCCGTGAAGGCCTGTCGCGAGTCACGGTTAGCCTTGAATCAGGACGGGAGTTCCTGCTGGACGATCCCGCTCAGGCGATCCGTCTCTCCGGCTTCTTCCGGCTTGCGGCTTCGCACGGATTGCAAATCGAGGGTATGGTGCTTCAGGATCCCTCTTGGGCGCTCACACCGATGGATGCTCGCCGCCGCCTGCGCAAGGTTTTGACATTTGCCGCCGGATGCCGCTGCTGGCTCGATTCCGTTCAGATTGACGTCGAGGTGTACACGGCGCCCAACCTGTTTGGCCGGCGCCAATGGGAGCGGTTCGCCGACCTCGTCTCATCGTTGCGCCTGGAGATGGGGCGCGCGCGAAGTGACATGCGGCTCACCGCGGCGCTTCCCTGGTGGATTTCCCACGTGGCGTCTGAGATCGAGTTGAGCCGCATTGCCGCGGCTCTCGACGCTGCCGCCCTGATGAGTTATGGCGACGAGAACGGAGTACCCGTAGCCGTTGACGAGGAGACCTTCCGGCGGAAGGTGTACCCCTCGATCACAGCTCTCTACGCCCATGGAATTCCCTTTCGCGTGGGTGTCGCGAAGTATGAGCACCGCTCGGAGGAAAGCATGGGGCAGTTTGTCGCCTTTCTCGATCGGCTGTTCCCGCCCGATGGCGGTTATCAGGGTATCTCGCGGTTTCATGACGGTTCGGGATTTCGGGTCGCTTCCCACGGGGCCGGCGCTTTTGTCCCGCGGCGGCTGTCTCTGGCGGAAGACACGCGTCTCGGGGCTGAGTTGAGTATGCAATTCATCGCATTCCCACCGGCTGGATCCTTAGGGCACAAGATCAGGAATTCTCGACTAAGGCAGCTCAATGAACCTATAGCGGGGTGATTATGGACTACGCTAAAAACGCTCCTGACAAGTTCACCGCGATGGCGGACTCCACTCTGATCAAACGGTCCGTTTCGGGCGCCTGTCTTTATCTGTTGTTGCTGCTCATGACGCCCCTGGTTTTCCCGCCTCTCCGCGATTTTTCGATGGTCGTTCTGACTGCCGCTCCTGTTTTGTTGCTCACCGCGGCCGCTCGCCTCTACCTCAGATTCTCCTTTTCAAGGGATTACGATCGCGACCCTGGGAAGTGGAAACGGCGTATGGCATTCAGTGTGTATAGCAGCGCCGCGGCCTGGTCGGCCTTCGTCTGCGGGACAATCAGTTCCTACGACTTGGACTGGCCAACATGGTTTATTCTGCTGGTCACTTCAGGCATTGCCTCGTCCGCCACCGTCGCCCTGAACCCCGACCTGCGACTCCTGCGGCGCTACCTGTCGATTCTCATCCTCCCCTTTCTCCTATGGGGCTTGACGCGCGGGACGGCTCAGTGGGTTGCCGTCGCCGGGGTGCTCGCGGTGCAGTATTTGTACCTTTGGGTTCAGGCTGGCAACAGCTCCCGAAGCTACTGGCAAGCATTCCAGAACCGTGAAGAGCTACGCGTTGCCAAGGGAAACTATGCCGCTCTCGTCAACTCCATCGACGGTATTGTTTGGGAGGCGGATCCGAATACATTTACGTTTACCTTTGTCAGCCAGCGCGCCGAGCGCATTCTTGGCTATTCGCTGGATCTATGGCTCAACGACGCCAACTTCTGGACGAAACACATCCATCCCCACGACCGCGACTGGGTGATTGCTTCGTGCAGGCAGGCGATCGCCGGGCAGAGAGACCATGTCCTTGAGTACCGGATGGTGGCCGAAGATGGGGGAGTAGTCTGGCTCCGGGATTCCATTGCAGTCGTCACGCAGGACGGTCAGACGGCAAAGCTCTGCGGCGTGATGTTGGACATTACCGAGCACAAGCGGGCGGAAGAGCAGCAGGCTCTACTCAGTTCGGCAATTGAACAGGTTCAGGAGTCAGTGGTCATCACCGGCCCGGATGCGGCGATCTTGTACGTAAATCCGGCCTTTGAGCGGGTTACCGGGTACCGCAGGGACGAGGTCCTTGGCCAGAACCCCCGTGTGTTGAAGAGCGGTCAGCATCCAACCGGGTTCTATGAGCAAATGTGGTCCACGCTCTCTGGCGGGGAGACCTGGACGGGTCACTTCGTTAACCGGCGGAAAGACGGTAGCCGGTTTGAGGAGGAAGCCGTGATCTCACCGGTCCGCGACGCTGCGGGAAGGCTCACAAATTACGTTGCCGTAAAACACGACGTGACCGAACGACAGCGGGTCGCGCGGGACCTGAAGGTGCTGGCCCATGCCCTCCGAAGCATCAGGGAAGCCGTGGCCATCACCGATACTAATGGCGTGGTGACGTTTGTGAACGATGCCTTTGTGAGGACTTACGGTTTCGCACCGGCCGAGATCATCGGCATGAGCGTCGACGCTCTCAGCGCACTTCGAGCGCCCTCGCACGACGCCCAGGAGATCATTGCCGCCAGCCTCGCGGGAGGGTGGCAAGGGGAAGTCTGGAACCGGCGTAAGGATGGCGCTGAGTTTCCGGTTTTTCTCTCGACTTCCGCGATCCGCGATGAGCAAGGTAAGGCCACCGCCCTGGTCGGAGTCATTACCGACATCACGGAACAAAAGAAGACCGAAGGCGAACTCCGGCGCGCCAAGGAGGCTGCCGAAGCCGGCAACCGCTCCAAGAGTGAGTTTCTCGCCAACATGAGCCACGAGATCCGGACACCGCTGAACGGCATTATCGGAATGACTGACTTGGCGCTGGACACCCGGCTGACGCTCGAACAGCACGAATACCTTTCGACGGTAAAGACATCGGCCGACTCGCTCCTTACCGTGGTCAACGACATATTGGATTTCTCCAAAATAGAGGCGGGACACCTTGACCTGGATGTTACGCAATACTCCCTTCGGTCATTGGTGTATCAGACGATACAGCCGCTGGCGTTCCGCGCGCAGCAGAAAGGGATCGGGCTGACCCACGAGATTGACGCTGCCGTTCCGGATTCACTTCTCGGCGATGCCGGCAGGCTCAAGCAGGTGCTTGTCAACCTGTTGGGCAATGCCATCAAGTTCACCGGGAAGGGAAGTGTGACTCTTTCCGTCGAGCCCGCCTTTGTGTTGAACGACCAGGCCCGGCTGCATTTTGTCGTGACCGATTCCGGAATCGGCATTCCAAAAGAAAAGCATCGGACGATCTTTGACTCATTCGCCCAAGCCGATTCGAGTACGACCCGAAAGTATGGTGGGACGGGGCTTGGTTTGAGCATCTCGGCGCGCCTGGTGGAACTGATGGGGGGCCGTATCTGGGTCGAGAGCGAACCCGGGAAAGGCAGTTCCTTCCACTTTACGGTGCAGTTGGGTCGACCGGCGCCCGCGGCAGTCGACCACTCGCCCGACAGCCTGCGGGACGTTTCTGTCCTGTTGGTCGATCCAGACCCCGTCTCCAGCCGGATCCTCGAACGCACCCTGGCCGCTTGGGGGGCCAGGCCAACCACCGCCTCCGGAGTCGAGGATATCTCCTTGCTGCTTGAGGAGAGCAAGAGAACAGGAGATCCGTTCCGCGCCGTCGTGGTCACTGACTCTCTCCCGAAGGTCGACGGGCTTGCTGTCGCTCAGGAAATCTGCGGTTCTCTGGGGGACCCCGGCGTTTCCCCGGTCATCATCATCATCCTGGGATCAGCGCGGGACAGTTCGGATTGGAAACACCCTCTCGTCCGCCCCTGCTTCCTTACCAAGCCCATCAGGCCCCCCCAGTTGAAGGAGAGTATTCTGCTAGGCCTTTCCAGGCATCGGAGCGCACGGCTGCCGTCGGCGCCACCGCCACCGAGCATCGGTCGAAAACGGGCCATGAGGATCCTCGTGGCCGAGGATAATCCGGTCAACACGCTTCTCGTTAAACGCCTTCTGGAGAAACAAGGCCACTCTCTGGTCACCGCTCGGAATGGCTGCGAGGCCTTGCACTCCTTCGAAAGCGAGCCTTTCGATCTCATCCTGATGGACGTCCAGATGCCCGAGATGGATGGGCTCGACGCAACCGTGGCGATACGTGCGTCCGAGCGTTCTGGAGGCCCCATTCCGATCGTGGCAATGACCGCGCACGCGATGAAGGGTGACCGCGAGCGATGCCTTCAAGCCGGTATGGATGACTATCTCACTAAACCCATACAGGCGGCCGAACTCGTCCGCGTCATCGATCGCATCGCCATGTCTCGTCGGGGCAATCCAGCCGGAATGCAGGAGTCCCTCCCGAACTGGGAGGCTTCACTCGAGGACAATACCGCCGTGGACCTGGTCGAACTCCACAATGTGGTGGCGGTGAGATAGGTCGCTTCCGAGGCCTGACCGCAAGGGAGGGCTTTCGGTCGCACTCTCCAGAGCCGGCCGGAGACCGGCACCACCGCCTACCCGCCGGTGGATGCCGACGCCGCTTCCCCGGCTCTGCCTCCTTTAGCCGCACTCCACCCGAGAAGCCGGTACAGCGTGGCGCGGCTCACGCCCAGAACCTCCGCCGCTTGCACTTTATTGCCTCCCAGGGCTTCAACCACCCTCAAGGCGTGCCGGTGCTGCGCTTCCTCCAGGGTGATCAGCGCGCCTCCGGCCGCGGACGCCTCTGGGGCACGAACGCGCGTCGGTAAGTCGCGGACGTCGATGATCGGCGAGTCGGCCATCATGCACGCGTTGCCTAGGACGTTCTCCAGTTCCCGCACATTTCCGGGCCACCCGTACTGAGCCAGCACCGCCTGAGCGCGCCGGGTCAAGCCTCGTATCGTTTTGCCGTACTCGGACGCGAAGCGCTCGACGAAGAAACGCTCCAGCAACGGCAGGTCTTCCTTGCGGCTTGCCAAGCTCGGGACCAGCAATTCCATCATCGACAGCCGGTAATACAAATCCTCGCGGAACTGTCCACGTTCGGCCATGGCACGTAGGTCCCGGTGTGTGGCCGCTACCACTCGTACATCCACCTGCCGCGTCACCGGGGACCCTACTTTTTGAAACTCCTGGTTCTGCAGAACCCGTAACAACTTTGCCTGCGTCGCCAGGGGCATGTCTCCGATTTCATCCAGGAACAGCGTGCCGCGGTGCGCCTGCTCAAACAGTCCGGTCTTGTCTTTGGTGGCTCCGGTAAACGCCCCCGCCACATGGCCGAACAACTCGCTCTCCATCAGCGTCTCCACGATTGCGGAACAGTTGCACGCCACAAAGTTGCCCCGCGCCGCCGGACTCAGCCGGTGCAATGCGCGCGCGACCAACTCCTTGCCCGACCCGGTGGGTCCGGCAACCAGTACGGTGCGAAAGTGCGGGGCCACGCGCCGGATGCGTGTATAGAGATCAAGCATGATCGGACTGCGTCCGACAATGCCTTCAAACTGAAACGCATTCATCAACTCCCGGTCCAGCCGAAGCGTCTCTCGCCGGCGCCGGGATTCTTCCAGCATTTGATCCAGGCGGCGCGTCAGTTCTTCGACGTTTAGCGGTTTTGTCAGGTAGTCGGACGCGCCTTTTTGGATCGCTTCCACTGCTGATTGCGTAGAGTAATGCGCCGTCAGCAGCATTACCTCGGCTCCGGGGTCGAAGTCGACGATTCTTTCCAGAACCTCCATGCCCCCGAGATCCGGGAGTACCAAATCCAGCAGCACGAGTTGAGGGTGATGCTGGCGAATCAGTTCCAGGCCCTCGCCCGCCGTGCCGGCTCCGAAGAAAGTGACCTCGTCGCGCTCGACGATGGTCTGGACCAATTCCAGACTGGCGGGGTCGTCATCGATTGCAACCACGGTAATCACGGTTTCACATCCTCTGCCGCCGGTTTCGCCCTAGTGATCGAGACGATCTCCAGGGCGGCTCGATTCAGCAGGCACATCGGGTTCACCGGCTTTGTGAAGTATTCGTTGAATCCTAGCGCCAGCGCCTCCTCGCGCTGGTCTTGCATCGCGTGCGCCGTCACGGCAATCACGGGCAGCTTCACGAAACGGGAGTCCCCGCGGATTCGCCGGATCGTCCCGAATCCGTCGAGGCGCGGCATCGCCAAATCCATCAGGATGAGGTCAGGAGTCTCCTCTTCCAGCAACTCCAGCGCCTCCAATCCGTCCGAGGCGAACCTCGTTTCGTACCCCATGAACGAGAGCGACTCGCCCAGCAAATCGCGGCAAACCGGATCGTCGTCCACGATGAGGATTCTGCTCATACCCGTCGCCTCTTCCAATCCACACATCGCTGGATTTCGGCCCGCAGGCCATCCTTCCAGTCTGCTTTCTGCCGCGACAGCATGCGCACGTCCGCGAACGATGGCTCCTCGTTCTCCGGACAGTCTCCTCCCGTCAAGCCGATCCTGACTAGGTCTCTGCCGCCGGTATGTCGGGCCACCTGGTTCAGAAGATCCCGCCCGCCAGGGGCGTCCAGGTTCGATACCACCACCTCAGGCTGGGATGTGCCCAGTAACTCTAAAGCCTCTTCCTGTTGATTCGCCGCCACCGCCATGCAGTGTTCCGATCGAACCACTTCTGCCAGGTGCTGCAAGTCGTTGGCGGGATCGTCATACACCAGAACCCGGCTGGGACGCTCTTCGGACCGCCCCACCCAGTACGAGAACGCGCGCAGCAAAGTACGCTTGTCCAGGGGTTTCGTGAGATGTTCCGAACACCCTGCGGCCAACGCCTGTTCTCTCTGATCCTCCGCGGAAACTCCGACGAAGTGGGTATCGGCAAGGCCGGCTTCCTTCTTCATCGTCCGGACGCCCTCCCACGGATCTACCCGGGATCGCAGGGCGCCGAACAAAACACCCGCCGGATCGTGTGTCCTCGACTTCCACATAGCCTCCTCCAGATCGCGGGCCACCACAACATCGTAGCCTTCTGTCGCCAGCAGGTTCGACGCGGCTTCCCGGGAGGCCGGATCCTCATCCACCACAAGAATGACGACCTTGCCCGGCGCGACTTTCTTCACCGGAGCCATCTCCGGCGCCTTGGACGCTTGCCCACCCGAGAATACGACCCCGAAGGTGCTCCCTTTCCCGGGCTCGCTCTTCACCCACATCCGGCCACCCATCCGCTCACAGAGACGCTTGCAGATCGTCAGACCTAAACCGGTCCCTTCCCGCTTCTTCGCCGTCTCGCCTACCTGCCGGAATTCGTCGAAGATCACAGCCTGATCTTCAGCCTGGATGCCGATTCCCGTATCGCTTACCCGGATTTCAACCTCGGCCCCATTCTCGGACATTTCCACCCACACTCTTCCGCGCTCGGGCGTGAACTTCACCGCATTGGTGAGCAGATTGTAGAGCAGTCTCAGAAACCGTGTCCGGTCAGCGCATAAGGTTGTGTCACGGGTGATTCGGTTCTCGACTTCCAGTTTCTTGTCAGCGGCCAGGGGTCCAACAATCGTGAGCACCTCCGACACCACCTCGCGCACCGGGAAATTCTCCGTTACCAGGTCAATCTGGCCGGCCTCGATCTTCGACAGATCCAAGAGCCCGTTAATCAGTTCCAACAGATGACGGGAACCGTTGCGTACGTGCTGGACAAATCGTTGCTGTTTGGGGTTCAGCGGTCCAGGAATCTGGCGCGACAGCAGATCGGAAAATCCGATAATCGCATTCAGCGGCGTCCGCAGGTCGTGGCTGATGCTGGCCACAAACCGGCTCTTCATCTGATCGGCTTCTTCGGCCCGGGTCTTCGCGGTCCGCAGCGCCTTTTCCTCGCGCTTCCGCTTCGAAACATCGGCGATGACCAGCACGCCTCCATGCACCGCGCCATCGCTATCGATCAGTGGACGCCCGCTGATACTCAGCCACGTTTCCTCTTCGTCATCGGCGTTGTCACCGGCGTTGGGAACACGGATCTCCACGTTGTTCATTTCCTCTCCGCGAAGGGCGGCCGTCAGTGGCTGCTCCGCCGCCGGCGGGAGATCCAGGCCGTGATGAGCGAAGAAGCCCACTTGTTCCCTCCATTGCGAGGGCGTCATCTCTTCGGCTGCCAACCCGAGCATGGCTTCGGCCGCGGGATTGACGATCATAAAGCTTCCATCCGTCCCAACGACCACAACACCGTCAGAGATACTGGCCATCACGGCGCGAAGGATTCTGATCTGGCTGCGAATGGTCTCTTCCGATTGCAGAAGCAGGAGCTCGTCTCTCTTCCGATCCGAAATGTCAATCAGAACCCCGACAATGTGCCCCCCGTCATCTCCTTTCTTCGAGCCGCTTTGCGCCCGCCCGGTAAACCAGACCGTCTCCTTCCCCGGCAATTGCAGCCTGTGCTCGACCTCCCACGTGCCGTCATCCGACAGCAGATGATCGAAGAACACCCAGACCGCCAGCCGGTCATCCGGGTGCACCCACTCCAGCCATTCGTCAACGCTGCCCGGCAGCTTTCTCGCGGCGTGCGCGGAGGAAACGTCCAGGTTCTCCTGGAAGCTCATTCTTCTCGTTGACAGATCGAGTTCCCAGACGTGAATCTGTCCTCCTTCCAGTGCGAGTTTCAGCCGGTTGTTCCGCTTCGTCAACTCCCCTTCGGTTTCCATCAGCGCCCGGGCCAGGCGAACGATCTGGTCCGATTTGGCAGCGGTCGGCGCAATCGCGGAATCGCCCCGCAGCCGGACCACCCCGGCTTCCAACTCCCCGATTCGGCACAGCAGCCAGCGCATGAAGAGAAGCATCACCGGCACGCCTCCCGCCATGCAACAGACGATTATGAATGACGTCACCAGTATGAACTGCCTCCGGGCGTTCCGGAGGTCCGCCAGTCCCGGGCCGACCTGCCCATCGGCTTCTGCGATGGACGCTTCCAGGTTGCCCCGCACCCGCTTCATCGTTGCGTCCCAGGACACCCGCCGGCTAAGTTCCTCCTTCTCCTCGAACGACCGCGCGTCTGCACTTTCGATCTGCGCGAGGACACTGAGAATCTCATCAAGGTCTCGCCGGATTGGTGACCACCACCCCGCACCCGGCTGGACTGCTAGACAGCTTTCTATGTTGCTGATGAGTTCACCGGTTTGGGCTTGGAGGGACGTTGCCGTCACTTGGGGGGCTGTGGTGCGCTCGGCCGGCCGCGCGTGCTGCAGATCGTCAGCCTTCCACAGCACCACGAACAGGCTTCTCAGGTTCTTGCGCAGTTCCACCGATTCCCAGATCTGCCTCTGCGATTTCCTCTCGTGTTGCGCGAGCCAACAGAGTGTGCCGGAAAGGCAGAACAACACCGCCAAGGGTATGACTGCGATCAGCACCGCCTTCGTCTCGAGCGGCAGCAGCGTCCAAATGCGAACTTGACGCAACACGTCTCGCATACCGGCCTGATCTCGTCTCTCAGGAGACAACTACCCGTAGCTCACAAATCGGGATCAGGGGCTACTAACTTTAGCCCGACAAGGCTCCAATATGTGGGTATTGCACGTAGTACCTCTGGTACAGGTACCGCGGGAGCCTTACGCAGCGGGGTCGGGGAATCCGATAGCGTCAGCGACCTGATCCCGATGGCTACAACGTTGGCCAGGACCTGGCATCTCACGGATCCGTTCTTCTAAAGTCAACGCCATAAATGGTTTCGGCAGGAAGCACGCGTCCGGTTCCATGAGGCCGTCGCGCACAAGGTCGGACGAGGAGTGCCCGGAGACAAACAGAACCTTTACAGACGGTCGAAACGCTCGGATCTGCCTGACCAGTTCCTTCCCCCCGGTTTGCGCTATCACCACGTCTGTGACGAGGAGATCGATCACCCCTGGGTGGTGCTCGCAGATCGACCGAGCCTCTTCGGCGCCGTCGTTCAGGCTTGGCAGCGCAGACCACTCTGTGGGCCAGCTTGTTAGATCGACACCGCTTGGATATTGTGAAAGCATAGTCGCCGAGATCGAAGGAGCGGTTAAGCTCATCGCGAGGATCCACGCGTATTTCGCGAACTTCCGCATAGGTCTGTTTCCCTTTTTCTAGTTTTGGCCGTAACCATGAGTGCACTTGGAGGGCCGACTCGCTCACTCCCCTCCTCTAGAACCCTTTGAGCCCGAGTGCCGATTGACCTCCGCTGCCAGGAAATCCCAGGAAATCCCGGAGATCAGGCCCCTTTTGATTTTCTATGTGCCAATTGACCCTGCCTGCGCCGAATGAAGGGACCTTCTTGGCCCATTAACCTTAGTGCACCTCATGGCGTCCTTCGCTCGGTCACAGGTGCAGAGCACTGGAGTCGGTGTGAACTCAATGCCTAAATGTCGGAATCGTGAACAGTCTGTTGGTCCTTGGTCGGTCTTAGCGAGAGCAACCACCAGCGGAAGACCTGCTGACTGTCCTGTACTCGTCACTTAACGGTGAAACGGCCCGCCACGTGCAGGGATGGACTTCACCATGAAGACGAACTCTGTGCTCCAAAAAGATACTCCCCTGCCCTCAAAAGGAGCTTCTAAGCAGTACGCCGTTAAGTGCCTCGCGTATTGGGAAGCGGTTCAAAGGCCTCATGTGATCTTGGGAATGCCGCAGTGGAGGATCCTGGCAACTTATTCGGATGGAGCCTGCCGTCTGCTGAATCACGGGTTCTCGTGCAGAGAAATGATGGAGGACTACATTGACCGGTTTTTGCCAGAGTTCGCAGGAAGAAAACGCTGATGCATGCGCTTATAGAACCAACGTCAGGAAGCACTTGGCGGGCCCCGCGGGGCTGACCCTCGTTGGATTACCCACTTTGGAGAAGGTCCCGATAGCACCAATGAGCGGGTAGAAACGCAAAGCTTGACCAGCCTCAGCAGCAATGGCGAGAATCCGGGCAGAACACATTCACGACATGCGCGAATCAAGTACCACAAGTCCAGGAACTGGAGTCTCTGGGAGGAATCAGGCAGTTTTGGACTATTTGCCTTTTGTAAAGGCCATCGCGCTTGGCGTCCACGCAAACCTGCCCGTTCACGTAGAACTAGACGATCTCGTGCACGCAGGCATACTGGGGTTGATAGATGCCGCAAGCAAATACAATCCAGCCACAAACGTGGCCTTTTCGAGTTATGCAAAGCACCGCATCAAGGGCGCGATGCTCGACAGCCTCCGGCAAATGGATTGGGCTTCTCGTGACCTCCGACGGCGCCAGAAGCAGGCAGAGAAGATTACTCGCGATTTCGCAACAACTCTGCAGCGGAATCCCACCGAAGCCGAATTAGCGGAGAAACTCGGTATGGACGTGGCGCGATGGCGGCTAATTGTGCTGGACCTGCGAAACGGAGCGCCAGTCTCGGCAAGTTTGCGAGTCGACAGCGAGTTGAACCCGCCGGCACCAGACTATCCTTCCAAGCCGGAGACACAACCAGACCGGATGTGTGCCCGGCAGGAATTGTCGTCCGTCCTCGTTGATTCAATGAAAGAACTGCCAGAACGCTACCGCGAAGTGCTTCTGCTTTATTACACCGAGGAGAGGACGATGAAGGAGATCGGCAGCGTTCTCGGTGTAAACGAAAGCCGTGTCTCGCAGATTCACAAGTTGGCGCTCGCGAGGATGGCCGTGGTGTTGGAATCGAAAGGCGTCCATTCGTCACAGGCATTCGGTGACGTACACTAATCCCTCAAAACAACGTTTGTGAAGTATCCACTGCTTAAGGACTTGCTATTCTGGCTCGACCCTGCCTGGATTTTGGGGTAGTGGGTCAGTTTGAAGCTCAAAACGTTGCCAGTTCGGACTCGATTTCTACACAGCGCCGCATCAGGACTAATACTTCATCTTCACTGAGGCCATGGCCAGCGGGATTCAAGAGGCCGCGTTGAATTTCCGCGAGTGCTTTACGTGCATTCTCCAGGGAGCCGACGGCGTCAGCCGGACTGGAGAGGATTCTTGCCGAACCGATAAACGTCATCGCAAGATCAGCCTCTATTCGCAGAAAGTCGAACCAACTTGCCATTGCTGAATCCTGCAGTGTGCCATATCGTATCATGCCAGCGCGCTCAAGGAAGCCAAGGGGACCACGACTTCTCCACGAACGCCCGGACCCACTGCCTGGATTTGAGTCGTTGGTTGGGGTTGCTGGTCCCCTACCCGTGGTCAGTGCTCAGAAACTACGCTTGCTCATTGTCGGCAACAGGAATCGATCCCACTCGCCGACACGATGAGAGCCAATGCAGTCGGCGGTCGCTCCGCAGAAGCCGCGTCGATCGAGTGGATCCGTCCCCTCAGTGCCACGAGGAGCGCCGCCTTTCGCGGGCTGTCCGGCATCGCCTCCACCACCCGGAGCCGGTAAGCCGTCAGCCGGAGATCGTCTTGGATTGTTTCGCAGCCCATCGCTCGTTCACCGTGAGCACGGGACACAAGTCGTTCGGCTCGTCACCAACGAGCAGAGAAAGGAGGGTTCGTAGGGGCAGCAGGTCGTTGAGTCTCAGTGGCAGTAGCCGGCCGGCTGGCTGGAACTGCTTCGTGCGGCTGGCATCCCAGGGCACCTGCCTGACATTGGATGATCGAGTCGGAGTCGGCATACTCCAACCCTGGACCCCTTGTCATCTCGCTTCAATAGATCTAAGGGTTCAATCTCAGTTCGATCAAACCCTTACCGTGTGATCGTTCGGCTGGTACGCAAGTACCGCGTCCAATCGCGCGTCATAGGCAAATCCACTCCCTTCTGATAAAACCCGGTGCACCAGTAATCGTACTGAGCGTACCGAGGTCTCACCGAGGCAAACGGCGGTGCCCACTGGGGTGTCTGACCGAATGTGCGGGGAATGAGGAACCCATATGCTCATAGTGGCTCGGGCGTAAAAGACCCAATCCAACCTCTTAGCCCCGCATCGTAGCAACGCACCGAGCCACAATGCGCTGGACACGCCCGGGTGGCTGGACGAGCGGGGCTACCTCACTGTTACTCTCTGCCCTCCGGTTCCTGGTTCACTGCGCGCTCGGCCCCGCGGTGGGTAGATGGTGTGCGACTTCAGGCAAAACCGCTCGGGGCATGCGGGGCATTCTATTGAAGGAGTGTGGGGTAGCGGGGAACTTCTCAGGCAAAAACAGAAAACGCGTCCCCAGGTTTCCCCCGCTACGAAAACCGCCGCCCAGAAACACTCCAAGAAGCCTGAACGGCGATAGGATTGGTACCGCGGCGCCGGATCAGCCGCACACACGAACCGCGGCGTGTTGCCGACGCTGCCTGGGCCGGCCCCTTTCGGCGCCGCCCTGCCGCCCTTCACCGTAGTACTGCCCCCAACAACCCGCAAATGAGCACGTCGATACCCCCATAGCACTGGCGCATACTTAGGGCATGCTTGGCTTGGCACTTGCGAAGCAGCTATGCCAATGCCAAATGTGTCTAGAGCACCTCCCATTAGAGTGCGGACACTTGGCGAGAGTCCTTTTCCCGACGCTTGGCGACCCGTCAGGCACGACGCATTGCCCCTTGTGCCGCCGGTGCGCCACTCGTGAGACTCTGAAGCGGGCACTTCTGTTGACGGTCGTCGTACCTGCTGATGCGTGCGACCCCCGTCCCCTCGACGAAAGCAAAGCAGGGCTTGCGTTCGGTTCTGCCCGCGACTAAACTCCAAACGTGGTAGAAGGTCGGCTTGACGTGGAACCGAGCCTCTGGCATTTGACCCTCAACACTGGACACTCCAGCAAGTCGCTCCGCACCGAAGTTGATGAGAACATCGTCGAAATAGTGAGCCAGCGGCTTGCCGATGACGCGTTCGACTTGCCAGGGGGCTATCGGTGCGTGCTCACCCATCGAACCAGCAAATCCTTCGAAGCCGAACTGCAGACCAAGGGGGGCGCGAAGTTGGTCTCGATGGGATTCGCCGCCGAACCTTCCACCGGCGCTGCCGTCTGGGATCGGCTCGTGGCAGCTGACGAACCACAGCCGCCCACCGTCCCTTGGCTGGCCATCCGACTGCATCAGGGGTTGGCTGGCGACACGACGGCCACCTCGTGGCTCGACGACTTCGAGCGATGTTTGGCTTGGGCGTTTCTTGATCGTTGTCAGCGGTCATCAGCCCAGCCGTTCGGCTATTGGTTGGCGCGAAGAAAGCCCTCCGCCCGGAAACGCGCCGCGAAGTAGGGCGCGCGTTGGAATGATAGGATCATCGCATGGACAGCGACCGCGAGGTGTGTATCTCGGAGCTACAGCACTACCAATGGGCTTTCGAGGGAGTGTCTGAGTCAACTTCGTGCGGGTGTTCGCCGGGACGATATTGAGAGGCGCTACAGCGCCGAAGAACCCGGCTGGGCGCAATGTTCCGAACGACAAGTGACTCGGTAGGGCTCTTAAGGTTGTTCCCCGCAACCTGACAGGGAAAAAACCTTCGGCGTGTAAGAAACTAGACGCCGAAAAATGGTACTGCCTCCGCTTCCCCTTCGTCGGAAGCGACGCCAAGATTGTCTTTGGGGATCAACCGATGGTTACCTTTTTCCCGTCCTGCCAGCTTTGTTGCAAACGTCTCCCCCTCTTTTCGCGCCAGCAATACTGCTCATCATGTGAGCGGGCCGTCGCCGAGCACAACCGGTCGATGTATTTGGCTCGTTTGGCGAACAATGTCCTCGAGGTCAACCGACTCAACTCGGCCCTTGAGGACCGCTTGGGCAGCCCGGCAACTGATGAAAAGCCTTCTTCAGGGCGGCTCAAATTGATCGCTCGATGAGTTCGGCCGAAACTGTGACCTGCGCTCGCGGTCCAGCGCCGCCAGCCGCGCCAGCACTGTGCCCGGTCGCTTCGAATGGTCCCTCCGGCGAAGAAAGCCTCCGCCGCCAAGAGGAACACCAACCAACCCCTTGAATCCGTTAGAGGTCTTTACGGGCTGCTTTTGCTGGGGTAGACTGATGGAGCAGCCGAAGAACGGACAAAACGGGGAAAACGGGTCATCCTGATCTGCGCAGTTTTCCGTTGGCTGCGCTTCGGGCGCCGTCCGAGCGCATGCGGGTTTGCTTGCCGTGTCCGCACCCGTCCCCAGGCAAGATTGCTGCTCCAGCCACAGCCTCATCCTACCCTCCGACTGACTCACAGATTCCCACGAGGACCCCAATTAAAAGACATCCACAAATTGTTGATTCTCCGTTGGGGCGATTTTCATCTTCGGTTCTGCGGCCCCGCCGCATGTCTACCTGAGTCCCTCAGGCTGCTTTCTTCGCTTCTTCCTCCAAACGCCGGAGCCACTCCGTCACCGCCTCATGCGCCTTCGCATGGGGCCGCAACACTTCCAGCAACCCGTCCCGCAACCGCGCCCACCCCGGATCCGTTGACCACTCCGCCGTCTCCGCGTCGTCCGCTCTGCTCACGCCGATCTCCCAAATCGCCTGATGTCCCATGCCCTTCAGTGCCTGCAAGGCCAGCCTCGGGTCCTTCTGCCGGGACTCCGCCCAGATCCGCCGCATCCCTTCCAGCGATTCCTCGCTCGCCGCCAGCAATCGCCGCCGCCGTTCGCTGCCCATCCGCGCGCTCGCCGCCTGCACCTCGCGCCGCAAATGCAGCCGCTTATGCCGTCCCAGCGTCCATTCCGCGATGCCGTACTGTTTCTCCAGCCTTGCGTACCCAACGCCGCTCACCAGGTCCGCCTCAATCGCATCCCGCTTCGGATGCCGGCAAACCTCGCACCGTCCTTCTTCCTCACTTACTCGTCTCATCTCGTTACCTTCCTTCCGATCTCTCTCGGGTCGCCAGTCGACTCGGTGTCCGCAACCTGTCCTACCGACGGAGGGGTCGCATACATGCGACCCGCCGGCCGAAGGCCGGCTTCTCGTGCCCTCGTCGCCTATTCACAACACTTCCAACTTTATTTGCCCGGATAATTCAACCATTTACGTACCTCAACGCCTTCAGCCCCAACGTTCATAGGCTATCCTGAGATGGGCTCCCAGGCGCCTCAGTGTTGAATTTCACCGTGTAGTTTCGTGTAGTTTTCTCCCAGCCCGCTGAAAACAAGTCCTCCTACTCTCTCTATACCATCCCTGTCAAGCCCTCAAACTACACGGAACTACACGATTCTGTAGTTTCGTGTAGCCAAATCTACAGATTCTACACCCCTTTTACATTCACAACCGTCGCAAAAATATATTTCGTTTCCCCCGAATCACTTGCAAAAACGGCCGCCGTCTTCCTCCGAGCCCTCGTCGGACAATCAAATCAGGAAAACACTCCTGTGCTCGCTTCCGACCTCCTCTCCGCCGCCGACCCTGTCGCTTTCGCCCGCTCCCGCCTCGCCTTTTCCCCGGACCCCGTTCAGACCTCCATCCTCCGCTCCCGCCACCCGCGCCGCCTCCTGAACTGCTCCCGGCAGTGGGGCAAGTCAACCACCACCGCCGTCCTCGCCGTCCACCACCTCCTCTACGGCCCGCCTGGCGGTCTGACCCTCATCGTGGCCCCCACCCTCCGCCAATCCGCCGAACTCCTTCGCAAATGTTCCGCCTTCCTCCGCCGCCTCCGCTTGCACCCCCGCCGGGAATCTGGCAACCCCCATTCCCTCCTCCTTTCGAATGGCTCCCGTATCCTCGCCCTCCCCGGGCGCGCCGACACCATCCGCTGCTTCTCTGCGGTCAGCCTCCTCATCCTCGACGAGGCCGCCCGCATCTCGGATGATCTCTATGTCTCGGTTCGCCCCATGGTCGCCGCCTCGGGAGGCTCCATCGTGGCCCTCAGCACGCCCGCCGGCCAGCGCGGCTTCTTCTATCAGGCCTCGCTCGACGACTCCTGGGAGCGCTACGTCATCCCCGCTACCGCCTGCTCCCGTCTCCCCGATGCTTTCCTCGACGAGGAACGCCGCTCCATCTGTGAATGGTGGTTCCGCCAGGAATATCTCTGCGAATTCGTTCCGCTCAGCGCCGGCTTGTTCGAACGCCGCCGTCTCGAGCGTCTCCTCATCCGCGACACGGTGGCTCTATGACGAATCCTCCTCTCTTCTACTGCGGCCTCGACCTCGGCAAGCTTCAGGACTACACGGCCTTCGTCGTGGTCGAATACCGGCATGCCTACCTTGGTCGCGACGCCGTCACCTTCCAGCACCTGTACGATTGGGATCTTCGCGTCCGCCGCCTGCACCGCTTTCCGCTCGGCACCTCGTACCGCGACTTGATTGGCTTGATCGAACACGAAATGCGCCATCGCGCCCTTCCGCGCGACACTCCGCTGGTCATTGACGCCAGCGGAGTGGGCGAAGTCATGGTCGACCTGTTCAAGGGTTCTGCCTTTCCCGTGGTGCCGGTCACCATCACGGGCGGCGATCGCGCGTCGCTTTCGAACGGCCGCTGGCGCGTCCCTCGCCAGTTATTGGCCGAAACCCTGGCGGTCCTGATCGAGCAGGAGAAACTCGGCGTCGTGGCCGATCTCCCCTACGCGCGAACACTACTGGAGGAATTGGCGTCGTTCGATGCGGAGATTCGGCCGACAGCGCGAGTCTCCTTCCGCCCTCGCGGCGAGCAGCAGCATGATGACTTGGTGATGGCCCTGGCGCTGGCCTGCTGGTATTTCCGAAAACTGAACCCGCCCGTCCCATCCCCGGCAGCCATGCGCTTGCCGTTCCCTTGAGCCGGCATACACCCGCGGTCGTGCGGCGGACATTTGCCATGGGCTGCTTTCTCGCTCGTGAGACCCAGTCGCCCGGATGAAACAGTTGGTTCGCGCGCGCCCCGCCCAACGCAAATTGCCCTCTGCGACAAACCGCTGAAACCAATAGACCTGCTCATTTTCGCCGGCCTCCTGGAGTTTTGGAACGAGCCTTGCGAGATACCAGTCAGATGACGGAATCAGGACAGCAGCGCCAGACGGCGGCCAAGAGAATCCGCCGGAATGAGCCAAGATGGGCGGCCAAATTGAGGCGGTGCATGCCCCTTTCGACGCCCGCCAGCCGGGAGTCGTCAGAAAGGACCGAGTATAAACAAATGCAACCAGTATTTTTCCGAGCTCTTGACGCGCAGACCCCGGTTATTGAAGGAACGCTGGAGTTTCGCAACCGTAATCTCGCCCGTTTCCGGCTCCCGGAGCGGGTCCTGCCGGGAACGCCGTCAGTAATCAAGTGCGGGATTCACTTGTTGCACGGGCTGGTCCTCTATTGCGTCCCGGAGGACGTTGGATTCGTCGCGGAGTGTGAGATCGAGCACCGGATTGATTTGCATCGCTTTCACGAAATACTAGCGGTCCCCTTCTGGAACGACGAAGGGATGAACCAGGTACACACAACGAATTGAGGCACGAGATGTCAATCACCAAACTGTTGTTCGTTCTTCTTTCGATCGCTGGAATCGCGGCACGCGCTTCAGCGGCTCCCGTTCTGACGGGAGTTGTGCTGTTTAACGCCACAGAGACTGGCGACCACGATTACACCGGGGTTGCCTGGAACACCGTCGGTGGCGATGCAGTATTCAACCTCTATGTTCAGGACTCGAACTCGAACTGGCTGAACGCAGGCGACGGCGCGGGGACTGGACTGAACATTGAACTTACCCCGGGCATCTACCATCTGTCCATCTTCGGAGAGCCAGGGGTCGAATCCGAGAACGGCTTCGTTGGCGTCAACCTGTTTTTTGACAATTGGGCGACGCCCGAGATTTCGGCCTTCAACTACACGGGTTCTATCGAAGCCCCATTCGCCAATGGCGGCGTCACCCTGGATCTGAACGCAACGGGAACGGTCAACGGTGCCAATGCTCTTCATTTTCACAGGTCGGGAGTCGTGGCGACCATGAGCGAGTTCATTTGGAACCCACCCAGCGTGAGAATCGGGGACTTCGTTGAGGGCTTTAACAACGTTCCCAACTACAGGGGGGGCGACTTCTACGGCTCGATGACCATCGAGGTGATCGCAAACCCGGAACCCGGAACCTGGATGATGGTTACCGGCGCCCTGGTGGTGCTGGGATTCAGGCGCCGGTTCCGTCTATGAAGAAAG